>JAKOXM010000274.1 GCA_029781095.1 Bacteroidota bacterium
TCGGTGATGCTCACCGCCCAGGTGATCGGACGCCCGAACGGATCCGTCAGCCGCGACATCAAGGCAAAACTCGATGCGCTGCCATTGCCGCCCGGCACCGAGATCAAGTACGGCGGCGACCTGAAACGGCAGGAACAGGGCATCGGCACGCTTGGTTTCGCCTTGTGGACCTCCCTTGTGCTGGTGTATCTGATCATGGTGGCGCTATACGACAACTGGGTGTATCCGCTCGTGGTGCTGTTCTCCATACCCTTGTCCATCATCGGCGCTTTCCTGGCGCTGGCGCTGGCGCGTGAAAACCTCACCGTTTTCACCGGACTCGGTTTGCTCATGCTCGTCGGCCTCGTTGGCAAAAACGCCATCCTCGTCGTGGATTTTGCCAATCATTTGCGGGAAAAAGGCATGCCCCTGCGCGAAGCGCTGCTCCAATCGACCAAGCTCCGCTTCCGGCCCGTGTTCATGACCAACATCGCCATGGTGATCGGGTTGCTGCCCATCGCCCTCGCCCAAGGAGCCGGCGCCGACTGGAAAAACGGCCTCGCCTGGGCAATTATAGGCGGTCTGAATTCCTCCATGTTCCTGTCGCTCATCGTGGTGCCGGTGGTGTACTGGCTGCTGGACCGGGCGATTCAGGCCCTGGGTTTGGGAAAAAGAGAGAAGGTGGAACTGGAGGAGTAAATTCAACTAAACAGCCCGATGATATCCTCTTTCGTCAACTTCTTGATAAAGCCCTGCTCGGTGCTGATGAGTTCTTTGGCGATGTCCTTTTTCTTGTCCTGGAGCTGCAGAATTTTCTCCTCGATAGTATCCTTGCAGATCATTTTATACGCAAATACCTTCTTTGTCTGGCCGATACGGTGGGTGCGGTCGATGGCCTGCTGCTCCACAGCCGGGTTCCACCAGGGGTCGACCAGGTACACATAATCCGCTTCGGTGAGGTTGATGCCCACTCCGCCGGCCTTGAGGCTCATCAGAAAAACGCGGCATTGTTCGGATTCCTGAAAGCGTTGTACGCGGCTTGCCCGGTCGATGGTGGAACCGTCGAGGTATTCATACGGAATACGGTCCTTTTCAAGGTGGTTTCTTATCAGATCCAGCATTTTCAGGAATTGCGAGAATATAAGGATTTTGTGGTGCCCGGCATTTTCCCCGATTTCGCGGATGATCTCGTCCAGTTTGGCCGAATCGTGGCCGTAGTCGGCATCATCGGAGAGCAGGGCGGGCGAATCGCATATCTGGCGCAGTTTGAGCAAACCTTCGAGGATGAGAAAAGCGGCCTTGTCGCGGCCGTCGGTTTCCATTTTGCTCGCGATTTTTGCCCGGTAAAGCTCGCGGAAAGTGTCATAGACCTTCCGTTGTTTCTTGCCCATTTCACAAAAAAGCGTCGTTTCGGTCTTGTCTGGCAGGTCCTTGGCCACCTCTTCCTTGGTTCGTTTGAGGATGAAAGGATAAATGATTTTGCGCAAGGCGCGGGCGGCGTTTTCGTCGCGGTTTTTATCGATCGGGTTGGCAAATTCCGTGCGGAAAAAATCCTGGCTTCCGAGCAGTCCGGGGTTAAGGAATTCGATTTGGGAGTACAGATCGAAGGTGTTGTTCTCCACCGGTGTGCCGGTCATTACAAGGCGGTTTCGGGCGCTGAGCAGTTTGACGGCTTTCGACACCTGTGCATCGGGATTTTTAATGGCCTGCGACTCGTCGAGCACGATGTAGTGAAAAAGAAAATCCTTGAGATGCCCTATATCGCTGCGCAGCGTGCCGTACGTAGTGATGATGATGTCGAAGTCGCGGAAAAAGGCGATGTCCTTTTGGCGGCCCACGCCCCGATGGACAAATACCTGCATTTCGGGGGCGAACTTTTCCACCTCGGCCTGCCAGTTGAAAATCAGCGTGGTGGGCACCACGACGAGGTTCGTCAGGCCAGGTTGCAGCTCTTTCTGGCGTTGCAGGAAGGTCAGCACCTGGAGGGTTTTGCCCAGCCCCATGTCGTCGGCAAGGCAACCGCCCCATTTGAATTCATCCAGAAAATTGAGCCATCTAAAGCCTTCGATCTGGTAATCGCGGAGTTGGGCCCGAACCTTCTTCGGCAGTTTTACATTTTTTATCTCCCTGAAATTCAGCAGTTTGAATTTCTTTTCTTCGATTTCCTGACGGATTTTTTCGTTGTCAATCTGCCCGTAGAGGTCGTCGATAACCGAGAAATGCAGTTTGGAAAGTTTTATCGAATCGCCTTTAACCTGGCCGAATTTGAACAGGTTGGCATATTTCTCCAGCCATTCTTCAGGCAGCATCCCGATAGTGCCGTCGGCGAGTTGCACGTAGTTCTGCTTGTTCACGACGGCTTTTTTGAGATCATTGAGCGAAATAAACTGGTCGCCGAAACCCACTTCCATCTGCATATCGAACCAGTCTATACCGGAGGAGGCTTTTACGCGAAAAGCCGGTCGGTTGGGATTGTATTTGAATTTTTTCAGTTGCGCGAAGCCAAATACCGGGACCTGCTGCTCGCTTGTTTGCTCAAAAAAACGATACAACCAGTTGTCTTTCAAGGCATCGGCAAAAGGGAGGTAGAAAAACGGCTGTCCGGCCTGGCCTTGAAAGTCGGGGTGCAGGTTCATGGCGAAGGCAAAGAACGCCTTTTCAGGAGCAGGGTCGCGCTCCCAAACGGTGATATGGTCGCCATCGTACGACACCTTGTTCCTGCGCCCGTCGGCGGAAAACTCCCATTCTTCCGCGTCGTCTCCGCCAGTTTGGTTCAGGTAGGCATAAGCCGGCACAAACACCAGGTTTTCTTCGTCTTCTTTCAGGTAAATACGCCCTTCTTTAAAATTAAGCGTTTGAAAATCAATAGGTTTATCAATGTTCAGGCTGACGGAAAAATGCTCGGTGAGCGGCAATACGAAGTCTGTCAGGAAGCCATCCAATTGCGATTGCCGCACGGTGAATTTGCCAGCCGGGGCAAACTGCTGTACCATGGCGGCATCGTTCCAGGAGGCAAGGCGAGCCAGTTTGCCACCAAATCCAAGCAGCCAAAAGCCGTATCTTTTAACCGAAGCAAGCGGTACGGAAACGCCGTCTATTTCGGCGAAACCTTCGAGCACGGCGATGCTTTCTTCCTGACGCATCTCAAAACCGAGCCGGACGGGGTCCGGAATGACCTGCACCCGTTGCAAGGAGTTGAGGTGGTGATACTGGTTGGGACTGATGACCGTTATTTTGTCTTTAAGCAGCGGGAACGCACGCGCCCATATTTTCCCGATGTGGATTTGGGCGGCCCGGAGCGGTCCTTCGCCGATCTCCTTTTGGGAGAGGCTGTAAACCCAGCGCGGCAATGGCTCGCCTGAAGCCCGGATAGCGGCCATCAGGGTATTGGTTCGGAGGTCCTTTTTTGCGATATTGAGCAAAAGGCTTTCCTGTTGGCTTATCGCAGGTATTTCGGTATCATAGCCGCCATACAGGTTTTCCATTTTGCCAATGTGCGAAAGTTTGTCTTTTGCGGCATTGTACCGCGCGGTCAGCGGGGTCAGCGTTACATCCGGGAGCGCATCGTCGCCAAGCAAGGTGAATGAGAAAACCAGAACGAGCGTGTTACCTGACTCTTCCTCATCTTGTTTTGGAACTTTAAATGCCTGATTGTCAGTGTCAAATTTTTTGCCGGTCGTGTTCCACCAGTCCTTGAGATGTTTGAGCGACCGGAGGGATTTGTCGAGGACCGTCATTTCCAGCTTCCCGGCATTATTGATCTTAAACTGAAATTTTCCATCCAGGTTGTCGGCTGTGGAGAATCCGTATTCGGCCAGCATACGGTTTTTCTCTTCCGTCCAGTCGCGCATGACCTCGAAGGCCATGATGCCGAATTGCTCCCGGAGGGCAAGCAGTGCGGCCAGTTTATGCGAGCACAGCGGTTCCGTCAATTCCTGGTTGCACGAACACGAGGTGTGCAGGTGGCCGGGATCGATGCGCGTAAACCGCATGGCATAGTCCTGCTTGTTGTGGCGGACGGTGCATTCCGCGATACCATTGATGGCGGAGACGATATCTGCTTTTTGCGCGGTGTTGCGCGTTTTCCACAAGTTGGGTGCTACGTTGTATTGCAATTGATGGTCGCTGAGATCGGACAGCCGCACTTCGCAGTCGAGCATCTGGTAGGTTTGCGGCGGCTGGTCGAGTTCTTCCATTTCATCCAGATCCAGAATGGCGGCAACAATGTGCTTGCAGGCGCCGCCCCAGTCGTAAGGACAGCTACAGGTTGTCACGATGGGCATCTTCCCGATAAAATTCTGTATTTCCACCTTGTACTGACCATAGCCGCTGTCGCTTTGCACGGTGTAAACAGCCTTGCCGGTGCCGTTTTTATCCAGCGATTTGCGGGTTGCATAACCGTACCGGTACATATCCAGCCCTTTTGCCATCGATTTTTTGGTGGCATGCGTCGTTAAAAACCGCTGGATTTTTTCGTGTACCATTTTTTATTATCAGGTTGACTATCAAGCATATAATGATTATTTTTCCTGGAGCAAACCAATCATAAACTGCCTACGAAATCCGGCTCCAGACCCTCGCCTCTTTTCCTTCCGACGCCAGGTGCCGGCGCAGCCGCGCGTGTTCCGGCGCAGCCAGCGACGGGTCATTTTCGAGTATGTGTGTAGCGACCTCCCGTGCTGCCGTGAGTATCTGCCCGTCGCGGGCGAGGTCGGCAAGCAGGAAACGGAGCATGCCGCTTTGCTGGGTGCCTTCGATGTTGCCGGGGCCGCGCAGGCGCAGGTCCGTTTCGGCGATCTCGAATCCGTCGTTGGTGCGCACCATTGTCTGGATACGTTCGCGGCCTTCGGCGGAAAGTTTGAAGCCGGTCATCAGGATGCAGAAACTCTGCTCGGCGCCACGCCCCACGCGCCCGCGCAGCTGGTGCAATTGCGAAAGACCGAACCGCTCGGCATTTTCGATGACCATTACGGAAGCGTTGGGCACGTTGACGCCCACCTCGATGACGGTGGTGGCCACCATGATCTGGGTTTCGCCTTTTACAAAACGCTGCATTTCAAAGTCTTTATCGGCGGGTTTCATCTTGCCGTGTACGATGCTGATTTGGTACTGCGGCGGCGGAAAGTCGCGGCTCAGCGCTTCGAAACCCGACATCAGGTTCTGCAGATCCATTGTCTCGGTTTCCTCGATCATCGGGTACACGACGTACACCTGCCGGCCTTTGGCGATCTCTTCGCGCATAAAACCCTGTACACGCAGGCGATGATGCTCGTTCCGGTGCGTTGTGGTAATGGGCTTGCGGCCCGGCGGCATTTCATCGATCACCGATACGTCGAGATCGCCGTAGAGGGTCATGGCCAGCGTGCGGGGAATGGGCGTGGCCGTCATCACCAGGACATGCGGGGCACCGGCGGGGTTTTTCTTCCAGAGCGCGGCCCGCTGCTCCACGCCAAAGCGGTGCTGCTCGTCTATGATGCTGATTCCGAGGTTTTTAAATTGTACCCAATCTTCTATGAGCGCGTGGGTGCCGATGACGATGTGAATCTCGCCGGCGGCGAGCAGATCGAGGATAGCCTGGCGTTTTTTGCCCTTCACTGCACCGGACAGGAAGCCGACGTTGACACCCAGATCGCCCACGAGTTCGGTGATGTTGCTGAAATGTTGCTGGGCGAGTATTTCCGTCGGGGCCATCAGCGTCGCCTGGAAACCGTTGTCGAGCGCCATGAGCATGGTCATGAGCGCTACGGCCGTTTTGCCGGAGCCGACGTCGCCCTGCACGAGGCGGTTCATCTGGCTGCCTTTGGCGAGGTCGGCACGGATCTCTTTCAGCACCCTTTTTTGTGCGCCCGTAAGTTCGAAGGGCAGTTTTTCGGTGTAAAAAGTATTGAAATAATCGCCGATATTGGGAAAAACGAAGCCCCGGACAGTGTCTTTCCGGCGGGTCCGTATCTGCAGGAGTCGCAACTGGAGAAAAAACAGTTCCTCGAATTTCAGTCGCCGGGTGGCCGCGTCAAGTTCCTGCTGGTTGGCGGGGAAATGGATGCTGTTCAGCGCCTCCCAACGCGAGGCGAGTTTGAATTGCTCCCTCAGGTAATCGGGCAGTGTTTCGGGCAGTTCGGCGGCGGAAATTCCGTCGAGGAGCGTGCGGATCAGTTTGCGCAAACCCCTGGCATCCAGTCCTTTCTGCGTCAGTTTATCGGTGCTGGGGTAAACCGGGTCGAAGGTGCGGGACACACCGTTCCCGGTATTCGAGGCGGATTCGCCGTCTGAAGGCGGCGGCACCTCCTCCATTTCGGGATGCGTTATGTTGAAACGGCCGTTGAATTCGTTGATACGGCCGAAAACGATGTATTCCTTGCCAACCGTGAGGCTTTTCTCCAGCCAGTGAATAGCCTGAAACCAGACGAGTTCCATCATTCCGGTCTCGTCGCGCAGGCTGCCCACGAGCCGCCGGCCGCGACCTTCGCCGACCATTTCGAGGCGCCGAAGTATGCCGCGAAACTGTACCTGTTCGCCTTCGTTGTGCACGTCGCGGATCTTGTGAAATTTCGTGCGGTCGATGTACCGGAAGGGAAAATGGAACAGCAGATCGCGGCAGATGAAAATGCCCAATTCCTTTTTCAGCACCTCCGCGCGCTGCGGACCGACGCCTTTGAGGTATTCGATGTTGGAGTCGAGGGTGGGCATTCTGACAATGATCTGGTTATTTTCCTGTATGAGCCTTGATTTGTGCAAGAGCTTCCTTAACGAAGATTTTGGAGAGGTCGGTGAATTCTTCGGGGGTTAGTTTTTGGGAGTAGGTTTTAGATATTCTAATTACTTTACTAAATCCATGCCCCTCAATTTCATACCTAAATTTATTAAAACGAATAGAAATGCTTTGGTTTATATTAAAAGGTTCCTCGGTTTTACGAAATTCAACCCACTGATAATCATAGTCGATATGAGATATTGTTTTAGAAGCATCTTCAGATAATCTCATTTTTTCTTCATTCCAATCTACAGGTGTGATTGTCATTTTAGATGAATCTCCATCTTTTGCAAACTGTATTCTATCCCAGTGGCTATAGAACAATTCATCCAGTTTCCTGCACTGTTTCTGAATCTCTTGAAATAATGGAAGGAAAGTCTCTGCAAATAATTGCCTAATAATTTCGATATTTTTTGGTATAACATCTTCTTTCTCCAAACCCATTTTTAAAAGCGCAATCTCCTTATCCAAATCATCATCATCCTCAAGCGACTCGCCACGTGCGCCTTTAAATTGAATATCAAGTGAGTGCAACAAATTTTCGCCTATATACTCGATAAATGTATCCAACTCACCCGCATCAGCCTGACGCAAGGCGTAGTAATAAGCCTGGCGATCCTGTTGCTTTATTACAACAGGCGGATAGCCGTACTGCATCAGGAGGAGATTCATCAACAGGCGCGACATACGGCCGTTGCCGTCGTCGAAGGGGTGAATGGCAACAAACCGGTAGTGGAAGATGGCAGCCAGTACAAGCGGATGCAGATCATTTTTTTCCTGTTGCTCCCGCAGCCAATCCATCAGATCAGTCATTTTGGCCGGTGTTTCTTCAGGCGTGGCGTAGTAGTGCATTTCGCCCGTAGGTGTTTCGACGGAATTAGGCCGGCTTTTATATGCACCGAGAGTGACGCGTTTTTCTACTCGCTGACCGTCATGCGTTTTAGCGGGATTGGAGTAAGGTTCTACCAAAATCATTTCATGCAACTCCCGGATGATTTTCTCGCTGAGCTGCTCCCGGTTTTTGATAAGATGTATCAGGTAATCAATCCCCTCGTTATGGCCTTTGATGTCGAGATGGTCTTTAAAAGGCTTGCCCTTGGCTGTAAGGCCCTCCATGAGGAAAGCAATAGTCTCGCCATAAGTCAATGAATTTCCTTCTATGGCATTGGAGTGATAGTTCCAGTCGAGCCGAAATTTTTGCATAATACGCCCCTCCTGTTCCTGCGTGAACGGACGAAGCGCATCTATTTCGACTTTACGCCGATCAATCCGTTGCAGCAAATCCTTCAAAGACGATAACGAAAGGCCTTCCATAATTTACGATTTTCGGATTTTGGTTTGCAAAAGTAAAATAGTTTGTTTTAAAAAGCATTGTTTCATTTTGTATTAATGCACAATAAACCACAAATATTCTTTCTGTTTGTCCGGATAAAGAGTTAAAAAATTTCACCACGACGGACACGACGAAACACGACGTAATTTGTTGATATTAAATATTTTATTCGTCGTGTTTCGTCGTGTCCGTCGTGGTGAAACCCAGCATCTCCAGCAGCCACTCCTTTTCTGTGAGCACATCCTCTTTTTCAATCTGCTCACGCAGTTCGGCCACATCCTTCGGTTTTTTGAAATTCAAAGTCATAAGCAGTTTGGTGTAATGCACAATCCGGCTGTAATTGGTGCGGTGGTAGCCAATGGCAGTGTGTCTTCGGATGAAGTTCTTCATGCTGGCCAGGTGGCTTTCGAGCAGGTCGTATTCGGCGGTTTCATAGTAAATTTTTAGTTGTAATGTCTTGGCGATCAGATTATTAATCAGATCCTTGTAGTCGGAGCGCTGCAGGTTGAGCAGGGCGGTTTTGAAGTCGCGGCGCGCGTAGGCGATGCGCGCGAGGTTGAGACCGGCCGTGGCTTCGCGCCAGTGGCGTTCGAGTCTGGGTTTGTTTTGCAGGATAAACTGTTCGGCCCAGTCCAGTTCTCCAACGCGCAGGGCGATGGCCGCGATGTTGTTGAACGCAAATCGCGACAACAGGCCGTTTTCGAGCAAAAGATCGCGTTCGAGGGCGCTTTTGTACAGATCGAGGGTGGCTTGCAGCCAACCGGAAGCGGATTCGTTAATGCGTTTGATACCGAAATTGATGGCCAGGAGATAAAGCGTGCGCAACTCCTCGGGTGGCAACACGGCAGCCTGCGCCGGCAGCATCTCGCGGAAACGCCTGAAATGATCGTCCGTCGAGCGATCCGAGAGGAATTTATAACAGTAGTAATACAATCCCACCGCCGGCACTTTCATCATTTCCGTATCCTCGATATGCGCAAGTACGGGCCCGAGCAAAGCAATCCTGTACTCCGTTTTGAACACGGCCTGGTGTGATAAAGCGAGGCAGGCCAGGCGCAGTTTGCGGGCGATAAAGGCCGTGTCCATGTAATCGGAAGGCGCCTGGAGGTTGAGCGAACCCGTGCGACGCACCGAACTGTCGTATTGATACTGCTCCCATTCCAGCAAATTCAGGTCATGGTAATAATCGGCGTGCCGCCATGGCAGCCGCTCGCGACCCCGGCGCGCTTCGCGAAGTGTGATATGAAAATGTTTGTCGAGGTTTCGCTTGCGGTACGCAGCAGCAAGCCTTATCCTGGCGCGGTCTTCATCTTCAAACTTTTCACAGTAAGTCCAGTACTTTTCGAGCAGGGCAAGCAAGGCGCTGTTGGCGAGTCGGAGTTTCTGGTTCCATCCCGGTTCCGGAGGTGTAACCCCGCCCCCTCCATCGGAGACGGTGAGGATCGCGGCATATGCCTTCTCCGCAAGCGGCAATTCACCCTTCTCTCTGCAACGGGTCAGGTAATCGCACAGAGTGACCAGTTGCGGGCGCGTGTTGAAAAACGGTGAGCGTACGAATTTGCCGAATTCACGCAGCTCGGCAGGCGCAAGCGTCGAGAACGCTTCGAAGAGGAGCGTTTTGTCCATTGTTTCGCAAACATCGATATCATTTATCGGTTTACAAAATTACTTTTATTTTTTAAAATGTTGATAATCAGTATTTTTAAATTTTTTATTGTCTTTTTTTAAATACAAATGTAAAAATTTGTCTTTGTCCCGCCGGGCAGCAATGCTAATTTTTGCAGTATCAAAGTCTGTGTTCAACGAAATACCTTCCGCAACACAGTGCCTGAACGAATCATTTATCCGGACTCATATAAAGCAACAACGCATGATACCCAACCGCTACTTTATTCCAATTCTGTTTTTCAGTCTGCTGGCCGCCACACAAAATGCCACCGCGCAGTGTACAACCAACGCAGGCAGCCTTGCTTTCAACATCGTTTTTTCCTGCGAGGGCCAGGGATTTTCGGTGAACTACAACAACAATCAGGTGCTCGACGGCGACGACATTCTGCTGTTTGTCGCGTACACCGGCAGCACGCCCAATGCAGGTACCGTGTTCGCCACATCGGCGACAGGGACCTTTGCTTGGCAGGCAGATTTTCTCACGAATTCGCCTTTTAAAGTGGCGGCTGTGGCGGGAAACAATGTCGGCGGTACGGTCGACTGGAGCGATCCCTGCCTTTCCGTATCATCGCCGGCGACGGTCACTTATCTGACCGCGCCTGATCTGGTCGTCACCCCGGGCCCGACGCTGACGTGCGTCAATACCACTTCTACACTGACGGCATCTGCCAATCAGCAAAATCTGAGCTATGCCTGGTCAAATGGCGTTACGACCCCGACTGTTATCGTGGCCGTGCCGGGTGTATACACTGTGACAGTAACCAACCAGGGCGGTTGCTCGGCCACGGCAGGCGGCACCGTAACCCAGGACATCGCCGTCCCCACGGCGAATGCCGGAGGCGGAGGCATCATTACCTGTTCAAACCCTGTCGTCACATTAAACGCCAACAGTTCCACCCAGGGTGTAGTATTCACCTGGATAGGGCCGAATGGGTTCAATTCGAATCAACAGAACCCTACGGTCTCTGTTCAGGGCACCTATACCCTTGTCGTTACCGGGCCAAACGGATGCACATCTACCGATGTTGCTGTAGTAACGGCAGACGTAATATCACCCACTGCCAACGCAGGGCAGGATCAGGGGTTGCCATGCGGGGGAGGGTCTGTAATTTTGAACGCGGCGAGTGCTCCCGGCGTGACGTATCAATGGAGCGGCCCCGGCCCGTTTATGTCGGTCCTGCAAAATCCGGAGGTTACCCAACCAGGCAATTACACGCTGATTGTTACCTCGCAAAACGGCTGCACCAGTACAGATCAGGTGACTGTTTACCCGGGGCCGCTGATCTCCATGCAGGATTTTGCCATCACGTCCGTCATGTGTTTCGGCGATAATAACGGCGCTATCAGCCTCACAACACTTCCGGCTGCCGGTCAGCCGCCCTTTGATTTCTCATGGACAGGGCCCAATAATTTTAGTTCGAACCAGCAGAATATCAGCGGGCTTCCCGCCGGTGTTTACACCCTGATCGCAACGGACGCTACGGGATGCAGCTACTATTCACCACCCATAATCATTATTCAGCCGGCACCACTGATTGGCACCTTCGGGAGTTTGCTCCCACCCTGCCCCGGTTCGAATACCGGTACCGCCACTGTAAGCATTAGCGGCGGAACGCCTCCTTATCTCATAACCTGGAGTAACAACGCAACAGGCCCTGTTGTCCATGACTTGCCTGCGGGAACGTACACCGTTACCATCACCGATGCCCTGGGGTGTACGACAGTGACACAGCCTCTTGTCCTGACCGACCAGCCGCCGATTTTAGCATCAACACTTGTAACAAACAGCAATTGCAGCAATAACGGGTCTATCGTGGTTACACCGGCAGTTCCCAATCAGCCGCTGGATTTTGCCTGGACCGGGCCAGGCGGTTTTGCGTCCAACCTTCCGATTATTACCAATCTGGTAGCCGGTCCGTATGACCTCTTGATAACGGACCTTCTCAACGGATGTACAGCTACTTATTCCTTTCAAATTCAAAACCTGTCGGACGCCTGCGGTTACCTTTCCGGGCGCGTCGCGCGCGATACTTCGGACGATTGTGTGGCCGACTCCGGCGAGCCCGGCCTCGACGGCTGGATCGTGCTTGCTGAAAATGGTACGGATACCTATTACGGCACCACCAATGTAAATGGCCAATACCTCGTCGGCGTGCCGCTTGGCACATACACAGTGACGGCTGTTTTGCCCAACGACCTTTGGGAACTCTGCCCGCAGGGCGCTCCTGTCACACTCGACATGGTGGACGACACCATTCCGGGCGGCGATATTCCGGTAAAAAAATTGCAGGACTGCCCCGCCTTGTCCGTCAATATCGGTACCAATGTCTTAAGGCGTTGTTTTTCAAATAATTATTACTATATAGATTACTGCAATGACGGAACGACGACGGCAGAAAATGCCTATATTCTGGTGACACTCGATCCTTTTATGACGCCGCTCTCTGCATCGGCACCTTTTACGAATCTCGGCAACAACGTACTGCGGTTCAATCTCGGCAATGTAGCCGTCGGCGATTGCGGCACGATCAGTTTGCGCGTGTCGATCAGTTGCAGCGCGGTGCTGGGGCAGACGCATTGCACCGAAGCGCATATTTACCCGGACTCCAGCTGTACGCCCCCGAATCCGCAATGGTCGGGCGCCAGCGTGCAGGTAACCAGCCAGTGCAGCACCGATTCGGTGTATTTCTTTATTCAAAACACGGGCCTGGGCAACATGACCGGCAGCGTGAATTACATCGTCGTGGAAGACGCCGTTATGCTGATGACCGGGCAGGTGCAACTGGATGCCGGACAGCAGATCACCCTGGCATTCCCGGCCAACGGCAGTACCTGGTACGTCGCCGTGGACCAGGTGCCTTTCTATCCCGGCAATTCGCAACCTTCGCTTGCGGTGGAAGGATGCACACCTAATACGTCGTTCTCCACGGGCTTTTTTGCAATGTTCCCCGTCAATGACGCCGACCCCTGGGTCGATATCGACTGCACGGCCAATATCGGTTCATACGACCCGAACGACAAACAGGGTTTCCCGCTGGGTTACGGAGCATCGCATTACATCCGCCCCGGCACACCCATCGAATACATGATCCGCTTCCAGAACACAGGAACCGATACGGCTTTCAACGTCCGCGTGGTGGATACGCTTTCGACCTGGCTCGACCCCGCGACTATACAACCCGGCCCCAGCAGCCATCCCTACCGGTTCGATCTGAGCGGCCACGGCATCGCGAGCTTCCTGTTCGACAATATTCTGCTGCCCGACAGCAATGTGAACCAGATTGCTTCGAACGGCTTCGTAAAGTTCAGCATACTGCCGCGCGCCGACGCGCCGCTGGAAACGGTAATCGAGAACAACGCGGCCATCTATTTCGACTTCAACGATCCTGTGATCACCAATACCGTGTACCATCGCCTCGGAGAAGATTTTCTGGTAGGTACCTGGCAGCCTCATCTGTCCGGGGCCGACGTAAAAGTGACGCCAAATCCGTTTACGGACGAAGCAACTCTGGAGGTAACGGGTTTGCACAGTAGCGATCCACTTCACTTGCAAGTCTTTAATTTACAAGGTCTTGTAATAAAAGAAATGGAGACTTC
>JAKOXM010000306.1 GCA_029781095.1 Bacteroidota bacterium
TAAAGATTTGTTGTTCAGACTTTTAAGGTACTCAAAATTAAAGTTATACCTGCTTGTGAGCCCGCCTTCGCTATCGTCGATTGCGCCAAAACGATCAATCAGGCCACTTTGCACGGCACGTTGAGGGATTTGCCCGGAGGCATTCCAGGAACTTTGAAATGCGGACAAAGAAATACTGATTCGCTGGTCGTCATCTGAAAGCGCCGAGTATTTGCCAAACAGATTCAGACGGCGAAGTGCCTGCGGGCTGTCGAAATAACCATCTGAATAACAGGTCTCCGAGGCCAGATAAGCGTGTTGGTTCCGGTGTCCTGCTGTTTTGCCCAAAAGGTTAAAACCTGCCACGGCACGCGCCGTTCCAAACTGTCCGCCTTCCAGTTTTAAAAAGTTGCTTTCCAGTACATCTTCAGTACGAAAGTGCACCAGCCCGGCTGTTGCAAAATCTCCTGTATCAGCGTAATAAGGACCTTTTTTAAACTCCACGTTACCAATGATCTCCGGAATCACGAAATGGAGGTCGGCATATCCCTGGCCGTGAGCGTGGCTTACCATGTTTACCGGCAAGCCGTCGACTGCGAGGTTTATATCCGTTCCGTGGTCGATATCGAAACCCCGAAGAAACATTTGTTCGGCCTTGCCACCGCCTGCATGCTGGGCAATGAACAAACCCGGTACCATGCGCAATACATCCTGCGTGGTTGTGATCGGGCGATTGCGAATGTCCAGGGCGCTGATGCTTTGAAAAGGTTGGGAAACGGTAGTCGTTACTTCCACATCGTGGAGATTTACAGTTGCGGGCGTTATTGTAATGCGCAGGGTGGTGGATTCCGAATCGCGAACACGGATGTCGTCCACTGTCCTGGCTTCATAACCTATGTAGTTGATTGTCAGTTTGTAAGACCCCGATTCAAGATTGGAGAAACTGAAAAAACCGAGGACGTTGGTCGTGGTATATTGGCTGCCCGGTTCTATCCGGACCGTGACGCCTGCCAGTTCAATGCCTGAACCGTTTTCAGTGATTTGACCGTTGATGGACCCTTTATGCGCGAACGCGGAGAGATAACCCGACAAAAGGGTCATGAGGAGGAGAGTACTTTTCATGTGGCAGAAAAAACTGTCTTGTAAAATGGAATCTGCAGCAAAGTTGGTCTTGCTGCCTGATCTCCATATACGAGTATGTTCTATCTGCGGTTTTCAGCAGGGGCGTGCATGCCTGACAAATCAGATCCTTACAAAAATCTTCCGTACGTAAAGCCACCGGCAAACAAGCCAGCAAATCAGCATGAACGCTATGGCGAAGTCAAGCGAACTGAATTCGGCATTCCCGAAAGGCTTGAAAAAATGTATGTAAATCCAGGAATATTCGTCAAAATTACCCTCGGCGCTGTGCCATTGTATTGCGTTGAAAATTTGAACCAGCGCTTCGGAAAGCACGTACGCAAGCAATGGGTTTGATCCGAACGAAAGAAAAAAGTCGATACCCTTGCGCCATTGGAACATATCCACCAGCCATATACTCGCTGCCAGCAAAATGATCGAGACGCCACTGGAATAGAGCACGTAGGAACTCGTCCAGAGCTTTTTATTGATCGGCATGAATTCACCCCACACCAAACCGACCAAACCAAGCGCCACACCCATTAAAAGCAAATTCCGGATCAGGGTTATTTTATCATGCGGAAACCGTGCGATCATCATACCGCAAAACCATCCGAGCAGAATATTGACAACCCCGGGCATTGAGTTTAATATACTTTCCGGATTGAAGGGTATCTGGCCGCTGCTATTCTGCAGGTGATGCGCGTGAAAAAGCCATTTTTCGAATCGCAATACCGCGTTTGTACCAATCCCGTACGGATCGCCTCCCGGCTCTATAAACCAGTTCAAAATCCCCCAATAGGCCAGCAGGATACCAACGGATATCAGGATCAGCCACCTCCGGTTCAGAGTCAGCACCACAACCGAAGCAATGCCGAAATCTATGGCCAGCCGCTGCAAAACGCCCATCACATGCCAATGACCGGGGTTTACCCAGAATACGGGAAATTTGTTCAACAGAAGCCCGATGAGAAAGATCTGGATGGTCCGGCGCAATATCTTTTTGCCGGCTTCCGTCGACCATCGCCGGTCATATTTACCGAACGAAAACCACATGGATATGCCCATCAGGAGCATAAAAGAAGGGAACACGATATCTGCCAGGGTACAACCGTGCCACTTGGCATGGCTCAGGGGCTCATAGATATGCTCAAGGGTGCCGGGGCTGTTTACTATGATCATAAAAGCGACCGTCAGACCGCGAAAGAAATCGACCGATAGGTATCGCGCGGCCGATTCTGCCTGGTGAATCTCTGTTCGTTTCACAGGTGCGTCCGTCATCAAACCCCCATTTGATATTGCGGACATCTGCATGTCTGGTTTTCTCATCAATTTTGGCTAGTGTGCTTGTTTTTTCAATAAGCGTTGTTTTTACGCCTATCTCCAAAGTTAAACCGGTTTAAAGAGATTAAAAATTAACTAACTTATTAACAATAAAATACATATTAATAATAGTTAATCTTGTCGCCAAAAATTACTTCCCGTGCGTCTTTTTAATAGTGAACCCAGGTGCACGGATCTTATGTATTAGCCTTTTTAAAGCATTAATTTCGGGCAAACTGATGTTGGAAGGCGGTCAGTTGATTACCATGGCTGATGACATATTGTGACTTTATTGTTATCAGCGAGGATTATCCCCATTTACAGATGATTACTGATCTGATACTGGGCTTAACGTATCAGACATAAATCGGGCCAATTGCGCGATCTTCGAATAAAATTAACTCTGGGTAAGCAACAGATCTAATTGAAGCGGTAAAGTATGCCCCCCTGTAGCATCAATGCATCGAATCCGGAGTCGACGCCCGCAAGATTTCTGGAGTATTCAGCCCAAAAACCGAATACCCAATGGGCCGCTTCATGTTCTACACCCGCTCCCAAACGAAGGGCGCTATTCAGGCGTTTCGCGTCATTTTTTTGTATCAGAAACTCCGGAGGTTCATTCTTCATCGGCTTTTCAAATTGGAAACTAATCGTCTCCGGTGAAGTGCGAACGAGTGTGTAAGTCGCCCGAATAGAAGGCTTCAGCCACGAACGCAGCTCGGGGGCGTAGCGCAATCCTATACCGAATTGCTGTTGGCGTTGCGTACTTTCTACTTTTACAAGTTTGTTTTGCGGACCAACCTGCATGCTGTCAGGCGGATGGTCGTGGTGATGGAACCGCGCTACAAACCGGTCGGTGGACACCTCAAAACGCATCCAATCGGCCGAGGCAGTGAGCCACAACTTTTTTGTTAGGGGGTATTCTGCCCTGAAACCATTCCCTGTAATCAAGGATACGCCCTTTTCGTGGGGCAAGGGGACACCGGCCGTACCGGTTATGCCCAGCCGGAAACACCCGGCCTCGGGTACCGGCCTGGTGATCTGCGTCGCCGCAATAGCAACGCGGATGCCGGGCATTTCCCTTCGGCTGGCTACAACCTGTCGCAAAATGGAAGGAATCGGTTCGAGGTAAGTGGCCTTATCGGGTGCTTCCGGATTTTGCCCAACTGAAAACGGCAGGCCCGGAGTACTTGAAACCATGCCGGGAACTGGGCCATCACCGGCGGGCGCAGCAATTGCCGGCAAACTGCCTCCGTTTTTCGGAGCGGCCGGTTTCGATACGGCCTTTTCCCCGGGGGGCAGTTCGGCGGACTCGCCCAGCGGATGGACATCGGGGTGTGATCTTTCAGTCGTACTTATTTCCCGGATATCCTTTTCCGAATATTTGGATTCGATCATCTCCGCCATTTGCCGGTGAAGCTCGCTGATCTCTTGCCGTTCTGACACGAGGGCCCAGGCCAGCCATCCCGTGACCAGGAACAGGACCGTAGCGGCAATTCTCCAGTTGCGCAGGGAATCGTGCCTGTACGGGGTGATTTTATTATCCGATAAATTCAGCCGCTTTTGAACAATACGCCAGTTTCGCTCCCTGTTGGGAAAGGAATGCTCCTCATCGAGTCTTTTTGCGAAATAGTCGTCGAAGTCGATCATGTGCTTGCTCCAAAATGGCCGGCGTGCTGATTCTGGTTATCCGTTTTTCTGAAAGGGACCTGGTACGCACGGATACTCACTTCCTACACGGAATACGGAGTCAACGGGTTGCGTATACCTCAAAAAAATGAGCGCTTGGTGCAGGCGTGGCACAAAGCGCTCGGGTAATAATATCAACAAATGAGTTTCAGGTGTTGAGGCTCATTTTCAGTTTCTTTTCAACTTCTTCCACCGTATCCTTGAATATCATATCGGTGTCCATCATGTCCTGTACGGCCTTGCAGGAGTAAATGACCGTACTGTGGTCGCGCCCGCCAAATTGCTCGCCGATGGATTTGAGCGACTTGTTGGTGAGCTTTTTGGCAAGGTACATGGAAAGTTGCCGGGCGATCACGATGTTGCGTTTGCGCGTTTCATGGTGAAGTTTGTCGACGGGCACATTAAAGTGTTCGGCTACCAGTTGCTGGATAAACTCGACGGTAATTTCCTTGTTAATGGTGGTTACGAAGTTGCGAATCACTTCCTTCGCCAGTTCCATATCAACGTCGCGGCGAATGAGCGTAGCCTGTGCCAGCAGGGAAATCATCACGCCTTCCAGTTCGCGAATATTGTTCTTGATATTGTAGCAAATGAATTCGAGCACATTGCTCGGGATATCTACCCCTTCTTCTTCCATTTTGGCTTCCAGAATAGCCATACGCGTTTCCAGGTCCGGCGCTTGTATATCGGCGCTCAATCCCCATTTAAAACGCGAGGTAAGCCGGTCTTCAATGCCTTCCAGGTCTTTCGGCGCACGGTCAGAAGTCAATACGATCTGTTTCCCGTTTTGGTGCAACTGATTGAAAATGTGGAAGAAAATCTCTTGTGTTTTTTGTTTCCCCGATAAAAACTGGATGTCATCGATGATCAGCACGTCGATCATCTGATAAAAATTGACAAAGTCGTTTACCGAATTGTTCTTGATGGCCTGGATGATCTGATTGGTAAATTTTTCAGCGGAGACATACAGCACGGCCTTGGAATCGTACAGGCGAACGACTTCATTGCCGATTGCCTGCGCAAGGTGTGTTTTTCCCAAACCGACATCACCGAATATGACCAGCGGGTTGAAGGCTGTGCCGCCCGGTTTCTTGGCGATAGCCACACCGGCGTTGCGCGCCAGGCGATTGCAGTCGCCTTCGATGAAACTGTCGAACGTGTAATCCGAATTCAATTGCGGATCAATTTTGATCCGTTTGATGCCGGGTATGATAAACGGGTTTTTGATCATTTCCGCGTCGAACACGCCGGGTACCGGTTCGTTATCCTTGTCGGAGGAAGGTCTGGCGCTGATACGCTGCTGCGACTGGAGTACGGGTTCCGGTGCGTTGCCGTTCTCCGGTATGTGGTAAACAAGTCTGCCCCGCTCGCCCAATTCCTGACGTATACTTTTTTTCAGGAGCTGGACGAAGTGTTCCTCGAGCCACTCGAAGAAAAACTTGTTAGGGACCTGAATAGTCAGCACCTCGCTTTCGAGGCGCACCGGTTTGATCGGCTCAAACCAGGTCTTGTAACTCTGTGGGCTTACGTTTTTCTTGATGATACGCAGACAATCGTCCCATACCATCCGGCAGTCTCTCGTCATACCTGATGTAGCATTTGGAAGAAGGGAAATTCCTAATCCTGTTTATTGTAATATAAGATGTTCAGTCGAGCAGGGAGACAAAGATTATCATTTCCTGACGTACCCGGAAAGGGAAATCACTTTTTTTCGACAAAAAATTTTTGAGGGCTCAAATTCGGGGTTTGAGCAGGGCAGATTGCTTGCCACAAGGAATTTTCACATCGGCACGCATCCCGGCCGATTTTGCTTTCACTATAAAAAGTGGGGTAAAAAGTTGAAAAAGGCTCGAATGCCGACTAATTATTTCAAATATTTGAAAAATCGTCAATTAAAATATGACCGCCATTCCGATCGGAAAATGGCTGCTCCGGGGCGGCCTGTTTGAAGAATTCGGGCGGAATCAACTGGCTTTCAACGTGTAAGCCCTCTGTGCCGCCGCCGATGCCGACTGCCGGATTGCCTTCGGGCCTGAATGCTCCGGACTGCCGGTCAAGGCAGTAAAAATGAATGATCCGATTTCGTAAAAGTATTGTTATATATGCAGCCTGATAGCCAACCCCAACGTTTTCAGCAGGTTGTAAATATACCGTCCTGCTATGATTCAGAATAATTGTCCCGCTTCGGTTCGGATCGCTACAATTGCCTTTTGCAGGGTACTCGCCGGCCCTGTTTCTTCTATCACTTTGAACAATGCTTCCACCAGATAGGAGCAGTCTGAATTCGGGTCCAGGTCGGACGCCGTCTCGCCAACGATGTTCAGCGTTTCATTTTTTGCAAGCGAAATAATTTTCCACAGCGTATCCGACACGTAGAGTTGCTGCGACGTATTGTGGTCAAACTCCTGGCTGATGGAAAGCAGCAAGGCTCCTCGTAATCCGCCGGTGGTCATACCCGGCATACGGATCCGCAGGAGGGTGTTTTGAATGGCAACACGGTCGCAAAGCAGGGTAAGACGCTCGTAGGCTTGCAGACGGAGCGGCAGCGTGATTTTCATGGCTTCACTCCGCTGGGCTGCCAGCTCCATGCGCAGCCGGTCGTCGAGGTAAAGTTTCAGCAGAAAGTAAGCAGTAAGAAACACGATCAACCCGGGTATCGTGTATTTAAGGAGTTCCAAAAACATTTCCATATCAAACGCGTACATTAAGTAAGGCGGGCGGCAAAGGTAATCAGGTCTTGTTAAACATTTTCGCCTTCCGAATCGTTTTGTAGTTGTACTTTTGTCCTGTAAAATTTATATCGTCTGATGGAAACTTTGCTTGAAACTCCGACCGCTACCGCTCCTGTCATGCTCACAGAGGGCGCGGTCCAACAACTCATAGCCATTCGCCAGCAGGAAAATATTCCTGATGAATACCGCCTTCGCATTGGTGTGAAAGGCGGCGGCTGTTCGGGTTTTTCCTACGTTTTGGGATTCGACCTGCCGCAGGAAAGCGACGATAATTTCGAGATCAACGGCATCGGAGTCATAATGAATAAGGCCCACGCCATCTACCTTTTGGGAATGGAAGTTGATTTTGTATCGGGCCTTGAAAATCGCGGGTTTACTTTCAACAACCCCAACGCAACATCTACCTGCGGCTGCGGCACCTCCTTTTCAGCATAAAGGAAAGTAGTCGCGGTTCCGGAATCTTCTATGGAGTGGTGGCATTGGCAATGAGCCAGTGCCACCACTTTTTTTCGGCCGATGATCAGAGTTCGCCGAGGTTTACCACGAATGTTTTCGCATAACCTCTTTTTGTAACAAGTTTTTGCTGCGAGTCGGCAGTCTTTTTGTCGGTGTAGGGGCCGACGATTATTTTATAGGTAGTCACCTGGTTTGCCTCGTCGTTTGTCACATTCACCATGACTTTGTTGGGCCACTGGCTTTGCAGTTTGTTGACGATGGGCAATACATTGTTCGCATCGGAAAGCGTGCTGATCTGGATGCCGAACCCCGTTTTTTCGGATTTTTTAATGTCTACCTTGTACAGGTTGGAGACCGGTTGTTCGGTTGTCCCGGCAGCGGGTTCCGTTGCCGATTTTGTGATTCCCTTGCTTGTAACGCCCGGTTTTGACTCTGTGGTACTGTAAGTTACGGGCCGGGCGAGGGTATTGCCCTTGTGTGAAACGAGCAATTTCGTGCCGCTGGAAGTCGTGCTTTCTTTGGCAGCAACCGATTCGCTTGAGTCAAGTATTTCGACTTTCACACGGGCGGTGCCGGCTTTCAGCAAATCAAGTTGTCTTGCCGCCTCACCCGAAACATCCACGACATAGCCTTCGATATAAGGCCCGCGGTCATTCACCCTTACAACCACCGATTTTTGATTGTCGAGCCGGGTTACCCGGATGCGGGTGCCGAAAGGCAGGCTTTTATGCGAGCAGGTGAGGGC
>JAKOXM010000336.1 GCA_029781095.1 Bacteroidota bacterium
TAAAATTACCCCACGCGTTCTAACTTGTGGCTCCAAACAATACGCTCTATGGAACTCATACCGCTCATGTTGATGGCGAATGGCGCCGTCCAGGTTATTCGCAAGTCACTGGAGACTTCCACACGGTTACCTGAATGGGATTGGGTCCTGTCGAAGGTCTGGCTCGGCTCGGCCGTGCTTTTTGGTATTGCACAAATCCCCGGATTTCGATTTCTGGGAGATCTGTTCGGCGAGATCATTTATGCGATCGTTCTGATAACGGTCTACCTGCTGCGCGATTACCGCCCGGCCCGTCTCCTGTCGCTGGCACTTCTGCCGTATGCCGCCGTTTACGTTTTTAACCACCTGGTGTCATTTGTAGCACACGGGTTTTTCGACTCCTTTTCCGGGCTTTTTAAATCGATTGAAGGCTTTGCCCTTACCTGGTTGATCGGATTCGGCGTATACGCTTCTATCCAGAACAACAAGGAGCGTAAGATCAGGAAAAAAGAGGAGGAAAAAAGGCTTCAGGAAGAGGCCCGGAAAGCGGAACTGGAACACCTCGTCGTGGAGCGCACCACCGAACTGACCCAACAAAAAGAAGAACTGGAAAAGACCCTCACCGAACTCCAGGCCGCCCAGGCGCAACTGGTACACGCCGAAAAAATGGCCTCGCTCGGCGAACTTACCGCAGGTATCGCCCACGAGATACAGAATCCGCTCAATTTCGTCAACAACTTCTCCGAACTCAGCGTGGAACTGGCGCAGGAACTGATCGAAGAAATTGAAAAACCCGAGCCGGATACGGGCCTGGTGAAAGACCTGGCAAGGGATCTGGCTCAAAACCAGCAAAAAATAAACCACCATGGCAAGCGGGCGGCCGGTATCGTAACCGGCATGCTGCAACACGCCCGCACCAGTACCGGTATAAAGGAGCCCACCGATATAAACGCCCTGGCCGACGAGTACCTGCGGCTCAGTTACCACGGTCTGCGGGCCAAGGACAAGGAATTCAACGCCAAAATGGTCACGGAGTTCGACCCGGCTGTCGGTAAAGTGGACGTAATTCCGCAGGATATGGGCCGCGTGATTCTAAATCTGATCAACAACGCTTTTTATGCCGTCACGCAAAAGAAAAACCAGGGGCTGGCCGGGTACGAACCCACGGTCACGATCTCTTCCCGCCGGACGAAGTCGGGCTCCGTTGAAATCCGCATCAGGGATAATGGCACAGGGATTCCGGAATCTCTGAAATCCAAAATATTTCAACCGTTTTTCACCACCAAACCCACCGGGAAAGGCACGGGCCTCGGTCTTTCCCTCGCGTATGACATTGTGACGAAAGGCCACGGCGGGAAAATGAAAATGGATAGCACGGAAGGGGAGGGGACGACATTTATGATCACGTTGCCTGCAAAAACGAACAGCCAATGAAACGGAATTTGCTCATCCTGGTTTGCGCCCTGGTGTGGAACACCGGTGTCGCACAAGACCAGCATAAAATTGACAGCCTGAAACTAGTCTTGCAAAAGGCGGATTCAGACGCCGCCCGGTGTGTTGTATGGTACAACCTGGCTACTGAATACATGGATTTCAACAATGATTCGGCGTTGTACTACATAGAGCGGCAAATCGCCACCGCCGAAAAAATGGACATAAAACTGGCCGCGGCGGACGGGTATGACATTAAAGGCTACGTACTGACCAAATTCGGCAGGAAATCAGAGGCATTCCAGTTGTTTAGGAAAGCCTCGGAAATGGCAGGGAATCCTGCGAATGAAACCCGGTATTGGAACCCCGAAGCCTTGGGGACGCCACGTGAAGTCCGCTTGGTTGTGCTCGCACAAATTCATATTTTCCTAGGGTATTTGATGGGAACGACCGACAGCCCCGAACAGCCAATGGCTCACTACTGGGAAGCAGAAAGGTTGGCGAGGGAAGCGGGTAATTACAAATGGCTGGGCTTGGCATATACGGAACTTGGCCAACCGGTCCACTGGAATAATAATGCGTTGGATTCCGCCCTGCAATTTGAACAACAAGCCCTTACCTGTTTTACAAAAGCAGGATACAAAAAATGGATGGGCTGTGTTTATTATACGATTGGGATAATTTACCGAAGAAAAAATGACATCAACTCGGCTGGCGAGTACTTTCAAAAGGCTGTCCAGGCATCTTTGGAGGCCAATAATTCCAATGATCTGTATTGGTCATATACAAACCTGGCGGGCTATTATATCGACAAACAAAACAAAGACTCCAGCCTGTTTTATGCCCAAAAAATGGGCGAGGTACTTCGCCTCCATGCCACCGGGCTTCTTGAAACTGCCGAGAGGCCTTATTACTTCTTTTTGGCCAGAAGTTACGAAATCAACCACCAAACCGACAGCGCTTACAAATACCTGAATATTGCTTACCGCATTCAGACCAGATCCAACGAATCCCGGGTAAAAAACCTGGCCAATGTTCAAAACCTCTCCTTTCAGGAACAACTCCGGGCGGAGCAATTGGAAAAGGAAAAAACAGCCCTGCAAAACCGGTTCAGGCAGTACGCGCTGCTCGGCGGCCTGGGCATGGTGCTGCTTGTCGCTTTCTTTTTGTACCGCAACAACCGGCAGCGGCAAAAGGCAAATGCCCTGTTGCAGACGCAAAACCGGGAACTGGAAATCGAAGCGGCACTGGAGCGGGTGCGGTCTCGTGCCATGGCTATGCTCAAAAGTGAGGAATTAGGCGCCATAATCTTCACTCTTTTCCAACAATTAGCGGGCTTGAACATTAAAATTGTTACCAGCTGGGTGACGTTGATGGACCCTGTGCGAAACGAATTAACCATTTGGGTGGCCCATATCGAGGGCGAAGCAAAACCGGGTGTCGTAAAAAACACCGACTTCGAAACATTCAAGCAGGAAATGGAAGACTGGAAATCGGGCAAGGACAATTTCCTGGCTATCCCTTCCGAAATCGCCCGGGCACAGGTAAAAAAGATTTTCGGTTTTGACATCCATCCGCCGGACGGGGTGCCCTTTTGGTACCTGTGTCAAAGCTGGAACCAGTACGGTTATATTGGATTAAGCACCTGGGCGCCACCAAGCGAAGAGGAAAAAAAGATTGTCGGTCGCTTCTCCAAAATGTTCGAGCAAACCTACACCCGCTTCCTCGACCTGCAAAAAGCGGAAGCGCAGACACGGGAGGCGCAGATAGAGGCTGCTTTGGAGAAAGTGCGAAGCCGTATGATGGCCATGCACCAGACGGATGAATTACATGAAGTATTAGGCGCTATTTTTACTCAATTGCAATCATTAGGGCTTGACGCACCCGGAAGTTCTTTAATTATTTACAACCGGGAACTCGCAGCAGAACATTGGATGACTGGCTTTTCCGGCGGCCATTTTCCGGAGAGTTACAAAATACCCTACAATGAACATCCCTATTTTACAGATCTTTTACATGCCTGGCAAAATGGTGTTCCATTTCAGGAATTCATATTTGAAGGAGATCTAAAACTGGAGTACGGAAAATGGTGCCTGGAGCATAGCGACTTCAAACACATGCCGCCTGAGTTTAAAAAAGAAATGGTTGCCCCAGACCGAATGGTAATTTCTGATGCATTCAACAAATATGGAATGATTGAAATTCTCGGACCGGCACCATTACCGGAGGAATCCATCGACGTGCTGAAAAGATTTTCAAAAGTATTCGAACAAACCTACACCCGCTTCCTCGACCTCCAAAAAGCCGAAGCACAGACACGCGAGGCTCAGACAGAAGTCGCCTTGGAACGGGTGCGTGCCCGGTCAATGGCAATGCGCCATAGCGGCGAATTATCAGAAGCAGCCGAACTGTTGTACAATGAATTTTTGAGAATGGGGGTCGAGTCGTTTTCCTGTGGTTATCTGATCAATGATGATGAAAAACAGGAATGGAAAATCTGGCTGACCAATCCGGGAGAGCCGTTTTTCAAAGAGTTTTGGACATGCCCGTATTTTGCCGACCACAACCTTCAGGCAAGGTATGAGAGTTGGAAACGGCAGGAAGATTTTCACTGCTCCGTACTGGAAGGCGAAGAAAACCGGGCACACCACGTCGTCATTTCAAAATACGCTCCCTGGAAAAAGGCGATGCTGGATTCTCTTCCACCCCGGCTGGTTTTCAACAGCGCCCATTTTTCGCTGGGGCATCTGCTGGTCATCGCACCGGACAGACTCGACCCGGAGTTGGAACAGGCCATGGTGCGATTCGCCAAAGTGTTCGACCTGACCTACCGCCGTTTTCTCGACCTGGAAAAAGCGGAAACACGGGCACGCGAAGCAAAAATTGAGGCCGGTCTCGACCGGGTACGGGCGGAGATCGCTTCCATGCGAAACCCTGAAGACCTGGAGCGCATCACCCCGCTGGTGTGGCGCGAACTGACCACGCTCGAAGTGCCGTTTTTCCGATGCGGCGTGTTCATTATGGACGAGAAAAACCAACAGGTGCATACCCACCTGTCTACGCCCGACGGCAAATCGCTGGGGGTGTTGCAGATGACTTTCGATAGCGCCGAAACCATCCGAAAGGCGGTCGGACACTGGCGCAAACAGGAAATCTACCTGGACAACTGGAGCCGGCAACAGTTCATCGACTGGGTCCTGTTGCTGACTGAGCGCGGTTATATCCGGGAAGGGAAAATCTACCAGGGCGCCGAACAAGCACCCGAATCACTGGCGCTCCATTTTGTGCCATTCAAACAAGGCATGCTGTACGTCGGCCATTCGGAGCGCTTGTCGGAGGCCCAAATCCAGCTCGTCCAGCGCCTCGCCTATACCTTTGCCGTGGCGTATGCCCGCTATGAGGATTTTATTCAATTGGAAGCAGCCAAACGCCAGGTCGAGACCACCTTGACCGAATTGAAATCCACCCAA
>JAKOXM010000345.1 GCA_029781095.1 Bacteroidota bacterium
AATCGCCGAAGCCCCCTTTACACATTTTTCATTTTATCCATTCTCTTGATACTGGCGTGCAAATACGCTGCAAAACAAGACCAGCCCACCATATCCATCAAAGACAAACCAACTACGGAAATGCCCATTCCTGTTTTGCCCGCCGCACCGGGTGATTATGCCGAAGACTGGAAGATCGTGGACAGCCTCGAACGTCAGGGACTGTTCAAAAGCGCCCTTGAACGCGTGGAAGCCATACAGGCTAAAGCCGCCAACGATAAAAATCATCCTCAGACGGTAAAAGCCCTGTTATACCGTGGCAAATACACCACCCAACTCGAAGAAGACGGTTTCGTAAAAGCGATACAGATGTTTGAATCGGAGACGGCCGGTGCAAAATACCCGGAGAAAGCCGTTTTACAAAGCATTCTCGGTCAATTATATACAACCTACCTGAGCAACCAGGGCTGGCGGATCAACGATCGCACCCCCATCCCCGACGGAGAAGGCGGCGATATCCTTACCTGGTCGGCAGCACAGATAGAAAAAAGGGCGCTGGAATATTATAGTGCCTCCGTCTCGCAGGAAAGTGTGCTGAGAAATACACCCGTCGAATCGTTCCGCGACATCCTGACGCCTTCCCAGGGCGATACCGTAAATGGCCAGGTGCTCCGCCCCACCCTGTTCGATCTGCTCGCACACCGGGCACTTGAACAGTTCGCCAACGAACGCAGCTGGCTCAACGAACCCGCCTACGCCTTTCAGATCGACCAGGCCGCAGCATTCTCGCCGGCAGATGATTTCGTTAAAACACCCTTTGAGAGTAAAGATTCTACTTCCGGCAAATGGCTGGCAATCAGGTTGTTCCAAAGGATTTTGGACAATCCGGAAAAAGGAACCGCTCCGGTGATCGTCGCCGACCTGCTCCGGCTCCAGTTTGTCCACAACAGCTCCGTACGGGAAGACAAGGATAGTCTCTACCGCATTAGCCTCGAAGCCCTCCACAGAAAGTACTCCGACCGTCCCGCAGACTCTGAAATCGCGTACCAACTCGCACTGTTGCTTTATGGCCTCGAGGCAGAGAACGACAAAGGACAAAACGCCGCGGCCGCAGTGGCCCTGTGCGAAGACGCCATCAAACGCCATCCGGAGACCTACGGGGCCGCCCTTTGCCGGAACCTGCTGGTATCAATTCGCGCAACTTCCCTCAACATTACGGTCGAAGACGTCAGCCTGCCGCAGGAAAAAGCCCTTGTTTTGGTGCAGTTCAGAAACCTCGACAAAATATATGTGAAGGTGGTCAAAGGGAATTTCGACCCTGATTTCATGACGGAAGTTCCCTATGAAAAGCAACTCACCAGGATTTTGAGTCTTCCGCAGGTACAGAGCCGGCAATGGCCGGTAAAAAATCCCGGGGATTACAAATCTCACAGCACCGAGATTGCGCTGGAAGGGCTGCCCCCCGGCCAATATTGGGTCCTGGCCTCTGAAACGGCTGATTTTGATTCCCGGAATGGCATTGTCGCTTATACATCTTACATGGTGTCCAATCTGGCCGTCGTGCCTTTCCGCGAAAAAGGCGATCCTAATTTCGTTACCGTGCATCGCCGGAGCGGTGCGCCGCTCGCCGGCGTCAACCTGGAGTTTTTTGCTCCGCGATACCAGCGCAAAAATGACAAAACGGTCATTAAAACCGCTGTGAGCAATTCCTCGGGCATCGCCAAGCCCGATCTGCCCGACAATACTTATTCGGAAGTGCGCGCTTCACTGAATGACGACACCTTGTGGGTTGGCAGTTATTCCCGGTATCACGACTACAACAGGCGGGAACAAAGACTTCAGGTGCATTTTTTCACCGACCGATCCTTGTACCGGCCCGGCCAGACGGTTTATTTCAAAGGAATTTTATTCGAAAACGACCAAGACGGGAAACCCCAGATCGTTACCGGCAGAGCGGCTACCGTCAAATTTTTCGACACAAATGACCAGGAAAAATCCAGATTACAGGTCCGATCCAACGAATTCGGCACTTTCAACGGCGCTTTTACGGCTCCTGCTGCGGGTCTGACAGGTCA
>JAKOXM010000377.1 GCA_029781095.1 Bacteroidota bacterium
GTTTGCTGACAACACTTTTAAAAACAAAAGTGTTGCCGGCTGAAAAGTGTTGCCGGCGAAAGTGATGTTCCCGGGCGGATCATGCCGGATTTGGCAACACTTTTGGCAACACTTTTTGCACCTCAAAATGAAAAGTGTTGTCAAAAGTGTTGTCAGGTAACTTTTTCTTTTTCAGTCGTTTGCGAGGAAAAAACAGGATAGACAACACTTTTACACTTTTTTTGAGAAAAAAAAATAAAAGTGTTGTCTATCTGATTTAAAGTATTATGCGCACGTGATTTGTTGAATGAAAACGCATGTTTGCGCGTTTTTGGGCAAAAAAAAATCCCGCCCCAGAGTGTGGAACGGGTGGAGGGTGTTGGGAGTGGATATGTTATTCGGATAACTGTCGCCTGCCGGCTACCCTCCTATCGTCGGGTGGCGGCAGGCTTGGAGTTATCTGTGACAAAAGACGCCACACGAATATTGTTCTTCACCTGCGTCGTAGTATGGCGTTAAATCTCCGAACAGGTTGTTTTTTTCAATCTGGATAAAATCTTTCATTGCGGGCATATTGTGCCGAATGCGGTAATATTTCCCGCGTTTGTCCTGCGCCTTTTCCTCCAAAATCCGAACGAGGTCTATTTCTTCCGGCGCAAGATGAACCATTGCCGCGTATTCCTTTTTTGATTTGAATGGGCAAAAAATGCACCCGCCGCGCCGCATATATGCTGGGAAGTCCGGCTTTAATCCGCGCTGCTCAAGCAAATCAATACAGTCTTGGCGCGTGTATCCATCTTCCTGCAATGGGTATCGGTAATGCACGTTCGCCAAAAGCCCATAATTCCCTTCTCGGTCGGTTTCGTCTGCGTTCAACCCGATAAGTAACTCGCTTTCGCCTTCGCTTTTCAGGAAATTGTCAAGCGGCGCAATTTTGAAACGGGACGTACAAAAACGATCCGCGCCCGATGGAAAGAACTGCATCCGATCTACATAATCTGTAAGGCTGTCAACTTTTTCTCCTTTCGCGGTGACGCTGGCGCGAAGCCGAATTAACCGAAAATCTCCGCCGTGTATTTCAACCAGCGCGTTTTCTACCCTATTAATACGGCGGTACATTTCGGCGTGTTCGCTGCCGGTGTCCGTGAAAACAGCCGTTGCGCCTTTTCCATAAAGCAGGCACATAGCCGTGCTTTCTACGCCCCCTGAAAATGCAATAAATCGTTTCATCTTTTAAAATTAAAAACATATAACCCAACTTTCCCGCCAATACTCCCTATGCGGTCAAAAGCGGGAAAGCCCCAGTTATTCAATATCAGCAAAGTTTGTTAATTTCCTCAATTATCGCCTGCCTGTGCATGTGATACACATACCGGGTATTTATCCCCGGATTTTTACATCGATCCCGTGGCGTATCTTTCCACAGGACCAGCAGGTTTCTATTCAAAGCGCCGGCGGCATGTGCCAGGCCGGTATCGTTGGCGATCACGAGATCAGCGGTTGCTATGTGGGCAAGGGATGTGCGTATGTCGCCAAAATCGCATTCATCGCATATATCAAGCAGGTACGGGTTTCTTATTGCATCTTCTTTTGATCCGGTAGTAACTACTTTGTGTTTTTGCAGTTGATCATAAAGAGCAAAAGACGATAAAGCTCGATATGCCCATTCTCCCGGGTCTTTACTTTTCACATAATCAGGATTTTCTGTGCCTGATCCATTGATAAGTATAATTTTTTTCGGGCCAAATACGGCATGCGTCGGTGACATCGGTACTTCATCTACATAGGTGTGATACTGCGGTGTCCACTGCTCTTTCAATACTTCTTCGAAAATGTATTCATAGTCGGGCTTGTCATTGTTCGGGTTCACCAGGTCGCTGCCAAAAAGGCGCGTGAGGCCGTTGGCGTTTTCAATGATCTCTATAAACGGACAATCGAGAAAACACTGCTTGACGTAGTGCGTGCTAAATAGTACGGGTATTGGTAGGCGGTATATTTCGAATAGACGCTGTATGGTGGGCGTGCATTGTATGAAATTGCCCAGTCCGAAATCGGGGTGTTGGTGGATGTAGATGTTCATGGTGTTGATGCGATTTTGTGCAATTCTTGAATACAGGTTGATGCGTATTTCCTCAAATATTTATTGGTCGATTGAAGTAAGTGCAAATTTTTGTCAATATATCTTGGAATATTGACAACAGTAACGCCAGGACTGATTTTAAGCGGCGTTTTTATGTGCAATATTTGAACAGGTATAAGCAATTTCCGCAGCCTGAAACGGATGGAGAGGTGTCTGGAATGCGTTTTTGTTCTCATCATCAAAACGGTATATCCTCCCCTACTTGCGCCGGCACGCGGGGATTGGAAGTTAGTAAATTGAGCCATTCGGCCGGCTCGTTGCCGTATGTTTTTGAAAGTTCTGCCGCATCGTTTGCCAAAGCAATGATGAGGTTATTTCGCGCATCTTCGGAGTAGTTTTGCTGAATATCCTGCGGGGTGCAGAATTTCCAGATCGGGAATTGCAGAAAACGACCCTGGATTTTCTTTTTCTCGTATTCCCAGGCTTCAAAATTGACCCATCCGGCATGATGGTAGCCTTTTGGCACTAATATTTCCCGCTTCACGCTTTGCTCGTTGTATTTGATACCCATGTCGCGTATGGCGACATTCAGGAAGTAGTTAGGAGTTTTTGTTTCATACAATTTTCCAGCATATGCGATCATCAGTTCTTTTAGTTGCGTGCTGCTAAAAAGCAGTATTGGCCGGGTGATCTCGCAGCGCAGAAAAAGTTCTCCGATGAGGTTTTCCATGTTCTGCTCAACCACGTCTTTCGACGCCTGCCGCAGACGCTTGAGCGCGTCGTTTTCGTAGCGTTCGGGTTTGAACCACAGGCGGTCCTCCCATTCGACCATGATACCCCTGCGTTCAAGGAAATAGGCCAGGTATGGCAGTTCCAGGTAGCATAATTCCTCCATGTTTTTTACCTTCTCCCCTTCCGGTATGCTGCCCACCTGCGTAATAAAAAAACGGGTGGTAGCGGTGCCGACCTTCATAAATGTTTCCGGGTGATTGGATGCAAGCAGGAATTTACAGAATGTCGGTACTACCTCTGCATCGCCAAATTTCTTTTCCAATACCATCTCAAAGCCTGTGATCAGGTCTTTTAAAATATTCTCCATTTGTCCCCTGTCATCCTTTGTCTCCTCGCAGAAAGCGAGCACTTTGCCGCCCATGAGCGCGTTGAACTTCGCGGCGATGCGCGATGCATCTATTTTAGTGGCGTTTTTGCCAAAGAATTTGTACATCACGTTTATGAGGGTACTCTTTCCGGTACCTTCTTCTTTCGAAACAATGCCTACTGCCGGCAAACGGTGTTCAGGGTGCAGGTACATGATTGCAAACCAATCCCATGCGATTTGCAGGTAATCATCTCCCAAAATGTTTTTCCCCTGGTCAAAGATGTGTTTGAACAATTTTGCCACGTTCCTGATCTCCGGGATCGTGGTGTAATCGTACCCGAACGGGTCTTTGTAAAATGCTTCCGGCAGATTGAAGGGTTTCGGTTTGAATTTTAACGGCTCATAATCGTTGAAAAAGTTGTAAGTACCGATTTCAGTCTCAATCTGAATAGTGCGCTGGTAATTTATGTGGTTGGGTTTTATGACTGCGCCTGCAAAACGCGGAATGGTGCGGATAAATGGTTGACCAAACTGGTCAGTTATCGTGCTTTTTTTGATAGTTTGGTATCTCCATGAGATTTCTCCTGTTTTATCGTCACGTTCCGGTATGCGCTGCCGGAATTCATCTTTTATGATGATGTATTCATAATCCAGAATATCATACGCCACCTTTTCGGATTGGTCGCCGTATTTGGCCACCAGGTCGGAAAATTTGCGCGGCATGAGTTCCAGCAGTCCGCAAAGTGATTTGATATAGATGTCGCGCACGCTTTCGCGTTTGATGCGCGAGAGCAGGCGCGCCACATGCTCCTGAAAATCGGCTTTTTCTACTGCCGTTGCGTTCTTTGCCCATTCACCTTCAGCCAATTTCCTCTCTACGTAATCCTGTATCACGTCCTTTTTTTCGCAAGTGGCCGGATCGATACCCTGTTGCATGAGATCGGCAATATCTTTTGCCGATGTGCGCCCACGCCCACGGGGATATACCATTCGCACTACTTCGCCCAGGGCCACGAGTTTTTCAATGGCGGCAAAATAGGCCACCGCTACCTGCACTTTATAGGTGCGTTCGTCGCCTTCCGTGGGCTTTGTGATCTCGTTATCTAGGGCCAAAACGATGCGCAGGGGTGTATCCCCATTGAATTTTCGCAACTGGTCCACGTGAGCATCGGTGAGCGCGGTGCCGCAAAGAGCTACAACGTTGCAGATGCCCATTTGGTGGGCTGCCATTGCGTCCGCATAGCCTTCTACTATCCAAACCTCGCCTGCATTGCGGATATGCTGTGCGGCGCGGTGGAGGTTGTAGAGCACCGTATTTTTGCTGTATATCTCCGTTTGTGGCGAATTTATATACTTCGCCACGCCGTCCTTTTGTTCCACTGTGCGGCCAGCCCAGGCCACCAAATGGCCCCGGCGGTCGTGTATTGGTATGGTGGAACGTTTATAAAATATGAGATTCCCTTTTTCATTGATGGCGCCGATTGCCGCAAAAGCGGAATCCGGCACATGGTCGGGCTTTTTTCCGTCGCAATAGCCGATGCCAAATTCGTCGAGCGTGGCCGGCGTGAATCCCCTATCCAACCAGTATTGCCGCCCCGGGCTTTCTTTTTCGCCGGGCGACATGGCAAAATGCGCCTGCAATACGGTGGCCGTGGTGCGCATGGCCACGCGGTGATCGTGCGCTGCGGTGTCTTTTCCGTTGTCGGCCGTTTCTTCGATGGTGATTTTGTAGCGGTCGGCCAGCCAGCGCAGGGCATCCACGTAGGTCATGCCTTTATATTCGCGCAGGAAGTGTATGGCGTCGCCACCTTTCCCGCATCCGAAGCATTTGAATATGCCTTTGGCGGGCGACACGGTGAACGATGGCGTCTTTTCTTCGTGGAATGGGCAGCAGGCTTTTAGCGTGGTTCCGGATCGCTTGAGCGTGACAAACGCCCCTACTACGTCCTCAATATTGGCGGCGTAGCGTATGGCGTCGATGGTGTTGGCGGTGATCATAAGGCGGCGGGAGTGAGATTATTTTTTCTTTTTTGACGTGGAAAATGTCAATTCATCGATGCCCAGATGGTTTTTTGCCCACCATTGGTGGGGCAATTTCCATACGGCGATTTCATTTTGTGCGGTGGTTGCATCCATGCGTTTGAAATAGATAAGGCGCGGGTAAACCTTGATTCTCATTTTGTATTCCCGAATCAGTTCGTTTAGGTAAATCTGAGCATTAGGCGGATCAATGGTCATATCATGTCGTATTATCGTATGAATCCAATGCAGGCATATGTTTTGGATTTTGAATTCCTGTTTTAATGCGCTTAATTCATCCTCCGGCATACCCTGTTTTTCTCGTTTTTTGATCATTTTGGGGTATGTGGTGGCGCGTTTTGCTTGCTCACGTTCTATGGCCTGGAGGTAATCTTGTGTGGTGTATTCCATTGGTGATTGTGTTTGAAGGTGAGAAAAGACCCGGCGAACGAGCGCCCGCCGGGATCCGCCTTTGATGTACTTTCCCCCCACCGTTGTGGGAGGGCAACCTTTTCTTTATGGGATGTCCCGATAATTCAATTCCTCCAAAATTGCCGCCTGACGGTCGATGGCGCATTGCAGGTCATATTGCAGTTTTGAAATGGGTATTTGCAGCCGTTGGGCGCGTCCAATAAGGTCGAGGCATCGTTTTATGCCTGCATAAATTTCGTTTGACCAAAATTCGAGGTAGTTCAGTTCGTCCATGAGCTGCTTTTCACTAAGTTTGGAAAGGTCATGGTGCCGGATATTATTTTGGTTGCTCATAGTGTGTTGCGTTTTCCTTGTAAAAAATTAATGATTCGATTGGTTATTTGCAATGCGTCATCCACTTCTGTTCTATCCTGATAAATATATTTGGATGATCGCTTGGTTTCATCTGCAAAAAAGTTCAAATAAAGAGTTGAATCATCCTGAAAGCGTTTCAATTCTACATTTCCAGGCCGTTTTGAGGCCAAAAAGGCATCGGTGATTTGGGTATGAAGGCTGATTATTATTTCGCGTGTGACTTTCATTTTTCAGATTGTTTTAAGTAATTATAAATGCCTTTCCCGGTCCATGCAACCAACATAGAATCGAGCACTATGAGGGAAAGTATCATGCTGAGCGGGAGGGCTTGCGCGTCGGTTTTCGCTTCCTGCGCCGCGATGAAGATGAACAGGAAAGCGATGATCCGAATGAGGATTGGTAAGAGGATTTGCATTGTTTTTTATCTTCTTTGTGTTGGCGCCCCAATGCGTAGCCTGGAAACAGGCCGATGAGCACGCCGATGAGTAGCATGAGCATAAGAAAAAGAGCGCCCTACCCTGCATGAGAGCAGGGCGCATTGTTTTCTGATAGTATGTTGTGTGTGAGTATGTGCCGGCGGTGCTGCCTGATCAGGTGGCCGGCTCTTTTTTGGGAATCAAATCGAACATGACCTGAGCAAATTCTACGTCGTTATTATATGGCCAACCCCGTTCGTTGAGGCTTTTAAAAAGTTCTCCGGTGATGTAGGTATAAAACTTTATCGCTTGTGCCCTGGTCGGGTAATATCCCAAATGCTTGTACAACTTCAGTTTTTCAAATGTTTCGTCCAGTATTGTACAGATATTGGCATGCACGGTATCGTTTCTCCTGTGTTTTTCATCGAAATTGCAAGCAAAGCCCCTCAATCGCTTCTCTGACAGTTTCAAAACGTCATCAAGGCTGTGCGCCGCAACTTCGGTATTTTGCTGTGTCACAGTCGCCACACACTGTGACACAGTATTATCAGGCGGCGGAGGTGCGGGCTGTACGTTCCCGGAAGGGGATGAACGATTGAAATACACAAGGTTTTCAATGGTAGGGTAGGCATTGGGCTGCCTGGCCTGGCCATTTTGATTTGGTGAAAACTGGAAAGTAGCGGAGGAAGATGAAATTCGGTTGTCGAGTAACTTCTCACATGCTACGCGGAGGAATTGAAACAGGATTTGGAGCAGTTCTACAAATCCCCCGGATGCCAGCACCAAACCGGCGATGTTGTTACCCTGATCAGATTTGTACGTCTGATCTTGCTCCCAATCGGCGCGTTGCTGCTGTATGCTTTCCTGCCGTTGCGCTTGCAGGGTAGTGAGTGCTTTGGTCTGCGATTGTATGGATTTTTGCGCCTGATACGTCACCGTGCCTTTCCATTTGATACCGCGATTTTCATTGATGCTTTGCTGCGTTGCAGCGATCTGATCATCTATCACCCTGGTATCGGGCGTGAATGTGGCGGCATTGCGTTCATGGCTGAACATCAGGCTGAGTTGTTCTGCGCCCACCGTTGAATTGCGGACGCTCATGCCGTATGTAACGATGGCAATGAGCGCCAAACCGGCAAAAATGAATGTTTTTGCCTTGCTTGCAAAAATGGATGCAAAACCGTGGAAAAACGGCTGCCTGATCGCCCAGGTGGCACAATAGTTTTTGCCAAATTCGATGGCTACCGGCAGAATGCAGGAAAAAATGAATGCCACTTCAATCGGGAATGATTTGGAAAACGATTTGAAGTAACAGAAAAAACCCAACAGGGTAGAGTATCCGAGCAGGAAAAACAAAACGACTTTCCCCCACCGTAAAATCTCGTCAGCGGATGTAGTTGGGTCGTTCAATTTATTGATTTTTCCGATCCTTGCCTGTAATGTTTCCTCCCTGTCTTTTGCCCAAAACGGGCGCAATTGTTGCATATTCGTGGTATTTTCCATACCTTTGTTGAAGTTTTAAGGCGGGAACGGTCGTTTTCGACGCGAAACCGGTCCCGCCGGTTAAACAATTATTGAGAGCCACTATCTTTGAAAAAGGATGGTGGTTTTTTGTTTTTTATCTAAAAATGGTAAGCCAACCGAGCCTCACGCTTTGCAACCCACCCGAGGCGGTTGCAGCAGGATTTGAACCTGCGACACCATTTTTTTCTGAAAGTTTGGGCGCCCTCGTTTGGGCGCCCTTTCCCGTATATAATCTCAAGAAAAAAATTCAGAAAAAACCGCCCCTCTGTTTTACAACTTTGGAGCGGCACCCCAATAACCAAATGAAAATATCTTATGCCACGGCCCTTGAAAGGGTAGCGTTGTGAATATCATCCAACCAATCGAAATTCACACCGTGAATACAAAGTAAGCGTACAGCAGCATCCAATGCGCAGCGATGTATGCATTTTGTGCTATCGTATGTTTCAGGTTCAAGGGCTATATATGCCGCCGAACGGCTGCAAATCTTTTCCTCAATGCACAAGTCCACGGCGGTTTCCTTTATTTTATTGCTCAATAATGCATTATTGATCTGTGCAACCTGCCATTTTTGCAAAAACGTGCGATAAATCATCCTTTTCTTTATTTTTGTATTTCCTGTGGACAAATGTATTCACAAAGGACATAATAATCCAAGCGCTTCCCAATATTTTTTTTTCACAAAAGGAATAATGTCGTAAAAGTGACAAAAAATCTTGCGATCGGCCAGCGCATAGCTGCCGTACTGGAAGCCCTTGAATTAAACCAAAGCGAGTTTTACGCTCGCACCAAAATAAACCAGTCCCAAATGAGCAAAGTGATAAACGGAAACAAGCAATTTAGCCACGGCATGATTGAAAAAATGCTATCCGTTTATCCTTATATCAATATCACCAGCATTTTCACGGGCATTGGGCCGCTGTTCTTTACTGATCAGTACAATCAGGTAGAAGAATCACAGGCGCCATACAAAACTGACGATCCGCTATTTCGGGCGCGTCATCATTTATTGGCTGCATTGGGCGAAGTAGATGCAGCCATTGCCAAAAATTGCCAATAGAATGGAAAGATGTAAATGTATATGGTATTGGTTTTCAGTTTTTTGTTGGGTAGGAGATGGGAGATGGGATTGTCGAGCCCCCTCATCCTCCCCACTTCCCAAATACCTGAAAACCAATAACCTACGCCATATTTCACTGATAGTTGGCAGCATTTTTTTCGAAAATTGCCAAAAATTGCCAGAAACATGAGATATGGCCAAAAAAAACATTGTCTCCCGGGCGCGGCTCGTGAAGGGTAGCAGGTGGTACATCGACTTTACCAGGTTGGATATGGCGACGGGCGCCGAAACACGTCACCGGCAGGATTTTGATCTCAACGAAATTGATGATTTGCGGATACGGGAGGAAGTAGGGCAGCGGTTGGTGCGATACATCGAGGTGTTTGCCCCGGAAAAGAAACCCGTGCCGGCTGCCAGGCCGGACGAAATGACGGTCCGGCAGGCCGTTGAGTATGTGGCGGGCATAAAAGCCACGCTACCGCGCAAAAATTCACGAAAAACATATGCTGCAATCTCCAAAAAACTGTTGGCCTGGTGCGAACGGCTGCAATATGCCGGCGTGCCGGTGTCTGAGTTTGGAAAAAGGCATGCCCGGGCGTTTTGGGATGTGCTGTTGGCATCCGGGCAATACCGTGGCCGGTCGCTGAATAACTACCTGGTATGCCTGCGCACAATGTGGAACGAATTGGCGGATCGTGAGATAGTGCAGGAAAACCCGTGGACCAAAATAAAGCCTGAGCGGGTAGGGGAGAAGATACGGCGCCCGTTCACCGATGAGGAACGGCGCACGGTGGCCACGGAAATAGAACAGACTGACTATTGGATGTTTCGCGGGGTGCTGTTGCAGTTCTTTTGCTATATACGGCCGGTGGAGTTGTTGCGCCTGCGATTCAAAAATTTCGACTTGGGCTCCGGCACGGTGACGGTGGAGAGCAGCGAGGCAAAGAGCTGGAAAAAGCGCGTGGTGACGATACCGAAAAGCGTACTACATTACTTTATAGACGGCACTTTTGAAAAGCAACCGGCCAACTACTTCCTGTTTGGCCGGAAAGCCATAAGCGCGGGCCTATGGAGCCTGCAACCGGCCACGGTGCAGGTGAGTGAGTGCCGCATGTACAAACGGCACCGGCGCGTATTGGAGCGCCTGAAAGATCAGGGAAAACTATCGGACATCACCGGGCTGTCGTGGTATTCGTGGAAGGATACCGGCATCAGTATGCACACGCGCAAAACTTCACCAGTGGCCACGAAAGATCAGGCGGGACACGCCAATCTTAGCATTACGAGCATTTATTATCATGCCGGCGAGTTTAATCCGGAATATCGGGCTTTGGAGAATGATTTGATGGGATAAAAAAATGCCCACCGGACATTTCCGGCAGGCATTTTCAAACGACGCAACTATTTTTAAGCCAGCAGGGTGGTGGCTTTTTGTCTGAAATACACGACCAGGGCGCCAACTATGGCGCCGATACCGGCAAAAATCTGTCCGGCATGGATGAGGGTAATGCCGTTTTTGATTTCAGGGATCGTGTTTTGTGCGGCTTCGAGTTGCGATACATCCACAATGCCGAACGATGTGGCCAAAAATGCAAGTGAAGCAATGATGAGCGCGATGCCCATTTGGATGGTGCGAGATTGCCACCATTTTTTAGTTTCTTCCATAGTATTTTGATTTAGTTTTATGTTATTTCCAACTTGTTATTTTTCCAAAATTGCCATTTTCATACTCATTAACTGCAAATTTTGGTTTTGCACTTTGTTTTGTAGATAGCCAATGAGTAGCAATTATTCCTTTCTCTTTCATCTCTTTTTCAAGTGTTGGACGCTTACCCGTATCGTATCTGACAGTGGCAATTATTTGCAATTCATTGACATTGTGTTTAAAATAGGGT
>JAKOXM010000404.1 GCA_029781095.1 Bacteroidota bacterium
ACACGCGGATTCGCGCTGATTTTTGAATGTCTGCGTTAGATCGGGCGTGGCATGAATTTGATATTGGATTGAAAGGTTTCCCGCAGATTTTCGCAGAAAAAACACGCAGATTCGCGCTGATTTTTGAATGTCTGCGTTAAATCGGGCGTGGCAAGAATTTGATCTGGGATTGAAAGGTTTCCCGCAGATTTTCGCAGAAAAAACACGCAGATTCGCGCTGATTTTTGAATGTCGGCGCATCTGCGTGTTTATTCCAGGTACCTATGCGGGAAATGAACCACGGCCGGTTCCTCGTTTTCCACGCGTTATTTGTATCACGGTATTTTTAAGACCGGCCCTTTTTAAAAGATGCCCGGGTTCATGGTTTCATCTTTATAAAGTTCTTTCTGGCCCGCTCTACGCCCTGCATGGGAGTGGTTTTGTACTGCTCCAGCTCGATAATATAATATTGAAGGCCGGCCAGCTTGCTTTGCCTGAAGATTGCGGGGAAATCGATCGTGCCGTCACCGACTTCGATGGTTTCGCGTTTTTCGCTGTTGGCCATATCTTTTACGTGGCAGAGTTCCCAGCGGCCCGGATACAGGCGGAACCAGTCGAGCGGATTGTTTTTGGCGAAGCAAACCCAGTAAATATCCATTTCCATGGCAACGAGTTTGGGATCCGTTTCGTGCAGCAGCCATTCGATGATCAGGCGGTTGTCGGGGCCGCGGGTTTCAAATTCAAAATTGTGGTTGTGGTATCCGAACCGTATGCCTGCCTTGCGTGCATATTCTCCGGCGGCCTGGTATACCGGGATCAGTTTGTCGATCATCGGGCGTTCCTTTTCGTCCATCCAGGGGTTTATGATGTAGCGTTGACCTACGGCAACGGCGTCGTCGATCGCTTTTTTCGCAGCGTCGGTCAGTGACTTCTTGCCTTCATCATAACTCTTGAGCGTAAAAGGGCAATGGCTGGAAGGCATGGATATTCCATTGTCTTTCAGCAGTTTGGCAAAATCGGCGAGGGGCATGCCAAACATTTTGCCTTCGTTATACCCAAAACCTTCCACTTCCCGGTAACCCATGCCGGAAAGCGCTTTTACGGTACCCGCAGGATCTTTGCCCATGTCCTCCCGGATACTCCAGAGCTGCAGCCCGAGGTGTTTTACCGGGTAATAGGAGAAATCCCTGGATGACAGCTGGTTTATGGAAAATGCGGTACCGGCAAGTGCCAGTGTGGAGTTTCTCAGGAAATGACGTCGTGAAAGTATGCTTTTCATTTTGATAAAATTTTTGGCAAATAAAGTAAACTTCCGGGGAACATTTGTCAATTCGCACCCTTTCAAAAATTTTCACACGTATCAATTTGGAAAGGTGGAATGCAATGTATGTATTTTACCCGCAGATTCGGGAAAGAAAAACTGTTGCATTGCGGTTGATTGAAGTAATTGGCAGACTAAAGTTCGGGGCGGGGCTTAAAATTTGAAATGAATTTGCACCTTTGAACTTTCGCTGCGCTGCAGGCAACTGACAGTTCCAGATACCAACTACCACCGCCATTTCGCTTATGATCCAGGTCCTCCATATTTCCGCCGAATGTTATCCTGCTGCCAAGACCGGTGGTCTGGCAGACGTAGTCGGCTCATTACCGAAATACTTTACGAAGGCAGGAATGCTTTCTGCGGCAGTCATTCCGAAATACGCATTGAAATGGATTGCCAACCATGACTGGGTAACCGTTTACAGTGGTTCGGTATGGGTCAACTGGAGGCAGTATCGATTCTCCGTACAGCAGGAAGCGGGAAACACGCTCGGTTTTCCACTCTTTGTAGTGGATATTCCCGGTTTGTACGACCGGCCCGGCATATACAACGACCCTTCCGGAGCGCCATACGGTGATGAAATCGAACGGTATATCACGTTTCAGCAGGCAGTGCTCGACTGGCTTTTGTCCTTCCCCTGGCAGCAGCGGCCCAAAGTGCTTCATTGCCACGACCACCATACCGCGCTGATCCCCTGGATGGTGAAATATTGTCCGGCATACCAGCAACTGGCGCCGATACCGACCGTATTTACGATCCACAACGGCCAATACCAGGGCGCCTTCGGGTGGAACAACGGCAATATTCTTCCTCCCTATGAGGCCGGGGCGAGATGGCTGCTTGAATGGAGCGGTATCATCAACCCGATGGCAACCGCTATCAGGACAGCCTGGGCCGTTACCACGGTGTCGGAGACTTATCTCTACGAACTCCACCAGAACAGCATGGGACTGGAGCAGTTGTTTCGCGATGAATGGCGCAAACAATGGGGTATTATCAATGGCATTGATGCCGATGTGTGGGACCCGGCGACCGACCCGATGATCCGTCATCCGTTTAAGAACGGCGATATCGAGACCTTTAAAAAGAAAAACAAAGAGGCGCTTTGCGAGTGGTTTGGATTCCCGGCAGATGTGCCGCTCATCAGCTTTATCGGCAGGATGGTGGGCGAGAAAGGAGTTGATCTTTTGCCCGATACCTTCCGTCGCCTGATTTACGACGGGACAAAGGCCTGTTTCCTCGTGCTGGGTACTGGCGAACCCTGGACCCAAAACCAGTTCCGATCGATGGCGCACCAGTTTCCCGGACGTTTTAACGCCGTCATAGATTACAACGAAGCGCTTTCACACCAGATTTATGCCGGGTCTGATTTCCTCGTAATGCCATCCCGGGTCGAACCTTGCGGCCTGAATCAGATGTATGCCATGCGCTACGGGACCATTCCAATCGTCCGGACGGTCGGTGGATTGAAAGATACGGTGCCTGATATAGGCGAACCCAACGGTGAAGGGCGGGGCATCCGGTTCGATCAGTTCAGCGTGGAAGATGCCGTGCATGCGCTGTACCGGGCCGTCGGTTTGTGGCACAATGACCCCGGTATCGTAGCCGTGTTGCGGCAACGGATCATGGCCGTCGATTTTTCATGGGAACAGACGATCGGGCGTTACCGGTCGGTGTACAACAGCATCGGCGCCCATGTAGAGCCCGATCGGCCGGAAATGCCCGTCGATCAGGCCAACAAAATGGTTGAAAAGGCCCGCCACGCTTTGCAACCCGATACCGAAGCAGGCGCCGCAAAAAAGAAAACAGCAAAAAAGACGCCGCCTCCGGCACCTCAACCTGTCGCAAAACCCTCGAAAGTAACCGTTAAAAAAGCGCTCAAAGAAGAAAAGCCGCCTCCGGCGGCCAACCCGGAACCGAAATCCGCTATAAAGGCTAAAAAGAAAAAAACATAACACACAATTTATGGACGCCATGATAAAAATGATATGCCTGATCCTGGGCGGTGGAGCCGGATCCCGCCTTTTTCCCCTGACTGAGAAACGGTCCAAACCGGCCGTACCCATCGGCAGTAAATATCGCCTGATCGATATTCCTATATCCAATTGTATTAATTCAGGCGTAAAACGGATGTTCATCCTTACGCAATACAACTCGGCATCACTTAATGCCCACATTAAAAACACGTACAACTTCGATGTTTTTACAAAGGGCTTCGTGGATATTCTGGCGGCCGAGCAAACGCCTGGCAATAAAGAATGGTATCAGGGTACCGCCGATGCCGTGCGACAAAGCCGGCAACATTACGAACGCCATGATTTCGACTATGTCCTCATCCTGTCGGGCGATCAGTTGTACCAAATGGATTTTGAGGCGATGGCTAAGCACCATATCGAGCAGGATGCCGATGTTACCATTGCCTGTCTGCCCGTCGATGCCCGGGACGCCACAGGTTTCGGTATCATGAAGGTCGACGAGAACGGCTACATCCCGCGATTCATCGAAAAGCCGAAAACGGATGAATTGAACGGATGGATCAGTGAAGTCAGCCCCGTCAACAAGAAACGCGGGAGGCAGTATCTCGCCTCCATGGGCATTTATATTTTCAACCGGAAGGCAATTCAGGACCTGTTTGATCAATATCCGGAAGCGACCGATTTCGGCAATGAAATTATACCGATTGCGATCAACGAGGGCCGTAAAGTTGCTGCCTATCAGTACGAAGGTTACTGGACCGATATCGGTACCATCCGCTCGTTTTATGAAGCCAACATCGAACTGACCGACCACATACCCGCTTTCAACCTCTTCGATACGAAGACTCCGGTATATACCCGTGGTCGTATGTTGCCACCTGCCAAGTTTTATGGCGGCACACAGGTCAACCGGGCGCTCATCGCCGAAGGTTCCATCATTCATGCCCGCCTGATAGATGGCTCTATCATAGGCATTCGTTCGCGGATTGGCGAAAATACCGTAATAAAAGACGCGATCGTAATGGGTAACGATACCTACCAGACATTGCAGGAAATCGCAGTGAACAACGACATGATCCCGATGGGAGTGGGGCATTACTGCCATATTGAACACGCAATACTCGACAAGGATTGCAGGATCGGCAACAACGTGGTGATAAAAGGCGGGGACCACCTGCCTGACATCGACACGGACAGCTACTGCGTTCGCGACGGGGTAGTCGTGGTAAAAAAAGGCGCGGTTATACCGGAAGGCTCCCGCATCATGTAAGGTATTGTGTTACTTTTTTTCGTCCAGTTTTTTCAAGGCTTCATCGGCGCGGCGGTTGAGGTTTTTGCTGCCGCTCCGGTTGAGGTTGATTATTTTAAGACCTTTATTGTCAGCGTTGATCAGGCGGATGCTTTTGAATTTCTCCTTTGACAAACGGACAAGGTCTTCACCGGAGATCGTGAAATAACCTTCCATTCGGTTTTGGCTCTGCTGGAAGGTGGCCACGTATTTGAATTCTGCAAAAATAGTTTCGCCTTTATCGGGTGTAAATGCCAGGCGCATGCCGGTTTGCAATTTTGTCTCGCCCTGAATGCCCAAAATGGCAAGTACTTCCCGGTATTGATTGAATTGGAAGAATTTGAGGTCCAGATAGTTTTGTCCGCCCGGTTCTACAAGCGGAAAACTTGGCATTTTGAAATAAAGGGTTGTTCCGCGAAGCAGGGGAGTAGAGGTCGGAGGCGGAAGATCGGGCTTGGCCGGTTGTTCCTTGACGACTGGCGGATTAGTTTTAGGATCGATCTTGTTTGGCGCGGGTTTGGCAGCCACCGGATTTTTCCGGGTTCCCGGTTTGGTTGATTTCCCCGGAGTTGTTGCCGGTTTCCCGGTTTGTGTTTGTACCGGAACGTCCACGGCCTGGCTCGTTGTATCGCCTGTGCTGTTATTGCCCGAATCCGCAACATTGTCCGGCGCAATATCCGTGCTGGACAGGGTATCCGTCCGGGAAAGCGAATCAATCATTAATTGCGCTTCATCGTCATGCCGGCCGTTCGGATATTTATTATGATATCGTTCGTATGCGCTTTTGTTGCCGCTGCCTTCCGCCTCTTTCCACGCCTTTTCTTCCTGGTAGTATTGAATACCGAAATATCCGGAAGCGGCAATCGCGGCTGTGGTGAGCAAAGCGCCAGCCACGCGTGACAGACCCTTTTTGCCCGCTTTTTCCACTTGGGCGGCCGGTGCGGCCGGCGCTTCGACCGGTATAGGACCGTTGCTCAGCGTGATATCGGTACCGGCGGATTTGAACTGAGCCTTGGCGACGGGCGGAACTTCTTCCGATTGAACGGTGATCTCTTCTTCAAGTACAATGTCTTTTTTGTACTCCTTGTTATTGATCATCTCAATGACGGAAACGCGCAATACAAGTGGAAAACGCCCTGTTTTAATGGGCTTTACATAGAATATCCACTCGGTGAAGTCGTCCTTGTCGAGAAACTGCACCGTCTCGCTGAGCGTGCGGATGCTAAACGGCGGATCATTTTCGTCGATGTTGAAAAGGCTGACCGCCATGATTTCGGAGACGCGGATGCTTTTGGTTACGTCTACCGCGGTCTGTTCCCAATCCCGCAGGAGTTGTTCCAGTACAAAAGCGATACGCACCGTGCATTTCTCTTCGTGGTTGAGCTGCATCAATTCAGGGACGTGGTACAGAATTTCCCCGTGCTTGTCGTCTTGTTCCTTTGGAGCACCTCCTTCCGGTATCAGGTCATTTTCGGTTAGTTCTTCCGCCAGCAGCAGCAGCGCCTTGCTGATATTGTTGCGGGAAATATCGTACGTCGAATGATCGATCACGCCGAGCAACAGCTCCCGTTGCAGGCTGTTGTAGCGCGATTTGACCTGTATATAATCATTGTACCGGTCCGATTCGTGGTTCAGTACCTGTTCAAGATACTCGAGGGCGGCTTCCACCCCTTCTCCAATGTGGGTTTTCAGGGTCTTTACAATTTCTTCCAGTCTGGACATAGCAAGCCTTTTTCGTTTTCAGTTGGTTATGAACGGGATAGCGATGTAAAAATAGTATACTTCAGTTGAAAGCGGCCAATTTCGGTCAAGTTAAAAATTCTGTTGTTCCGGGTGACCATCCTGTCAGTCGCTAATTCTAAGGGTATTCTAATCAGGCGGATGAAAATACGCAGGTACTTTTGCATGGAATTCATCAAGAACAAGATCCTCGAGTATGAAAAAACAACTACCTCTTCTCATAACCGCCTGCATTGTATCCGTCCTTTTTTCTGAAAACATCCTTGCCCAGGGATGTGTTGCGATTCGCCCGATGAGCGGCTGCGCAGGCGTTTCGGCCGGCTCTGCCGCACTCAACAAGGGTCAGTTCCAGATCGGCGCCAACTACCGTTATTTCCGTTCTTTTCGTCATTACAGGGGCGATTCCGAACAGGTAGAGCGGCTGGAGCAGAATACAGAAGTAATTAACCACGCCCATTCAATTGATTTGGGGCTTTCATACGGTATTACCGACCGTTTGAGTGTATCGGCCAATTTGCCGTTTATCAATTACGATCGCTCCTCCCTTTATGAGCACTACGGCAATTCCGCAACGGCCAACCCCGAGCACAAGCGCTTCCATACCGGGTCACAAGGTATTGGCGACCTGCGTCTTTCCGGCCTGTATTGGCTGTTCAACCCTGAAAAACAGATGAAATACAACGTGGCCGTCGGCCTCGGGATCAAATTGCCCACGGGCAATGAAAACGTACAGGACGAATTTCACCGCCGCAAATCAAGTGACGGCTCGGATTCGATTATCGTCAAAGCAGTTGACCAGTCCATTCAGCTGGGCGACGGCGGCGTGGGTATCAGCCTCGAGATTCAGGCTTTCACGGGCGTATTCACCAACGGTACTTTGTACTTCAACGGTTTCTATATGTCCAACCCGCAGGAGACCAATAAAACGGTCAACCGCGTGATTACCCCTACTACGACTGACATTCAAAAGATCACGGCTTTTCATTCGATCGCCGATCAGTACGTGGCTCGTCTGGGCCTCAACTATACTGTATTGCCATCCCGGGGCCTTTCTGTCAACCTCGGCGTCCGCGCCGAAGGCATCCCGGCAAAGGACCTGATCGGAAAAAGCGGGGGATTCCGCCGTCCGGGCTATATCGTCTCAGCAGAGCCGGGTGTCTCGTACCAGCACGGCAGCGTCATCTTTTCATTCAATGTGCCTTACGCCCTCTACCGCAACCGCGTGAAAAGCGTCGCTGACCTCGCGGATCCGACCGGACAGGCCCATGGCGACGCAGCCTTTGCCGATTACAGCATTAACCTCGGTGCGGCGTGGCGTTTTGGCGGTCACCACGCGGCGATGCCATTGCAAAATGTGCCACAGTTTAAAAAAGTCAGTGAGTAAGTTGTTAATATTCGAAAGCAAAACATCATACAAACGTTCGACGCCCGGGGTAGCAGCACCCCGGGCGTTTGTTATTGATGATCGCCGTGATTAAACATTCCGGAAAAAATCCTGTCACATATTGGCTCCCTGCACGAAAGTTTGCCCAACTTTCGCGGCATCCATATGTTCCTGCAACCGAATTGTAAAAAAATTATTTCCGCCATGGCTATCAGATTACTTCTTTTACTCAACGTTCTTGTTTTCAATTCTTTCCGGTCATTTTCCCAAACGACGAACCTTTATTTTCCACCTAAAACGGGTACCGCCTGGGCTGCTGCCGATCCTTCCGCGCTCGGTATTTGCCCCGACAGGATCGACAGCCTCTACCACTTTCTGGAAACCCACAACACCAAGTCATTCATCCTGCTGAAAGACGGCAAAATCGTACTGGAAAAATACTTTAATACGTTCACACAGGATTCGATCTGGTACTGGGCTTCTGCCGGAAAATCGCTCACGGCTTTTCTCGTCGGGCAGGCACAGGAAGAAGGATTGTTTGATATTCATGACCAGACCAGCGATTACCTCGGCGTCGGCTGGACCTCTGCTCCGCCCGACAAGGAAGCCCTTATAACCCTGCGGCACCAGCTGACCATGACCAGTGGCCTCGACGATACGTTTACGCCGACACCCACGCAACCCGACCCGAATACCTGTACCGACCCTGCATGCCTCAATTACCTCGCCGATGCAGGTACCCGGTGGGCGTATCACACAGGCGCCTACCGCTTGCTTCAGGACGTTATTGCTGCCGCCAGCGGCTCCACGATCAATCAGTTTACCAAAACCCACGTACTTGACCGAACGGGCATGAAAGGCCTCTGGTTCAATGACGTTATGTACGGTCGCGCCCGCGACATGGCGCGTTTTGGCCTGCTTGCGCTTGCCGGCGGCGTGTGGGACGGCGACACGCTGATTCACGACCAGCAGTATTTTCACGACATGACACACCGCTCGCAGGAACTGAACAAGAGTTATGGTTATCTCTGGTGGCTCAATGGCCAGGAAAGTTTTATGGTGCCCGGGCTGCAGTTCGTATTCCCGGGAAAGCTCATACCGAATGCACCCGACGATATGTACGCCGCTCTGGGAAAAAACGATCAGAAAATCCATGTCGTGCCGTCAAAAGGCTGGGTGGTCGTGCGACAGGGCAATGCAGCCGGCTATACCGGCATCGGCGGTGATGCCGTTCCGATCTTGTTTGATAATGCGATGTGGGGTTACCTGAATCAACTGGTTTGCAGCCCGACAAGCACTGACGAAGTTATTGACAGTCAGTTGAAAATATGGCCGAACCCGGCGTCGGACGGATGGTGGCTGGAATCCGGCACAGCGGTGGAGCGGGTCGATGTATACGATGCGCAGGGCCGGCTGCTGCAATCCGTGAACGGCAACGGCGAAACCGGTTTGTGGATCAATGCCGCCGGACTTCCGGAAGGTGTTTTTGCAGCCAGGGTATTTGGAGATGGAAAAATCCGCTGTGGCCGGCTGGTGAAGCGCCGGGGGTAGCAACAAATTGATACGGCTATACATTCATTTGAAACCCCTACTTTTGCGCCTTAATTTGTAAGAACGCAATGACTGAACAAGAACTCCTGCGCCGCGAGTCCCTGCAAAAACTCCGCGAACTTGGCATAGAACCATATCCCGCCGAAATGTTCGATGTGACGGCGCAGGCTGCCGACATCGTGGCGAATTACCGCGAAGAAGTGCTGGAAGACGGCACCAAAAACCGGCTGAATTACCAATCGGTAGCCCTGGCCGGGCGCATCATGGCTACCCGCGAAGCGGGCAAGGCGATGTTTATGAACCTCCAGGACTCCAGCGGGCGCATACAGCTGTACCTCCGGCGCGACGATTTTGCGGAGAAAAGCGAAGAGGCGACTGCCGGCCAGCCTGCTGTTGCGCCCGAAGCGCCGATGTTCGATACCGTGATCAAAAAACTGCTCGACCTGGGGGATTATGTGGGTATAAAGGGCTTCGCTTTCCGGACCAAGACCGG
>JAKOXM010000411.1 GCA_029781095.1 Bacteroidota bacterium
AGCCTGTTACAGGCTGGCGACGCAACTTTGAAAGAGGAATCGGGGACCAAAATGAAAGCGCCCCGGTGTGGTACCGGGGCGCGTTTCGAGCGTGTTCAAATATCGGATTACTTCAAAAGAATCATTTTGCGTGTGGCCGACTCGCGCGCCGTTTCAAGGCTGTAGTAGAGCAGGCCGGTGGTTTTCATGTCGTTCTTGTCGAGCGCCACAGTATTGTACCCTTTGGCGAAATCGCCGGTTTGGGTGTACAGCAGGCGACCGTTTTCATCGTAGACGTTGAGCGTGGCCCGTTCGGCTTCCGGCAAATGGAACCCGATAACCGTTTTGTTGATGAAGGGGTTGGGCTGGTTCTGGTAGAGTTCAAACCCGACGCCCGTGATCGTTGCTCCATGCTGGCTGTTGAACCGGAAGGCCACGTCCTGTTTTTCCTCCGTGAAACTATAAGCCTCCGCTTTCGTGATACGGCTCGACACACTGATCATTTCACTCAGTTTACCCGACCTTTTCGCACGGAATTTCACAGTAAATTCGGGCTGTTCGGTGCCGTTCCAACTGGTGGTGATCGCGTTTGCTTCCGGGAACAAGGCAAAGTTTTCTGCCTTCATGTCGCTTCCGGGTATGATATCGGCTATTTCCAGGTCGTTGTAGTTGAGCGTGAACTGATAACCGGTCACTTTTTCAGCAGCCGTGAACACAACCGGGAATTCTTCGCCGGCTTTTACATTGCGGTCTTCCACATCGAACAACAGGGTTCCGGCCGAACGATCGTCCGTGGTCATAAGCGAATTGGCCATCGCCGTATTGTTTACGTCACCCACCTTGATGGCCATAAAGTCGTCGGTCGTTTGGTTGGCCTGAAGGCCTGAGACCGATTTCGTCTCGGGGAATGCAGACTGGAACGGATTGGCCGGGCTCGGGAACACAAAGTTTTTGTCCACAAAGCGCCAGGAGGTGTTGTTCGGCAGTTCGCTGTAAATACCCAGGATCAGTTTGCGCAACTCTACCACGTCGAAGGTGGTGACGGAACCTGAATTGTTGGCATCCGCAGCGATCGTTTTATAAGGCGTATCGAAGGGTTGCAAACCGAGTATGTGCTTCGAAATCAGTACCAGATCGTACGTTGACACACCGTTCAGCGGATTGTCGTCCTTGGTTGGTGTCAGCGTGTAATTGGCGTACATCGGTACGTTGTTGGCAAACTGGAAGGCGCCTGAACCGTCGGTCATGGAGAAATAATTGAACGTGGGCCCCGTCGGATCCTGTCCGCTGATTTCCACGTCGCAATCTTCCAGCCCCTCCCCGGATTCGGTCTTCAGAGAGCCCGCTACCGTAGCCATCGTATTACTGCTGCTGGTACAGTTGTTCATGTTGTCCTGTATCGAGATGATCGTCTCGCAATAATCCGCGTTACCGGCTTTGTCCCTCGCCCACAGCTCCACCGGCTGGTTCCCGATGTCGTCTCCGCAGGTAAATGTCAGTTGCGTAATCGGCAATCCGGTGGCGCCAACCGGGAAAGTTGTTCCGTTGGCGGAACGGCGAATGGCGAACTCGAGCTGATCGTCCGGGGTGCAGTTGTCATTGGCGTGCAGCAGGAAGTCGCTGCCGAAAACCATAACCATTCCGGTCGGCATAATATTGACGCTGAGGCCGTTGACACAAACAACCGTTGGCGCCTTGCAGTCTTTCACAACAAATGTGTATTCGCAGACCGTTTCGTTGCCGCAGCCGTCGCTGATGATCCACTTGATCTTGTGCGTTCCGTAGGGAAGTTCCGGCTGAACGAATGTGGACGGCGACTGTACGGTGTTCCAGCGCACATATCCTGTCATACTGGTACCGCTGACACTTGTTTCCAGGGCAAAACGATACTTCTGGTTGGCCGGTACGTTGCGTTCGTCGAACACGCGTGTTGTGCCGCCGGAAAAGTTCTGTGTGCTGGCGTTGTTGAACTGCACCGTTCCGGGGTCCGGCACATTGGTGCTGCTCACTACCGTTTCCATAGTGCCGTTGTTGTCGAGATCCATGAACAACAGGTAACGGATGGTCAGGTTGGCGCCCGAGCACAGGTCGGTAGCCGAAATGTTCAGGTCGGCCGGGCCTTCGCACAGGTCATGGGTTTCATGGACGGCATCCCACCAATACGATTCATTCCACAGATTCTTGTCATTGGTTGAATAATCGCAGAATTCCACAGGGCTGGGCGGGCACACCACGATCGGAGCGTTGGTATCGATCACTTTGATGATCTGCTTGTACTCGTAACAATTGGCATCCGCTTTCCAGTACGTGCTGAAGTTGGTCGGCGACTGATCGGTCGGCGTTAACTTCACAACCGTAGGCGCCCAGGGGGCCGGCGTGCCGGCGGCCGATACAATGGGGCCGGGCAGATTCAGCGAACTTGTCTGGTTTGAGTTCGGGTTCGGATTCGGTACAATTATACAAGGTGCATTAGGCTGATAGGTACACCAGTTGATGATCTTCCAGGTCCGCTCGATTTTGAAGCAGGCGTCCGGGACAACAGTGAATACCTGATCCTGGTACGTAACTCCGAGCAACTCGCAATCCTTGTCATAGAAAACCGGTTCTCCGTAGGTTCCGGAGCCATCGCAGACCGAAATGATTTTATCATCCGGGAATTTGATATAATAATCCTGATCGTAGGTTACGGTAATGCGCTGGGTGCATTGCGACGACCCGCCGTGGCAATCAAAAGCGCGGAAAGTCCTCGTGATGGTGCCTCTGTTGCAGGTTGTGTCGAACTGGCTGTAATTGGCCGAATGGGTCAGGCCTTTTTGTCCCTGATACACTTTGGTGGAATCGAGGCAGCAGTTGTCATAAATATTCGGCTTGCCGTATGCCCACAAAGAAGGGTCAAAATTTTCGCAACTTACCGTCACATTGAGCGGAGGATCACAAACCGGCTTGAGTTTGTCCTGAACCGCCACTTCTACCTGACACTCATTGAAAATAGGAGTACCGTCGGGGTAGAGGCTGATGTGGCCATCCGGATCCAGCTGGTAGACGCGCAGAATAACCATTTGGGTTGTGCCGACTTCGCAGCAGTAGAACTTGATGGAATCGCCTTCCATAGTCGCTACATCGTATTCGCTCAAAACGTCAGGGTCGCCGTCGAAGCAGTCGGGGTGCCCGTTGTCCGGGTTGAGGGCCTTGATGCAATCGCTGTACGGTGCAACACGCCGGATCGTAAATTTAATACTGTTGCAGTTGTCGTACGAACCATCGTCGAATGTATGGGCCTTCACCCAGGTAACACCCGCAAATTCGCAGCCATTCGGGCTCGGCAGATAACAATCCTTCGGATCATCAGGGCCTATGCCTACAACGGTATGTTCGTCGCAAGCCGCTACCGGTGGCGAGAAATCACACACTTTCAACGAGAATGAACAAGTGCCCGTGTTGCCGCAATCGTCCGTTGCGGTATACACTACCGTGTGGGTCCCGATGGGCAGGCAACCAGTGTTGCCGAATACTGCCAGGGTATCGGGAAGGCTCAGGTTGTTGCCGGGGAACGACGTAACCGTGCCGGCCAGCTGATACACGTTCAGTATATTCTGGGTATAGGGGTCAATGGTCGTGATCTCCGCGGAGACGCTGTTGATGCGCGAACAACCGTCGGAAACGATAACATTGGGCAGGTCTACCGTGCCGCAGCAGGAGAACGGATCGGTGGTTACCGTCACATTGGCCGGGCAGGCAATACTGGGCGCAACATTGTCGCGCACTTGTATAAACTGCATAAAGTCAATGCTTTGACTGGTGCAGGCGTCGATGATCGTCCAGTTCCGCTTGATATTATACGAACCGTCGCAAATCTTGATGATGATGTCGTTGTATTGCCACGACACGGAGGAAGTGCTGTTCGGCAAACCGTAGATATGAGGGAAGCCCTGCAATCCCTGGGACTCAATCCACGCCGGCGTGGGATACGTCTCCGTGCAACCGAAACCCGGTTTGTCGATATAGTCGTAGTTCGGAGGCAACTGCACGTCGGCCAGCGTCGGCCGCAGCAAATAGATGGGCTGAATGCATGTAGCCGTGTTGCCGCTTGCATCTTTGGCTGTCCAGCGGCGGCTGATGATACTCAGCAAACCCGAAGCGCAGTCCTGTGGTGCGGTCTGGTCCGTGTAACTGATGGTCACATCACTGCAGGCGTCCATCAGGCCGGCCGGAACGAGGTATGAATTCAGGCCGTTTGACGTAATCGGCGGAGCAGTCAAGCCGTTCGGGAAACCGGCGGTAAAGTTGCCGTGCACGTTCAGATATAACTCCGCAATTTCAATTTTAGAGATGTCGTTTCCGCCGTTGACGTCGGAAAAACGCAATTTCCATGTCCCGTTCACCTGCTGGCCGTCAAACGTGCTCAACTGGCCGACGCCAAACGGTATCTGTATCTTTTTATCGGTCGTAAACATCGGGCAAGTGACCGTGTTGGACCCTTCGTCGTCGAAGCGCACAAAAATGGCATCGGGAGCGCAACCGCTTACCTGGTTCCAGGTGTTCACAATAATGCCCGACGGGCTTTCGACCTGCATCCGGATGTTGCCGAAAAAGGCATCACCTGATACTTTCACCCGGAAATCCACGTCGTTAACAGTGGCGCCCTGGGGCAGCGATACCGGAATATCAAATTCCCGGGTTTGGAAATCGACCAGATTTTGCGGCAGACCCTGCGCGCCGAAACGGAGGTTCACATCCGTCGCCTGAACAAAGGTGGGCGAGGTCGAATAGTTGCCCGGCAAGGTCACCGGGGTGCAATCCAGGTCGGGAGGCAGGTTGTCCTGCACCTTTATGTTCCCGAAACATTTGTTTCCGGTAGAAGGGTCTGTTACCCGAACGGAATATGATTTGCCCACATCGGCGCCGCTCAGTACAGCCGGTACCCAGGGGCCGTTGCCATACGGCGGTATTTTATCTATTTCGACGTTATAATTGTCATAGCAGCTGTAAGGCCCGCCTTCCAGAACCTGGTCGGCGTTCAGCGTTACCGTACAATCGGGGCCAAGTGCGATGAAAACGACGTCGTTGCAAACCAGTGTCGTGATGCCGAATGCATAAGGGACAACCGTCACCTTGAACGAACAGGCGGCAGTATTGCCGTCTACATCCGTGCAAATGAATTTATTGATCGTCTCGCCAATGGGGAATTCCGAGCCTGGCGGAAGACCTTGCACCTGCACGGCGCCGTTGGAGCCCAATGCCTGGTAGTGTACGTAACCATTGTAAGCGCGGCTTTGGAAGGTATTGCCAAAAGGATATGTTTTCCCGGCGCCCGGGTTGGAAGACACGAGCAGACGCCCGTCGTCGTACTGGCGTGAAACGCTCACGCCATCACCCGTATAATTGATCGGAGCGCCGATGGTGCTTGTTATGTAAACGCCGCGCGACTGCCCGGGGGCCAGCGTGATGCCGAAGCCGGGGACAGGCGTGCCGCTGCCGGGACCTGCCGAAACAACGTCGATCGAGCCGGCCATCGTCCAGGCCGCAGGGTTATTTTCGTTGCCTTGCCAGCTGGGGGCAGCCGTAGTGTAATACACCTGTATCGGCCAGTTGCCCGCATCGATGGAGGGCCCGAATTCTGTTATGGTGATATTGGTAAATCCAAGATTCTTGATGTCGAACATGATACCGGCACTGCCGTTATCGAAGTCGATCGGATGTTCTACCGAGCCATCGACCGGAAATCCGCTGTTGTCCGTGCAGGTTACGTTGTAGGAATATTGTTTTGTACAATCTCCGGGATCCAGATTGATCGTGATATCGCCCGGACAAGTGATTTGCGGCGGGGTATTGTCCACCACCGAAATGGCCTGCGAGGCAGCGGATGTAACGGAGCCGCCGCATTGGTCTACCAATTCCCAGGTAATGACATTATCGCCCTGGGGCGCCGGAATTGTAACAAAACCGGTCGCGTTTACGGGAATCGGCTGACCGCCGTTGATGCGATATTGCAGTGCGTAGGAAGCATCGCAGGCGGAAGGAGAGAACGTTGGCAGCGGCGAATTGACCATGGCAAAATTGTTCACCGAGCCCAGGCCCGTCGAAGCGGAAATGGGACCCGGCGCTATCAGGATGCAAGCGCTTTTAGGTACTTGTGTGACCCTCGCCGTCCATCCGGGGGCCTGATTGGAGCCGTCGGAGCGGAAAAGGAAAGTCAGGGCTTCTTCGGGATTGGAGCCTACGGCCGCAATCCCGCTGTTGGCAGTGATGATCCCCGGGCTGATGGTCTGCCAGTTGCCGCCCGGAAAACCGGAATTGGTAAGAGCCTGGGGGCCCGGAACCTGGTTGGCGCCCGGGATATTGCTGTTGAAGATATAAAATGCGTCCCACCCCGCTTCCAGCTGGAATGAGGTGAACATTACCCGCACCTTGTGGGTGTTCGGGTTCGATGGAGCGAACGTCACGTACGCGTTGGCATTGTTGCTGTAATCGCCTGCCGGACCTCCGTTATCGAAAAAATTGAAAAAACAGTTGGATGTGGTGTTTATGGCGAAGGGCCCTCCGGGTGTAGCTCCGCTCACGGCCATATTCACGTTCATTTGGGCGGACATATCCGCACAGATGAACACAAGCCCCACGGCTTGTAGCCAAAAAAGAAACAAATTTCTCTTTTTCATGAAATATAAAATTGAAGTAAGATTCTCGAATAGATGAACACGCAACGACGCCGATCTCAGTTGACCAGCATCACACGGGCTTCTTCATGTAGCGCCCGCAGTACTACTTTTGATGTATAGGAGGCTTCTTTGGTGTAGCCGAGTGTTGCAGCTGCCGGCAAAGCATTTTCGAGTGATTTCGGCAGGGTTTCTCCCCTCTCGATCTCATACATAATGGCTTTGTAGTAGGCTACCCGGCGCACCCCGTTTTCGTACATAGGTGTGCCTGGCGTATAGCCCGGCATCTGCGAATTAAGCAGTTCCACGTGCGCTTTGAGGATGCCCTTCGCATCGTCGATGGACTTCCAGTTGTAGTTTTGTTGTGCCTCGGATACGGGTGTTTGTCCCTGGACGGTGGTAGTGGCTGTCATGAACAGGCACACCAGTAGAAACAGGGCAGGCAGGAGCGGTCTCCAAATACCGCACTTGTTTGTTCCTTTCATGTCTGAAAAGTTTTTAAGTAAGAAGAATGTTGAGAAAGCAACTTCTTCCGCAGTCCGAAGGAAGGGCCGAAGAAGTTTAAAAGGGGAGTATTTACCTGGATTAACCGGTATCAATACTGGCGGTGTACAGCCGGTACCCGCAAACAAGTTTTTGTTTGCGGAAGGGCTTACAGGCCAAATGACACGGCGGAAGGGTTATTTGAAGTCGATCCGGAAAAAGCCGTCCGATTGTATTACGGGGTATGTTCCGGAAGGGAGGTATTTTATTTGCAAGCCCAGGGCCGATGTGATTACAGCTGGTATTCTGCATGACTCGGGCATGTTCAATACATTGTTTCGCAGGTGGTTACGCACGATATTGACGCACATCAATTCCCGCGGAAGTATCATGGATACGCCCTTTCCACCGTCGATCGGCAGAAGCAGAGCGGAGGTGCCGCGGCAGGTTTGTTTCAACTCGGTGGCTCTTCTGATGCCATTTGCATTGAGTTTACAAATACCTGTGCCGCGGCAACCGACGCTCGGGGAACCGAATACCACGTCACATCTGAGCGATTTAACAGCGTTCGTTTCTACGAGCCCCTCAAACAGGGTCGCTTTCAGAATTTCATGCCTTTTGGCGATGTTGTAAGCCGATGCGCTCATTGTGCGTTCCATATTAAAAAATATTAAAGCGTGTTTTAATGTTAGTTGATTCTCACAGAAATGTTTTCAGGCATAGGGGCCGGGCTTTATTATGCGCCGATCAGGTCAAGACCTGTGATATTTGCTGTAATTTCGTATTGCTGTTTCATGACTTGTCAGTGTGTTTTTTCTTCCTTTTGATAAGTCAAAGGTCAGCCTGTCAGCATCCCTGTCTTAGGACAGATACACGCCCTTCCAAGTCCCGCGGTTTTACCGGGTTTTGTTGCTTTTTTTATTGCATCTATTTGATTGTTAAATACTTATACGAAATTTGATCTGCCTGCACTTTTCGTTTTGAACGGCTGAAAAAGGCATTTGGAAGCACTTGCAGGCGCCGGCAGGACATAAAAAAACCCTCCCGGATCCGATGAACGGATCCGGGAGGGTCTTGGCAGACTATAATATCAGGAAAGAATTTTTACACTTTCTTCGTCGTGGTGGATTTTACTTTGTGAATTTTCAGGTCCAGCGCAGATACCGTGATATCCCACAACACTTCATAAGGTATGATCTCGATTTCGTGCGCCTGTCGCGCCGCTTCCAGGGGCGTTGATAAAAGCATCTTGGTATACCGGTCTGTTTTGCGCGCCACTGCCTCGCGGTGGAAGGAAGCGAGCGGGATTTGCAGCAACATTTTTATGAAACAGTTGCTTCGATACGTATCGTTTTCACGCAGATACCGGCTACAGTATTTTTCTATGCCGTCAATCCGGTCGGCCGTCTGGTCATAATTCTTGTCGGCCAGCGAATGCAGTATTTGGATGATCAGAATGGAGATGTTCATACCGCGTTTGTCCTTTGAAAAAAGCGGTATTTCGTTGAGAAATCTCGTGATTTTGAATTTGGATATCTTTCCGGAAACGATGCCGGCAGGTATTTTCCCGATTTTGATCAGGAAGAAAAGGTAGGCCTGATAAATCCGCCACATTTCCGTGATCTGAACCGCCTTGTCTTCAAAACGCGGATAATTTACCACCTTTTCATAGAGCCAGTAAGCTTCTTCATAGTGGCCGCTGTGCATGGAGAGCAGGAAAAACAATTCCTGGAGTTTGAACCAGTTGAACGAGCCCTCTTCAAAATAATAACCGCAGCGATTGATGACAGCCTGGCCCTTCTCGAATTCCCGAAGTTGCAGGTAACAGACAATCAGGTTGTAATAAAAAACCTGGAGCGGCAGGCCGCTGTCGTATTCCTTCTGGTCGAAAAAACGGATGGCATCTTCACACAAACGGGCAGTGTTTACATAATCATTTTCCCCGTTGTAGATCATCATCTCGACCAGCCGCCCGAACATATGCAGTTTGAACGAAGAGCACTTTTCCATGAAAGGCTTCAGTTCTTCATAATACACCCTGGCCTGCTCCACCACCTCCAATTGAGTCGACTTGCTGTTGGTGAACTGAACCATCAATTCGGAATAATACTTCTCCGCCTTGTTTTCCATCATCCATATCCCTTCGTATTCTTCACACTGCACCTTTACCGTTTCATATTTTTTGATATCTCCGTCCACAATGCTGTATTGGAGGCGCAGAACCCGCAGGATATCGAGCGTAAGTTCGGTAAATTCAAAATGCGTGGTATGCCGCAACAGCCGTTCCAGTTGATCTATACCGATCACTTTTGCATTCCGGCTCAAAAGCGTCATGACGGTCGACCACTTTTTATAGCATTCAAAAAATGCTTTTTGCCTGCTTGTAAAGTTGGCTTCCTTGAATTGTAACAGGAAAAACGAGTCGAGCAATCGCTCCTTCAATTTGCTCTTGACACTGGAGAGAGATGTGCCGTTACTGCTCCCTTCGCTAAACAAATTGCCGGCGTCTTCATCCGTCTGGATCTTCTTTTCTGCGATAGCAATGTACAGTTGTTCCATCTTGGAGTCAGGTTCAATAATCCATTTCAGAACGCCGCTTCCTTTTAATTTCGTTTTGTCCAGCAAGCCAACAAGTTCCACCAAGTCGCGCATAATACTAATGTTAGTTGTAAGTGACAATAAACACAAAAGCCGTGCAGATGCACGTAGTACGAGCATGAATCGGTATGGGTAGTAAAACACAGAACCTTCGCATTAGCAATATCATCTAAAGCAAAGAATCTTGTTACTGAATCGGTAGTAACAGGAGGAGGAAAATGTACAGGAGAGCAGTGAAACCTGGCGGGTCAAACCTCTTGAGAAAATACCGGGATTAGCTGTAAATAGAAGATTATCCGAAAGACTACAAAGGTAGAATTTCTTTAATAAGATGTATGTTAAACACTATTTATTAGTTCATGGTAAAAATCGCGATAGTAGCAAAAATTGTACCTAACAGTCCATTTTCCAGGGTAAATACGTAATTCAGGATATAAAATATAAAGCGCTCATTCTGTTCGACAGAATAAGCGCTTTATACATTTCAATTATGCATATTCAAGACGCATAGCGTATCCGGATTTGAGACAGTGGCGCGCCTTATTTGAAAGGCGCACCACCGTCTTTTCCAATTCGTTACTTCGTCTGGATCATCTTCTTCGTAGCCGCATCCGTTGCGGTTTCGAGTTTGTAGTACATCACACCCGTCGTGTTCAACAGTGCGCGGTCGATCGCAATGGCGTTGTAGCCCTTGCCGAACTGACCTTTCTGTGTGAACAGCATGCGGCCCGTTTCATCGTAAACCGTCAGCGTTGCTTCCGTTGCCTCAGGCAGGTGGAAACCGATCAGCGT
>JAKOXM010000641.1 GCA_029781095.1 Bacteroidota bacterium
CATAGCTCCAATATTTGAGCATCAAAAGCCAACTGTATGAAGCCATTATTTACCCTCGCCGTATTGATCTGTGCCAAAGTGTTTTGCCTGGCCCAAATGCCCTCGCTCGGCATTTCACCCGATCCTGCGCTCCACGTACAATGCCCCGACGTGGAGCTGACTTACATCATTCAATCCTGGGCGCCGGGCTGCCACAGCCTGGAACCTTTGGAAAACGGGACGCTCATCAGCGAAAAAACGTCGGGTTCCAATCACACGATCGTCGTCCGGTGGAACGATTCGCCGGAGCCCGGAAAATTGAGTGTACATCGCTCGGATTCAATCGGTTGCAATTGGGTGGCGCCCGGCCGTACATGGGATGTCCCCATTGCTTCCATTGCCGGGCTGAAGCCTGTCATTACAGGCCCTTCGAAAATGCCGCTTTCCCCCTTTGATCTCTTCGAGTATTCCGCCCGACTGAACCACCACCAGCACGGCACGGAAGATGCCGATCCGCTGCCTGTAACCAAATTCGAATGGGATATACCTGCCAACTGGATACATTTTTTCCCTGCTCCTTCCAATACCGGTCACATAAAAATTTTCCCCGATACTTCGGAAGGATGTATCCGGGTGCGTGGTCAGCGCAATTGCGGCGTCTGGAGCGACTGGGAGACAATATGTCCTGAAAGGGTTTTGCCGTCGCTTTGCCCTTTGTTCGTGGCCAATACTGAATTGCCCTGCGGAGCATCATCCATATTAGCGGTATCAACCGTTGATTTCAGTTTCGCTTTTCCTGATATCCAGTATGAATGGACCTTGCCCGAAGGCTGGAAAATTTTGAACACTTTGGACATCCGCGGTTCCGGAATTATACTCCAGACAGACCGGATTCATGACGGCACGGTTGGCGTGACGGCTACTGCCGTTGGGAAAGTTTCCGAGCCATGCACGGTTGACTTTCACTACATCCCGGCATCAACGAACGCCGAGGTGGGCGGACCGGACGATGTATGCACCGATGGTACGTTTTTTCTTACACCTTATGTGCCGGACGCTACTTCCACATGGAAGGTAAGGCCTTTCGACCCGGGCGGTTTGAACCCGTTTTTACAAACAAACGGTTCGGGAAGTATTGCCACGCTCACACTGGCCAATCCGGATATGAACGGCATCTTTATCATTTCCTTTACCATTACCGATTCGTGTGGAACCGTAGTAAAGGAGAAGAAATTTCACGCCGGAAAACCCCGGTTTTACCCGGCGAAAATTGACGGCGCCCCTGTCGCTTTGCAGATGTTGTGCCTCGGAAACCATCGGCTGGAAATCAATGCGGAAGGTACGGGTGATTGCATGGAGTGGACAACCGGACCCGAAGTATGGGGCTATCCCGAATGCAGGCACTTCGATTTCAGGATAACGGACAGGGAAAGTCCGTGCCTCGATATTACGGCCAGGGCAACCAATATATGCGGCGTCAGTGAGCAGCCTTTCCATTTTTGCCCGGATATTGGTTGTGAAGGAGCGGAACAATTCGACTTGTCTGTATACCCCAATCCAACCAATTTTGTGGTAATCATCGAAGGGAAATCGACCGATGCAAACAATCCCGACCTGGCTCTGATCGAGCACCTGGAGATTTACGACCAGCTGGGCCGGATCATTTATCAATGGAACGAAGCGCCCCGAAAACGGATCGCATTGCCCGTCGACACGATCCCGGAGGGGACGTACATTATCCGGGCAACTGTGTGGGGCAATACCCTGGTCAAACCGCTGGTTATCTCGAAACGGCTCTGACAGGGTGGTATGCCCCAACAAATATCACCCCATGCCATGACCTCCGTCACCCGACAGCCCGGGGCCGGGCCGGTATTTTTGGGCCAAAATCTCAAGCGCATGTCGGCTACCACGTTGTTGCAACCGAAGAATCCCCCTGTGTCGCAGCACAGCTGCTTTCACTGTCACGACGCCTGTCCTGACGAGCGCCTTCACATTGGCGACAAATATTTCTGCTGCGACGGTTGCAAGATGGTATATGAAATACTCAATACCAACGACTTGTGCGAGTATTACAATCTCGATGAAAACCCGGGACAAAGCCTGAAAAACAGGAAAGACGCCAAGGCATACGCTTATCTCGACGATGACGAGGTGCAGGAAAAACTCCTCGAATTCAACAATGGCCAAACCGCGCAGGTGAGTTTTTACCTGCCGCAGATGCACTGCGTTTCCTGCATCTGGCTTCTGGAAAATCTCTATAAACTCGATGCTGGAGTAACCCATTCGCGGGTCAATTTTTTGAAAAAAACGGCCACTGTTCAATACGACCCTGGCAAAACCTCTCTACGCAAACTCGCCGCGTTGCTGGCCTCCATCGGCTACGCGCCCGAGATCAACCTCGGCGATGTGGACGGAGCACAAAAGCCTGCCATGAGCAAAAGACTGGCCTACCAGATCGGTGTCGCCGGTTTTGCCTTCGGCAATATCATGTTGTTCAGTTTTCCGGAATACGTGGGTCTGGACCCCGAATCCGACCGGTGGTTTGCCGATGTGTTTGGTTATCTGAGCATTGTGCTGGCCTTGCCGGTGCTTCTTTTCAGTGCCCGCGACTACCTTGCTTCCGCCTGGAACGGCCTTCGAACGCGCCACCTGAACCTCGATGTGCCGCTGGCGCTGGGTATCTCGATGCTCTTCGGGCGCAGCGCCTGGGAAATACTGACCCATACCGGCGCCGGATACCTTGATTCCTTCGCGGGTCTGATTTTCCTGCTGCTCACGGGCAAATGGTTCCAGCAAAGCACCTGGCAACAACTGTCGTTCGAACGCGATTACAAATCCTATTTTCCCGTAGCAGCCACCGTAAAAACCGGCGACTCCGAAAACGCCGTCCCGGTCAACCGTCTCGTGCCGGGCGATATCATCATCGTGCGCAGCCACGAGATCATTCCTGCCGACGGGATATTGCTGAAAGGCTCGGCGCGCGTGGACTACAGTTTTGTGACCGGCGAGGCAGAACCGGTGAACGTGGGCAGCGGCGAGCGCATATTTGCCGGCGGCAAACAGGTGGGCGAAAGCATCGAAATATCGCTTACACGTCGCGTGTCGCAGAGTTACCTCACCAGACTCTGGAACGACGAGGCTTTCCAAAACACCCGGAAAGGCCAGGTTACGCAGCTGGCCGACCGCGCCGGCCGCTATTTTACCGGACTGATCCTTGGCGTTGGCGGCGCAGCGTTTTTGTACTGGTGGCTGCTTCGCGGCGACATGACCATCGCTGTGAATGCGTTTACCGCCGTGATGATCATAGCCTGCCCTTGCGCCGTGGCCCTGGCGATACCTTTCACCCTCGGCAACATCGTGCGCATCCTGGGTCGTCATCGCTTCTATCTGAAAAATATCAACGTACTGGAAGCCATTGCCGCCGTCGATGCCGTCATTTTTGATAAAACGGGTACGATCACGAATGTTGCGCAGCAGCAGTTCGAATTTCACGGCCGGGCACTCGGCTACGCTGACAAAGTTGCCGTTCGTTCGCTGACACGCCATTCGGCACACCCGCTCAGCCGGCGTATTTATGAATCGATGCAGGAAATACCGCTTGAGGCGCCGCAACACTTTGAAGAGATCCCGGGTCGCGGTATCAAAGGAGTCGTATCGGGGAAGGAAGTAAAGGTCGGTTCAGCGGATTTTATGGATTTACCCGCTACCGAGGCCGGCAAATCCGGGGTATACGTCGCTATCGACGGTGTGGTTCGGGGCTATTTTGAAATAAAAAGCCGTTACCGGGACGGGCTGGAAGCGGTATTGCAGTTTTTCAGGAACTCCGTTTCGCCAGCGAAAAAAAATGTGGGCGTCTGGCTTCTTTCCGGCGATCAGGACCGCGAAGCCGTCAGCCTCGCACCGTTTTTCCCCGAACCCGACGCCATGTTTTTCAACCGCGCACCGCAGGACAAACTGGATTTTGTGAAAAAACTTCAACGCCTCGGGCGGCAGGTGATGATGCTCGGCGACGGGCTCAATGACGCGGGCGCTCTCCGCCAGAGCGACGTCGGGATCGTCGTTGCGGAAGATACCAACAATTTCACGCCGGCCTGCGACGCCATCCTTCATGCCGACGAATTCGCGAACCTGCCCCGGTACATCGGCCTGGCCCGCGGCGGGGTGCAGATCGTACATCGCGCCTACTACATCGCGTTTATTTACAATGTAGTGGGCTTGTCGTACGCCGTTACCGGCGCACTGTCGCCGCTGGTGGCAGCCGTGCTCATGCCACTGAGCTCGGTTACGATCGTGTTGTTTGGTGTGGGTATGGGAAACTGGATGGCGCGAAAAGGAGGGGCATAGCAGCGATCCCGGTTTCGCAGGAGATGACATCTTTTGAAGCGCGAAGGGGCCTCTCTAATCGTTTTTGAGATGTCGCCTGCTCCTGCG
>JAKOXM010000416.1 GCA_029781095.1 Bacteroidota bacterium
CGTATACAAACCGGGTTTCGCCTTTTTGCTCCGGCCTGTAATCCATAAACGTCATCAGGGCGGGATCGAATGCGGGATGCGGCGTTTCGATCAGCCAGCCTTTAAAATGCTGCAACAGTTGTGTGAAACCGGTCAATTGATGTTCCGGCGCAGTCGTCTGGTCATGCAATACCGAAAATGGCGGGACCGGATACAAGGCACTCGCTTCCGGCAATACGGCGACTTTGGTCAGGGCCGAATTGAACACCCATTCGCCTGAAAAATCGCCTTTATCTGTCCGAACAACCCCCGAGGAAGCCTCGATACCCTCGATATTGGCAGTAAACAGGCTTACATTCGGGCTTTTTGCCAGTTCTGCCAGGGCCTGTTCGTAAAAATCCAGTCCGCGGATCATATGGTAACGGTAGGGCCTGATATCCATGACCGACTCGATCTTCTCTCCAAAAAACCGGCATTTTTCCCAGGATTTGAATATCACGTCGGGCAGCGGCTCATCTTCAGTGGCCCAGAAACACCAGGTGCGATCATTTTTGGTCTTTTTATCGCGATCGATAAGAAGTATTTTTTTGTCGCGAAACCAGGGCCGCCTGGCGCATTCAAGGGCCAGGGTTAAGCCGGACATGCCCGAGCCGGCCAGTATGATATCCCATTCGGTTTTAATCATCAGAAACCCAAAATACCTTTTTGATCAAATGGTTCACTGCATTTTCATAAATTTCCGATTTTTGCCATGTAAAACCATCAGTTGTAAAAAATTCAAAATCAGAAATTTATGGCCACAAATACGCTTTTGAAGGCAAGCGGGAATACCCTGTTCTTTTTTGCTGTTCTTCTGACAAGCTGCATGCGTTCCACCAGCCTTACGGTGTTACAGCCTGCCCAAATGAAACTGCCCGAGCATATTTCAAAAGTGGCCATCATTGACCGCAGCAAACCTTCAAACGGCTGGTTAAATGCACTGGAAGGGCTATTGACAGGCGAGGCCATCGGTCAGGATCGCCGCAGTCGCCAGGAAGCGGTGGCGGGCCTGACAAATGCCCTCACCCGCACACCGCGTTTTGAAGTGGTGAGCACAGGCATAGAAATGGAAGGCAGCAAAGCGGGTGTCAACCTGCCGCCGGCACTCCCCTGGAGCCAGATTGAACAGATCTGCGCCGATTTCGGTACCAATGCGGTCGCAGCAATCGAATCGTTCGATTCCGACAATTCAATATCGACTCACCGCAATGATGAACGAAAAAAAGATAAGGACGGCAAGTATTATACGGTCACCACCTACGACGCAAGACAGCGAACCGGCGTCCGCATCGGCTGGCGTCTTTACGACCCTAAAACCAAAACCATCATTGACGAATATGTCACGGACGACTACCTGGAGCGCACCGCCCGGGGAAATACAGACAGGGAGTCGCGCAACCGGTTGCCTTCGCAGGTAACTGTTTCGAGGGATGTGGCATTCAATGTCGGTATCGAATACGGCGCACGCATCGCGCCCATATATGTCAACCTGAACCGTCAATACTACGCCAAAGCGAAGGGATTCAGCACGCAGATGGAAAAAGCAGCCCGGTTTGCGCAAGGGCAGGACTGGGATCGCGCAGCCGGCATTTGGAAAACGATCACCGAGCAGCCCGGCGGCGACCGAAAGGCGGCAGGGCGTGCGGCCTATAACATGGCTGTCGCAGCGGAAGTGAAAGGCAATCTCGACCTCGCGCTTGAATGGGCGCAAAAAGCATGGAACGATTATGGCAATAAAAAGGCGCGGAATTATATTAATATCCTCAAGCAACGCCAAAATGACGCCGCGAGGGTGGAATACCAGATGCCTGGAAAAAGGGTTTAAGTATCCGGCAGTTAAAAATCAATACTTTTGCCATTTAACTTTCTGATGGAAGGCGCAGGAAATCAAACATTTGAGCAACTAAACAGTGTTCTGACCGAGGACCTTGTAAAGCGGCGCTTTGTGCCATTTCTGAAGGAGTTTTACAGGAATCGATATGAGCCGGCCGCTGATTCCATTCAGGTGAGCCTCGACAACGTAGGCGAAGGCAGTCTCGTCGCCGATATCCAGATGAGCTTCCGGAAAAACGACGATTCACCTTTTTTCTGCACCTGCGAAGCGACTTCCCGCGACAAGGCAGGCGAGGTTAAATACTCGCTGAACCTGGTTTATTTCATATGGGATTGCGTGGCGTTCGGCGCCATGTGCGCAGCAGCGACGTATGTTTATTTCTTTGCCAGGCAGTTCAAATGGCTGTTCGAGTTGCAGGTGACAGGCAACCTGGGACTTATCCTGGGCACGGCGATGATCGGATTTTTTCTCTGGTATTTTACGATGCAGGGCTGGCGCAAATACAGATACATCTATGCCGTCGAGCAATTTAAACGCTATCAGGCTGACGAACAATGGATTGCAATTGCAGAGGACGTATTTCCCTCTCCCAACGATCCTTATATGCTGGAATTAAAAGCCCAGTGTATTTATAATGGTTTCGGGCTGGCCTTGGTGCCCGCGGAAGGCCCTGTCAGGGTTTTGAATGCCCCTTCTCGGATCGGTATTTTCGGGAAAGACCGTAAAATGGTGCACTGGCTCACGCGTTCCCAGTGGTACAAGTCCATGTCGCAGAACGTGAGCGGTGTCGCCACTTACCGGCCGCCGGATGCCGTACGCGTTTACCTGAACAAGATCGTGCGGCCTGTAAATTATCTGTTGGTAGAACCGTTTAAAAAATATGTCTGGAGCGTGCTCAGCAAGCCGTATGGCCAGACGGCTTCCGTTTACAGCCGCTTCATGAGCGGGCAACAAATTCAGAAATGGGTGCTTTTGCTCTCCATCCTGTCCATTCTTCCCCTGAGTTATAAAGTTTTCACTTTCACAAAGGAAAATCTGGCGGACCTGGAAAAACTGAAACACTGGAAAAGCAAAAAAAATCCGGAAGACGAGCCGGGATACATCATCGATGGCGATGCGATCCCGTTTGACGGCAAACCCAGGGGAGTGCCGAAGCAATACCCTATTTCCGTCAAAACACCCGAGCCCGAAATCGCGACCATCAATCTGAGCGGCAGCGGCAATGAGGACGAAGTTCCAACGATCAATATATCAGGCGATGATGAACCCGAGCCGGCCCGGCCGGCTGTCAAGCCAAAGACAACCACGAAACCGGCCCTCGCCGCAACCGACGCCTGTTCCGGCATCAGCGGCAAAAAAGGCTGGATCCTGCAGGATAACGCCTTCTCCTCAAAGGAGTATGCGGCCGCACGGGTGAAAACCCTCCAGGCGAAGGATATCGCCGCTATTGCGACACCCAGAAGCTGTTTTGAAAAAGACGGAAAAGGATACATCGTCTGGCTCGGTAGCGTACGGCCGACCGAAACTGCGGCCAGGGAGACGGCAGCCAGTCTCGAAAAAACCCTGCAACGCCTTGGCCTGCGCAAGGGCAAACTCCTGCTGCGGCAACTGAAATAATCGCGTCCGAAATTTCCAATTGAAAACCGCCGGGATGTCCTTCATAAAAATATCCGTTCCATCCAGAGTCACCGCCATCGCGGCCCTCGGACTGCTGGCAGGAATCGCCCTGTCGTGGCCATTGTGGAATGCCGGGGCAAGATCGACGTTTCCGGCGCTGCCGATATGGGGCGGCTACCTGACCCATACCGCTAT
>JAKOXM010000643.1 GCA_029781095.1 Bacteroidota bacterium
TTTGTCTGAACGGTTGTGGAGTAACCTGTCTTTTTTATTCCCGCGATTGAAATCGCGGGTTGAAAATTCCGAACCTGCTCATTCCACCCCTGTCCTTGCCCGGGCAGCAATTCCCGTCTTTGATTCGTATCTCCTTTACACAAAAGGCATATGCGGATCATAAAAACCATACGGCTCCTGTCTTCTTTTTACAGAAGCTTCTTCCCGGTCTCCTTTATTATCACCGTCTGTTGCGCGCTGATCGTATGGCACTGGGGTCTGGAGACCTATTTTGCGCTCTTTTGGTTCAAACTATGCACGCTCGGGGTGATTGTTTTTGCTGTCAGGAGCCATAAAAGCCATGAATTCTACTACTATCAAAACCTGGGCGTTTCGCAGCGGCTTCTCTGGACGGGTACCCTGACATTTGATTTGGCCCTGTTCGTTTTTCTGGTATTACAAATCAATACATTCAGATGACGCATATACTGGAAGCCGACAGCATTCAACTTGAATTTGGCAGCAGAAAGATTTTAACGGACGTTTATTTTTCATGCGAAACAGGGAAAATATGCGGCCTCTTTGGCCGGAACGGGCAAGGAAAAAGTTGTCTGATGAATATTATTTACGGCAGCCTGGAAGCCCGAAGTAAATCAATTCGAATCGATCAAACGCCTGTTTTTCAGGCTTTTAAGAGGCCCGATCTCATGCTGTATCTGCCGCAGTTTAATTTTATTCCGGGGTCTGTCACTGTGAAAAGAGTCTTTCAGGATTTTAATTTGTCATACCCGGATTTCGAGACCTTGTTTCCGGAATTCCGGTCGAAATACAGGTCACGCATATGCAATCTTTCCGGCGGACAAAGGCGCGTGGTAGAAGTGTATGCGATCATTAAGTCACAGTCCCGGTTTGTGCTGCTCGACGAGCCATTTACCCACATCATGCCTTTGCAAATCGAAAAAATCAGGGAGATCATGATCGAAGAAAAGGCCAACAAAGGCATGCTGGTGACCGATCACATGTACCGGGAAATTGCCGGGATATGCGATTCCATATATGTTCTAAAGGATGGAAAATTGCATGTAACCAAGAGTATACAAGACCTTGAAACCTTTGGTTACGCGAAATTATAACACCTGCCGATGCCTCACCATTCAAACACCATCACCTGTTCCAGCTCCGCTGCAAGGCTCAGCGCAACCGGACAGGTACGGGCGGCGCCTTCCAGAATCTTTTTCTGCGTTTCGGAGTATTCCTTTTTCGGCATCCGCACGGTGACCTCCACGCGGGCGATGCGGCGCGGGTCGGAGGCCATGACCTTGTTGACGTCAGCGGACGCGCCAGCCATGTCGATGCCGTGGTTGCGGGCGCTGATGCCCATGGTGGTGAGCATACAGGCAGCCAGCGAGGTGGCGCTGAGGTCGGTAGGCGAAAAAGCCTCGCCCTTGCCCTGATTATCCACGGGAGCGTCGGTCACGAAGCGCTGGCCGGAGCGCAAATGGGTACATTCGGTTCGGAGTTCGCCGAGGTATTCTACTTTGGATGTCATTATTTTTATACGGAAACACAGATCATCCTGAATATCGAAGTTGCTGTTATTGTGCCATATTTCCCGCAGATGAACGCAGAAAAATACCGCAGATTACCGCAGAACTCGTATCAGTCTGCGTATATCTGCGAGATTTTTCTGCGGTAATCTGCGGGAAAAAATCAGGATGATCGATGTGTCTATTTTTATCGGGTGAACAATGTTTTGATTCCGTTTGTGCATACAAGCTGGCGGCCGGGTTGAATACTCCGCGCAGTGCATTATAATTTCCGACTAAACACCCTCCACCCGTTCGGGCGGCGCGTCCGGCCTTTTTTCTGCAAGTTCTTCTTTATCAGCATTTTGTTCCGCCCTGCGGCGTTCCCGGCGCGCGCGATCTTCCGCTTCGAT
>JAKOXM010000425.1 GCA_029781095.1 Bacteroidota bacterium
AGATGAAACGGCTACATCCGCTTATCTGCAACCGCAGTACGCCATTCCCGGGACCTCGATTTTTACCAGTCCGTTCGGCCCCGCCGAATCGATCGTTTGCATTTATGGAAATCCGAATATTTGCGTTGATAATGAGGGCATTACATGCGGCGTCGATCTTTTTGCCTCTTCTTTTTTCATGCTTGCCCGCTGGGAAGAATATGTTTTGCCCGACCGCGACCGCCACGGGCGTTTTCCGGCTGAAAAATCCCTCGCTTTCCGGAAGGAATTTCTTTCCCGGCCTGTGGTGAACGAATATGCTGCTCTTCTGGCAACGATGTTTGCCCGACTGGGCTGGGAACCTCCAAAACCCCGGCGCCGGTTCAAAATGACCGTCTCCTGCGACGTGGATCACCCCCGCTTGTGGTGGACCGTCGCCGACCGTATCCGAACGCTGGGTGGCTGCATTTTCCGGAGGGGTGACTTGCCTGAAGCAGGCTTTTGGCTAAGAAAACATATTTTCCAAAAAAAAGACCCTTACGACGTATTCGACGATTGGCTTGACTTTTATGAAAAAAACGGTCTCGTCGGACATTTTAATTTTTTGGGGAAACGCCCTGCATCGAGTAATTGCTGGTACCCGCTGGAACACCCGTTTGTGGTCAATCTGATACATAAAATCGCCGAACGTGGTCATGTAATTGGTTTTCATCCATCGTATGAAGCCTTTGAGAACCCGCAGTTTTTTCAGGAGGAGTTATCGTCGCTCCGCGCCGTATCTCCTGCCCCTGTAACGACCGGGCGGCAGCATTATCTACGGTTTGCCGCGCCCCTTACCTGGCAGATGTGGGATGACGCCGGGATGGATTGGGACAGCACTGCAGGTTATCCGGACATGGAAGGCTTTCGATGCGGCATCTGCAGCGATTTTCCGGTGTTCGATTTTTTGACGCGTAAAACGCTGCGCCTTCGCGAAAAACCGCTTATTGCCATGGATGTAACGCTGGCTCAATACCGGAATTATTCGCGGGAAACGGCTTTCGGGCATTTACAACAACTGAGGTCCGAGGCAAAAAAACATGCCGGCGAGTTCGTATTACTTTGGCATAATTCATCATGGAACACCTATTTTTGGGCGCCATGGCAGGAGGCATACCTCGATTTTATTTCTCAATAAGATATTCATGTTCAAAGATTTACATCGAATTTTCAGGGTGTATAACCGCACTCTTTTGATATGTGCGGTCTGCGCATGTATTCCCGGGGTGTGCTTCACACAAAGCCCCGGAATTCCGTTGCATGCACCGACATACAATATCCTCGACCGGTTGGACATCATCAGCGGGGTACACAGCCAGATACATCCCGAACTCAAATTCTTTCCCAGGCAGGATGCTGTGGATTATGCACTCGAGGTGGATTCCTTTGCCAATCGTCTGACGGACCGCGACAGGGCAGACCTGCAATATATTTTTGACGACAACAACGACTGCGTTGCCGACACCAGCCGCTATTGCACCCGCAACAGCAGGGGCCTGTTCAGGGTGTTTTACAAAACGCCTGCTAAT
>JAKOXM010000428.1 GCA_029781095.1 Bacteroidota bacterium
CATAGGATTTCAGGACGCTTTCAACCTGGCCAATACCTCGCACCTGCCGCTGAATCCCGCCCCGCCGCGCCTGGCACTCACGGATGTTGCTGTGCTGAACAAACCCGTGCCATGGCGTATGGGCGAACCGGTCGTGCTGCAGCCGGGCGAAAACGTGGTGACTTTCGACTTTTCAGTGCTCAGTTATACGCAGCCTGAAAAAACACTGCTGGCCTACAAGCTCGAAGGATTCGACCCCGACTGGGTGGAAACACGGCAAAATATCATTACCTATACGAACCTCGACGGCGGCAACTACACCCTGCTTGTAAAAGCACGCAACGGCGACGGCTTCTGGAGCCGTGAAATTGCCCGCGTTCCGCTCCACGTCATTCCCCCTTTTCGAAAAACGATCTGGTTCCGCCTGCTCATCCTCGCAATCGCCGGCGGCCTGATCGGCCTGATCGCCTGGTACCGCCAGGAACAACGCCTGCAACTCGAGAAAATCCGCCGGAGAATCGCCCGCGACCTGCACGACGATATGGGCAGTACGCTCAGCAGCATACGTTTTTTCAGCGAAGTGGCGCAGACGCAGCTCGGAGAGGAACAGGCGCCCACGAAAACCCTTTTACAGCGGATCGGACAAAGTGCGGCCTCGCTTTCCGAGGCCATGCAGGATATTGTGTGGGCCATAAACGCCCGCTACGATAATCTCGACGATCTCGCCGCGCGCATGCGCGAGTTCGGCGTCCGCATCGGCGAGGCCCGCAGTATCCGCTTCGTCGATGCGATATCCCCTACTTTTTCGCTGCGCCATCTTCGCCCCGATCAGCGCCGCAATATTTACCTGATCTTTAAGGAAGCCATGAACAATGCCACGAAATATTCGGAATGCTCGGAGATCAGTGTGCACATGGAACTGGTCCGTAGCAAGTTGATTCTTGAGATAAAAGACGATGGAAAGGGCTTCGATCCGCAAACCGTGCAAGCCGGCAACGGCCTTACGAATATGCGCCAGCGCGCCGCCGAAATCGGCGGGGAACTGGTAATAAAAGCGGCCCCGGGTAGCGGTGTACAGATTCTTTTGACTGTGGAAGTCTGATATTCACACTTTTATGCGATTGTCATTCCTCCCGCCGGCATCTTACCTTTGCATCGGAAAACACTTTTAATATATGGAAGCACCGGTAAAAGTCCTGCTCTACGAAGATAATCGCGACTTGCGCGAAGGCATCGCCTTTTTAATTCAGGCGACGCCGGGACTGGTGCTGGCCGGCGCCTATCCGCACGTAAACAACCTCAAAAGCGAACTGCACGCCCACATGCCCGATGTTGTTTTGCTCGACATCAATATGCCCGGCATGTCGGGCCTCGACGCCCTGCCGATCATCAAATCCCTGTATCCCAAAACACAGGTGATCATGCAGACGGTATTCGACGACGACGAGCGCATATTTCAGGCTGTGCGGAGCGGGGCAAGCGGCTATTTGCTCAAAAACACGCCCCCGGCCGAGATCATCCAGGCTGTGTTCGACGTGTTTCGCGGAGGCTCGCCCATGACCTCAAGCGTGGCCCGCAAAGTGCTGCAATACTTCCAGCAGCCACCGAAATCGCACCCGACAGATCATCTTTTGTCGGCCCGCGAACAGGACATTCTGAAAGGCCTGATGAAAGGCTACAGCTACAAACTGATCGCCGACGAACTCAATATCAGCATCGATACGGTGCGTACGCACATCCGGAATGTGTACGATAAATTGCAGGTGAATTCGAAAACGGAAGCCATCCTGAAGGCCATGAAGGGCGGATGGGTGGAAGAATAAAAAAAATTATCCCTCCCTTTTTTCAGGCGATTTGGGCACTTCCAGCGGTTCCAGCACGTCTTCTTTCTTCAGTTCGGCGAGATTGAGCAGTTCTACCTGCTCTTTTTTCTTCAACAGCTGTGTGAGCATCCGGCAATGCTCGAAGAAAACCTGCGCTTCGTCGACATTGAGCGCTTTACCGGGTTTGTAAGCGATCAGGTAATAATTCCGGCCTTCCAGGTGCAACGGCGGGCGCTCCATCAGCAAGCGCTGGATATCGGTGTCAAACTGTTTTCTGATCAAATCCTCAAATTCTCCGGTCAGCCAGAATTTGCTCGAAAAATCGGGACTCTCGGGAAAGTTGATGTCTTTTCCGGCCCCGATTTTTGCCAGCACCTTGTGCCACCAGGTTTCAGGGCGCAGGCGAAAATTGGGCAGGTACCAGTTTTTATCGTTGGCGAAAAAAACCGTTTGACGCACTTCATGGGAGCTTTTGCCGGTATGCACCATGTAGGAATAATCGAACAGGAAGACCTCCGTTTCGCCAACGTGGCCGCGCATGACGTTGAATACCTTGCCGTTGCGCGACCAGGGTCGCCGGCCGGAAAAGCGAAACAGATTGAGGTTGTGCAATTGGGCCACCAGCCCGTAGCCGTCTTTTTCGGTAAATGACAAACCGAGGTCGCGGGCAAGGCGCATCAGATCAGCGCTGCGCTGTGCATCCCGCTTCTTTTTGAGCCATATAGCGCCGGCTACAAAGGCAAACATAGATGTTGCTAGCATGGCGATCCCCACGGCCGCACCGGTGATAATGAGTATCATGGCGCTAAAGTATACAAGAAGTTGTTTGCGTTATTCTGCCCGGGGCAAAAAGAGCAGATTTCCAGGTCGGACGAGCCGTTTTTTGAGGTGCATGGCAGTTTCATGTGCAAAAATAAAAGCGCCGTACGGCTTGAATACATGCTTTTTCGACCCTGTGAAAATAACCCAAAGGACTTCGGATGTTCATGACAAAGGCTCATCCTTTTCAAACGGCCTCGGCATAAAATAATACATCGGAACGATGAAAAAAATCGCCCAGGAAATCCAGATCGACAAGGGCGCCAATAATACCGACAAGGTGTACAAAACCACACCCGGGTAATTGCGCCGGTAAATTTTCCGCCGTATTTCCGGCGGGATCTCGTCGCGCATCAGGTCGGCTCTGAACATGGCGTAATGCCCGATCAGCGGGAAGGCAAGCGCCGACATGACCAGCACGAATCCGTAGCCGGTCACGGCCTCGACCGATTGGGGGTGTTCGCCGAGAAAAGCCGTGGCAAAAGGGACCAGCGACAGCCAGAACAGGAGATAATTGTTGTACCACAACAACTTGCCGTCACTTTTCTTCAGGGAATGAAAAAAGCCGTGGTGGTTGACCCAGAAAATGGCCACGATCACAAAGCTCATGGCATAGGCGAGGAGCTTGGGCAGCAAGTGTTTGCCCACCTGCCAGAAATCTTCCCGCGTAAAATTTTCCTTCAATTCAGGCACTTTCAACTCGAGCACCATGATCGTAATGATGATGGCGATCACCCCGTCGCTGAAAGCCTCGATACGTGCCGTAGTCGGGTATTCCGAGACGAAATGGTGGAAGCGGTGGCGTCTCTTTCTATGGTCTGGGTCGTTGGTCTGTTGTTGCATGGCACCCTATTTTTTCGAGGCCAAGATAGCACCCAACCCGAAAAGGACAACCGGGAGTTTGTACAGAAATGCCCCGACAATAACTTCAGCGATCGTCAGACACCCATAAAATGCGTCCCGCCACATCAAACCGGAACAGAAACATGAACGGCCCGGGCAGCCAGGTATCCGGCCCGTTTTCCTGGTAGTCAGAATACCCGCTCACGCGAATGTCGTACATGCAGGCCAGTGCATTTTCCAGCATGGACCCGATCTGATCTGTTGACAGTTCTACGGGGGCGTACCAGGAAAAAGTTGCGCTGCAAAGCAAGCTGCTGTCTTCCTCCATGCCCACACAAGCCAGTAAAATGGCCGTGGAATCTGTCCCGGGCGGCGTTTTTTCCCTTGTCAGAAAAACGGACGTTTCGCCGACAAGCAGATGCTCGTAATTCAATACTTCCATACAACTCGAAGCCGAACAGACTGCACAGCATTGTATGTCGATACAATACAGGCCAGGCAAGAGATTATTGTAAGTATATACCGGTTCGGTGATATCCACTATGGTGTCGATCTTTCCGTCCGGATACGTCATCCGGACCAGGAATGGTCCTTTTTTGCGCGATGTATCAATTTTGAATTCGATATAGCCCCGTTTTCCCAGGGCAGAAACGCTGTGATCGACCGTGAAGACAACATCCTGCGCCGCGGCCTGCGGAGGCACACAAATCATCGTCAGTAAAAACAGGCAGATCGCACGGAGTATCAAAGCCTGTAAATCCTGCCCAAGCAACCTACGGCCTGTCCGTCTTCGCATCGCGCAGGTTTTCGTTGAAGAACTGCTCGATTTTTTCAAACAGATGCACCCTGTCCTTGCCGCGCACGTTGTGCAGGTGCTCCGGGTACACGAAATAGTCGATTTGCTTGCCTTTGCTCACGCATTCGCGGATATAGCGCAGCGAATGTTGCCACAGCACCACGTCGTCTGAAGTGCCGTGGATCATCAGCAGGCGCCCGTCGAGGTTGTCGATATAGTTGAACAGGCTGCTTTTGTCGTATCCTTCCGGGTTTTCCTGCGGCGTATCCATATAGCGCTCCGTGTACATGATCTCGTACATGCGCCAGTCGATCACTGGCCCGCCCGCAACGCCGCAGCGAAACACGCCTTTTGCTTCGGGGCGCGTCATGAGCGAGGTGGTCATGAACCCGCCGAAACTCCACCCGAATACCCCGATCCGCTTGGGATCGATGAAGTTTTGCGCTTTCAGGTAGCTCACGCCTGTCAGTTGGTCCTCTATTTCAACGTCGCCGAGGTGTCGGAAGATGGCGCTTTCGAAAGCGAATCCGCGATTGGCCGAGCCACGGCCGTCGAGCACGAATACAACGTAGCCTTCCTGCGCCATGCGGTGCATCCACAGTTCGCCGCCGGCGAGCCAGGAGTTGGTGACCATCTGCACGTGCGGGCCGTTGTACACGTACACCAGCGCGGGATATTTCTTTTTCGAATCGAAATCGGGCGGCATGATCATGCGCGCATTGAGCGTTGCGCCGCCCTGCGAGGGCAGGGTCACCATGCGCGTCATGCCGATCTGGTAGCCGTCGAGCGGGTTTTTGGCGCCGAAAACGATGCGTCGATCCGCCGGATTGGAGACAGGGTACGTATAAATAAAACGCGGTGTGGCGGTATTGCTGAATATATCGAGCGCCCAGTCACCTGTGTTGTTGATCAGGCCGTTATGCACGCCTTCCTCGTCGTTCAGGCGCGAAATGACGCCGGTTTTGAGCTCCGTGGCGAAAATGTAGCGGTTCAAACCCGTTTCGTCGGCCACCTGGTAAAAGCAATTCCGGCCGTCGGCTGAA
>JAKOXM010000458.1 GCA_029781095.1 Bacteroidota bacterium
GGTCAAGTTTAAGCATATCGCCTGCCCTGCGATTTTCCATCACCACCTGCCCTGCGGTATTCATCACACGGACCATGCAGGGCTCCTCGTCGGTCCTGTTTATTTCTATCATGCAATACTGCCCGGCTGGATTTGGCAATAATTTGAAATTCAACACATTAGAGTGCGCTTCTATGGTGCCTACACTTTGGCTTTGCACAAATTTTGACAACAGTCGCACATAAGCGGCCTGATAGTAAATGGCCGGCTCCGTGATTTGCCAGGAATTTTGTGGCCAGCTGGTGTTCCAGTCTTTATACGACTTCATGGCGGGTTGACCAAGCGGTGGTTGCAGCGTGGCCGTCGCGCATAATGCATTGTTTTGTGCGCTTCCGCAATTGTTCGGACAACAGCCGTCGACGCTGTAATATTTGTTCGGTCCCCCGGTCAGATATCCGGGTGCAGGCCCTTTGAGCGAAGTGAAAGCATTGTCCCAAACAGTGCCGTCCCCAAACCATGCATGGTACATCTCCCGCGCGGAATTTTCCGCTCCGAAATCGCCCATATTGGTCAGGTAGCACAACGCCAATGGGTTAACACCGTGCAGATAATGCAGATATTCGAGGGCAGCAACGCGAAATTCAGGTTGCTGCGACGGGTTTAACCCATGTGTGATCATGTCAAAGAGGGCAATACCCTCCTTTGATTTGACCTGGTTGCTTCCCCATACATAGTTGCCATCGCCGAGATATGCGCGATAAGGGTCCGATTGATTGTTGAAACCGGCGAGGTGATCTGCAGCAGTGCCAAGGCTGTTCGAATACATATTGCGAATCTGACTGGCCACGGCTCCCGATACACCGGGCATTTCAGTAAAGAGAAGCAATGCATCCAGACTTGTCGTTTCATACATGCTTGCCCATGTCCACTGAATCAGGTGGTGTTGGGTGTAATTGCTTTCCACCCAGTTTTTGAATTCGGCCGTGCCCGTAATATCATATAAGTAAACAGCAGCGCATAAACGACTGATGAACAGTCCGTAAGCGTCAGGTTCCTGTTCGCCCGCCGCCAGAACGCCCGAATTATAGAATGTTATTCCGGGGTTTGCCTTTGCCCAGTTCCAGGCGGCGCCGGCAGCCGTTTGCAGTTCGTCGGCATACAACGTATTGCCTGCCTGACGGAAAGCCCGGCAGCCCGCGGCAAACATGGCGGCGGCACTGAATGTCGCTGAAGTGGTGGCGGGACCGTATCGCCTCGCCGCCGCATCTGCGGAAGGAGGAGACGCACTTCCGCCGCCGACCACTGACAAGACCGAGCCGTTGGCTTGTTGCATACGAAGCAGCCAGTCGAGTTCCCATTTCAATTCGTCCAGCAGATCGGGCACACCATTGCCGCTTTCCGGAATGCCGGAGTCATCGCCGAACACCTCGGGATGTTCGAGATAGCTCAGCGCAAGATCGAGCACCGGATTCAGCGCAAAATTGACGTACTTGTTGTAATCGCCCGCATCGTGCCAGCCACCGCTCAGATCGCGCTCGGTTGCGAGCACAGGGTTGCTCACAAGCCGGCATTGCTTGTCCTGATTTGCCGCAACATGGCAGGGAGTGGCATCTGTCCATTTTGCTCCGGCATAAGGCTCCGATTTGCCAACGCCGCATCGCTGATAATAAAATGTTCGGACTGCCGTCCTGAAAACCTCGTCATAAACATCCGGCGCTATCCGGAAGGACACACTTCGGGTGTTGTTTGCCGGATCGAAAATATAGTATTCGCCCGGCGTTGCGATGCTGCTGAAATCAAACCACCAGGCTTTATCGCCGGAAACGGCATCTGTGATACCGTTTTTCCATGCGACCGGGTTTGCTGCAAACACGCTGTTATCATCAGAAACACGTCTGACCTGGAGAGAATTGCCCGGGATATATGATTCGGCAGCATTGAACCCGGCCTGCGGATCGGAAATGACTGCAACTTTGACGGATTCGGGTAAATAGCCAAACTGGTCTACCTTCAAATGGTAGGACACTGTTTGTGCATCGGCGGTTAGGGCGATCGGCAGAAGGACGAGGAGCAGCAGTTTCATGTTCCGGATGATTTAAAGCGGGAAGTTCGCAAATATGTGCATTTCGGACAAACATCCCCCTGTTTCGTTTGTTTTCCCGCCACAAAACGAATCAATACATGTCCCAGCCCGTCTCCGTTTTCTGGTTTCGTCGCGATCTCAGGCTCGACGATAACGCCGGATTGTACCACGCATTGAAAGGTCCGAATCCGGTATTGCCGTTGTTTATTTTCGACCGTAACATACTGGACGACCTTTCCGACAAAAAGGATGCAAGACTGGAATTCATCCACCGGGCTCTGGCAGATTTAAAGAGACAACTGGAAGAAAGGGGGAGCGCCATCCTCGTTCGATATGGCAAACCCGAGGAAGCATGGCAGTCTGTAATGAATGAATTCCATGTGGCAGCCGTATTTACCAACCGCGATTACGAGCCATATGCCCTGGAAAGAGACGCAGCCATCAGCCAACTCCTTGCTTCGCAAAATATACCGTTCCATACCTATAAAGACCATGTCATTTTTGAGAAAAACGAGGTAACAAAGGATGACGGAAGCCCTTACACAGTATTTACGCCATACAGCAAAAAATGGCTCGCAGCACTTCAATCGCGCTGGATGAAAGTGAAAAACGAAAAGGGCGATTTGGAAAAAATCTCTTTTTATCTGGCTTCTTACCCTTCTTTAAAATACGCATATAAGTTACTGAAAACGAATCCGTTGCCCTTTCCGGCGCTTGTGGATCTCGGGTTCGAGAAGGCAGGAATTGAATTCCCTTCAGCCACTGTAACCAGAGGCCTGATCAAAAACTACGATCAGACGCGCAATTTCCCGGGCCTTGCGGGAACATCCCGTCTGGGCGTGCATTTCCGGTTTGGAACAATCAGCATACGCGAAAAAGCCAGACACGCTCAAAACCTGAACGGTACATACCTGAACGAACTGATCTGGCGGGATTTTTACAGCCAGATACTGGCCAATTTTCCGCAAGTAGTCGACAAGCCTTTCAAGCCGGCCTACGACAGGATTCCCTGGCGCGAGGCTCCCGATGAGTTTCAACGCTGGCGCGAAGGCAAAACGGGTTATCCCATCGTCGATGCGGGAATGCGGGAACTAAACGCGACCGGATTTATGCACAACCGCGTGCGCATGATTACCGCCAGTTTTCTGACCAAACACCTGTTGCTCGACTGGCGGCTCGGAGAAGCGTATTTTGCCCAAAAACTGCTCGATTACGACCTGGCAAGCAATTCCGGTGGCTGGCAGTGGGCGGCAGGTTGCGGTACCGATGCAGCGCCCTATTTCCGGATATTTAACCCGACGGAACAAGCCAAAAAATTTGACCCGGACTATAAATACATTCGAAGATGGGTTCCCGAGTTCGATACCCCCGGCTACCCGCAGCCGATGGTGGAACACAAACTCGCACGGGAACGATGCCTGGAAAGTTATAAGAAAGCGCTTGGAGGGATGGATATCTAGCGGCTTTGTGTAACGCCAACCTCTGGTTGGCATGAGCAGACACCAACCGGAGATTAGTGTTAGACGACCAACCGGAGGTTATTGTTACAAGGCCAACCAGAGGTTGGCGTTACACAAGGCCAACCAGAGGTTGGCGTTACACAAAGCCAATCAGAGATTGGCGTTACCCTTCAAACACCATCGCTTCGTGGCTCAATTTGCGGAAATCCACGGGCGCGACCGCTGAAACGCCCATTTCGGGCATATAAACACCGTAAATCGTATCCACGGCCGCCATGGTGGCCTTGTTGTGGGTGACGACGATGAATTGGGAATCCTTCGAGAACTGCCGGATAATGCGGTTGAATTTTTCGATGTTGGCGTCGTCGAGCGGCGCGTCCACCTCGTCGAAGATGCAGAACGGAGCGGGTTTGAGCAGGTAAAGGGCGAACAGCAAGGCAGTAGCCGTGAGTGTTTTTTCACCGCCGGAAAGTTGGGCGATGGTCTGGGGGCGCTTGCCTTTGGGCTTGGCGATGATACTGATGTCCGACTCAAGCGGATTGTCCGGGTTGCTGAGCAGCAGATCGGCGGTATCCTCCTCGGTGAAAAGCGTGCGGAAAACGATGATAAAGTTTTCGCGCACCTGGGCGAACGATTCGAGAAAACGCTGGGTTGCCGTCTCCTCGATCTCTTTCATGGTCTGGATCAGGTTTTCTTTCGCGCTCAGGATGTCGTTGCGCTGCCCGGCGATGGTGTCGTAACGCTCCTTGATTTCATTGTAGGCCTCAATAGCCATGGGGTTGACCTCTCCGTAGGTATCGAGGCGGCGTTTGAGGTTGTTGACATCGCGCTCCAGGGAATCGCGCTGGTAGGCGGGATCAGGTTCCTGGTTGATAACATCGTTAACGCCCATGCCGAATTCGACCCGCAGCCGTTCGCCGATGGCCGTAATTTCGAATTTGACGTCCGAAAATTTTTCTTTCAGTCGATTCACCAGACCCTGCAAATCCTGTTGTTTCCTGAAATTATCCCGTTGCCTGTTCTCCAGTTCGTGTATTTCGTTCCGGGCCTTAAAATAGGTCTGTTCCACAGCGCTGAGCGAAGTCTCCTTTTCTTTTTTCTCGGCGTATGCGGCGGTTAATTCATTGATAAGACGCTGAATATCAGCCTGTATGAGCGAAATTTCATCTCTGTTTCGCAACAAAGTAGAATTAGCTGCGGCCAGATTTTGTTGCAATTCCTCGCGGCGTTTTTCGCGGAAAACGAGCTCCTGGCGAAAGGCGTTTACCTTGTTTTGCTGGCGGATGAACTCGATGTTTTTATGGTTGAAATCCTGGGATGCCTGGCTGAGATGCTCTGCTACGTCGCGGAACGACCCGTCGGCATTGCTCAGGCGTTCGCGCACCGCCTCCACGGCTTTTTGTTTTTCCTGCAATTCCGTCCCGATCCGTGCATTGCTGGCGAGCAGCGAATCGATCCGCTGGTTTGAATCGCCGGCCTGGGCGTCGAAGTTGACAACGAAGGCGGCGATATTGTCCAGTTTCGCCTGCATGCCCGTCATTTCCTGACTGATTCGGTTAATGGCCTCGCGCTCTCGTTGCAATACGGCGCTCTGATCGTCATTTTTCAGGCTTTGCAGGTGTGTGCGCAGCGTTGCAAGTTGGTTATTTAATTGATTTTCAGTCGATTCCAGTTTTTTGATATCGGCTTCCAGTATTTCCAGATTCTTTTTCCGGCCGATTTTCTTGCCTTCGAAAAGTCCGACGGAACCGCCGCTCAGGCTGAATTTCCGGCGGACGTAGGTGCCGGATTTGGAAAGCAGTACCACTTCGGCGTTGGGTACTTCGGAAGGCGGGTGCGTCTCATCCGTGACCAGCACATTTTCGAGCAGAAACTCGACCAGCGCGCGATATTGGGGTTCTACTTCCACCAGTTCCACCGCGCGGATGCCACCCGGCAAAAGGGCAAGCGGAGGCTCGTAACCTTTGAAGGCGTCCAGCAGGAAAAAATTGGCGCGGCCTTTCTGGCTTTGGCCCAGCAATGCGATGGCCTTGATGGCTTCGTCCGCATTGGGAACCACATAATAATTGAGGTATTGTTCCAGGTAGTTTTCAATGACCACGCGGTATTCTTCACGCACATAGATGAGGTCGGACAGCAGTGGACAATTTCTGGCCCAGTCCTTTTGCTGGCTGAGAAACTTGATGCTTTCCGGGAAGCCTTCGAGCGACTCTACCATGCTTTTGGTCAGTTTGAACTCGTTGCGGCGGGCGTCCAGTTGCCGGTTATGATCGGCAAGTTTTTTCAGAAGCGCTTCCTGCTGCTTTTCCGCTTCGGCGATGTCGGATTTCCGTTTGTTTTCACTGGTCTCGAGAGCGTTTATTTTCTTTAGTTGTGCCTGTTCCGTCTTTGCGAGTTCTGCAATGTTTCGCTCCAGCACCTTCATTTCCTCGCGTCTGGTAGCGATATCGGCCAGGGTGCGTTCCACATCGCGGCGCAGGTTGTCAATCTGATTGGTCTGGATAGCCTTTTGTTTTTCCAGTTCCACAACCTCTCTTTCCAGCACCTGCTGCTCCTTGACGAATTCATCCAGATTGCCTTTCAGCAGGTTGTGATCCGAGCGCACGGTTTCCAACAGTTTTTGGGCTTGTACGAGCGCCGCTTCCAGTTCGGCCTCCACGTTTCGTTCGTAATTAAGGTCGGTCTGATAACCCTCAATTTCATTTCCCAGTCCTTGCAGGTGGATGTTGTTCTGTGTAATCTGGTCTTCCAGCCTTCGAATGTCATTCTGGACGAAGGAGAACTTTTGCTCCAGCATCCCTTTTTCATTCTCCTTGCCGCGGATTCGTCCGGTAAGGCGGTTCACTTCCTGTTGCTGTTCGCTGAGCGACGTCTCTTTGTCCGTATGACTTTTCCTTTTTGCCTCGATGTCGGCTTCTATCATACGGGCCTGCGCCTCCGTCGTTCGGTAATTGTCTTCCTCCTGCGTAATCTGGCCTTCCAGTTCCTTGAATGTTTTTTTGTGTTTGGAGAGGTTATGTACCGCCAGTTCGATGCTCAGTTTTTTGTATTCATCTTTTAATGAATAGTATTTCTGGGCGCGTTCGGCCTGTTTTTCCAGTTTCTTCAGCTGGTCTTCGATCTCGAACAAAAGGTCCTCCACACGGTCAAGGTCGGCAGTGGTGGCTTCGAGTTTCAGTTGGGTTTCATGTTTCCGCGCCTTGTATTTGCTTACTCCTGCTGCCTGTTCGAACATTTTCCGGCGGGCTGCTTCCCGGTCGCTGAGCAGGTCCTCGACCATATTCAGCGCGATAATGGCATAAGAGTCGGCGCCGATGCCGGTATCGAGGAATAGGGAGGTGATGTCTTTCAGTCTGCATGTGACTCCGTTGAGCCGGTATTCGCTTTCGCCGCTGCGGTAAAGAATACGGGTAATGCTGACGGTGGTATAATCGGTAGGCAGGATATTTTTAGTATTGTCGAAGGTCAGCGTCACCTGTGCCATCTGCCCTTCCTTGCGCTTTTTGGTGCCGTTAAAAATGACGGATGCCATTTTATCAAGGCGCAGCTGGCTGCTTTTCTGCTCGCCGAGCACCCAGCGGATGGCGTCCACCACATTGCTTTTACCCGAGCCGTTAGGGCCCACCACGCCCGTCACATCTGCATTGAAGTGAAGGACGGTTTCGTTGGCAAAACTTTTAAAGCCTTTTATTTCAAGGGATTTTAATCGCATTTACCGGTAAAATTAAACGCCGTAAGCACACCCGGCGCGTTTTTGCCGGAATGTTGTTCCGACGTTCAAAAGTGGGCAAAAGTAGCAGTTCGCAGGAAATCTTGAAAGGGAAGTTTTCAACAGTTAAATTTCCCAACATTACATGCTCAAAAATTTGTGTTAAATCAGCAACACTTCCTACTTTTGAGCTACTTTCGTGAAACAAAACCAATCAATTATGAAGCAATTCATTACAATTTTATTCTTCGGCATCTGCCTTTTATTCGTTCAGCATGAAACCTTTGCTCAACCCAAACACGGTTTCACGTTCCGTGCCCTGTGGTACAACTATGACAACCCCGAACCGGCCTGGAAAGACTGGACGGATGTGTTCCAGTCCAATGGCCGCGGCATCGAACTGGCTTACAACCGCCGTCTCGACAGTCATACCTGGCTGGTCGTTCCGGCAAAAATAGGCACCGCACGTCGTGCCACAGGTCCGAACAGAACCCTGACCAAGAATGAATTGCTCGCCAATCTGGATGTACAGGGCCAATACAACTTCTTCAAATACAACGCCGTAGTCAATCCATACCTGCATCTGGGCCTCGGTTCCAGCTGGAATATAGACGATGACTTTTTCGACTTCAACATTCCCGCAGGTTTTGGGTTGAACATCAAATTCCTCGACAACGTATATTTTAACCTGCAATCGCAATATCGTTTCTCTCTCGAAAATCGCCCGGGCTGGCATCACGGCATCGGCGGAACGGTTTACTTTGGAGGCGAAGAACCGCCCCCGCCGCCCGCCGACCGCGATGGCGACGGTGTCCTCGACGTAACGGACAAATGTCCTGACGTACCGGGTGTTGCCGCCTTGATGGGCTGCCCCGACCGCGACGGCGACGGCATTGCCGATGCCGATGACCAGTGCCCCGACGAACCCGGCACGGCTACTTTCTTCGGCTGCCCCGATACGGATGGCGACGGACTGGCAGACAAGGATGATGATTGCCCGCGTGAAGCAGGCCCTGTCGCTACAAAAGGTTGCCCTGACCGCGACGGTGACGGCGTTACCGACAAAATGGACCGTTGCCCGGATGTGAAAGGTCTCGCTTCCCTGCAAGGATGTCCCGACCGCGACGGCGACGGCATTACGGACGGCGAAGACGACTGCCCGGATCAAAAAGGCAGTGTAGCAATGAAAGGCTGCCCCGATCGCGACGGTGACGGCGTGGCTGACAAAGACGATCGTTGCCCGGATAAAGCCGGACCGGCCAGCAACAAGGGCTGCCCCGAGATCAAAACGGAAGACAAAGCAAAACTGGAACGCGCAATCAAGCTGGTACAGTTTGAGACAGGCAAGGCAAAACTGCTCAAGAGTTCATACCCAGTACTCGACGAAGTGGTTTCTGTCATGAACCAGTATTCCGAATACAGCCTGAATATCGGCGGACACACCGATGCTACGGGCGACGACAAAATGAACCAGGCTCTTTCCGAGCGCCGCGCCAAAACCTGCTACGACTACCTCGTAAGCAAAGGTATCGCAGCCGGCAGAATGGCGTACGCAGGTTATGGCGAATCACAGCCCGTTGCGGATAACAAAACGGCAGCCGGCCGCGCGCAAAATCGCCGGGTTGTTTTTGAATTGTACGTGAAATAAGCGAAGTAGCAAAATTTCTGGATAGAAGCCCCCGGTTCTTGTTCGGAACCGGGGGCTTTATTTTCAGGTAATGTGTAACTATGCGCAGCCCCGGAATTTCCTCGGGCCTTGTTCCTTTTCTTTCACGGCGCCACTTTTTACCTTTGCGGCGCCGTTGCCAAATTAATAACCTGAGTGTGCAATAATAACTCGGAACTTCCAAACATAATTGGGCGGTTTCGCTTTTACCGCAACCGTTGATCGCCTGCAGATACTGAAATATGGAACTATCCACCCGTTACAACCCCGCCGAAACCGAAGAACGCTGGTATGCCCATTGGGAAAGCCGGGGATATTTTCGCTCCACACCGGATGATCGCGAACCGTTTACCATCGTCATCCCGCCGCCAAACGTTACCGGTGTGTTGCACATGGGGCATATGCTGAACAATACCATTCAGGATATTCTCATACGCAAGGCTCGCCTGGACGGTAAAAATGCCTGCTGGGTGCCCGGGACTGATCATGCGAGCATAGCGACAGAAGCGAAAGTGGTGCGCTGGCTTCGTGAAGAGAAAAAATTGCGCAAGGCGGATATCACGCGGGAACAGTTCATGGACTATGCATACCAATGGAAAGAAAAATACGGCGGTATTATCCTGAAACAACTGCGCAAACTGGGCGCGTCTTGTGACTGGGACCGGACTGCCTTTACAATGGATAAAGGTTATTACGCCGATGTAATTCGCATGTTTGTAAACCTGTATGGCAAAGGAAAACTGTACAGGGCCATGCGGATGGTCAACTGGGATCCGGAGGCAAAGACGGTGCTGTCCAACGAAGAAGTGCTCTACAATGAAGAACAAGCCCAGTTATTTCATATCAAATATTTGCTGGAAGGCTCTGACAATGAAGGAATTGTCATTGCTACCCAGCGCCCCGAGACGATTTTCGCCGACGTTGCGGTGGCCGTAAATCCCAAAGACGGGCGTTACAAAAAACTGGTGGGCAAAAAAGTACTCATCCCGCTCATTGATCGCCCGATTCCCGTAATAGCCGATGACTATGTAGATATCGAGTTTGGAACCGGAGCCCTGAAAATTACACCGGCGCACGACCAGAATGACTACGAAGTCGGCCAGCGCCATGGCCTGGAAGTCATCGACACCATTTCCGACGACGGCCGGATCAGTGACGCCTGCGCCTACCAACCCATCGTCGGCCTCGACCGGTTCGAAGCGCGCAAGCAGATAAAACCCGCGCTCGAAGCAAGCGGCCACTTGATAAAAATTGAAGATTACACCACCAATATAGGCAGGTCGGAGCGGACAGGCGTTGTTGTAGAACCGAAATTGTCGCTTCAGTGGTTTGTGAAAATGAGCAATCTCGGAGAACCCGCGCTCAAAGCCGTCCTGGACGAAGAAGTGAAATTTTATCCGCCCAGTTTTCAAAACCTTTACCGGAACTGGATGGAAAACCTGCGCGACTGGTGCATTTCCCGCCAATTGTGGTGGGGACAGCGAATTCCGGCATGGTACCTTAAATCGGAAGCGCCAAGCAAGGAAACACGGGTGTTCGTTGCCGAAACGGCAGAAGATGCGCTCGCCATCGCCCGGCAGGAAACGGGCAATGCCTCTTTGGCCATCACCGATCTGCGCCAGGACGAAGACGTTCTGGATACATGGGCGTCTTCCTGGTTATGGCCCATCAGCGTCTTCGACGGTTTCCGGCAGCCGGATGGAGAGATCAACTATTATTACCCGACAAGCGTGCTCGTAACCGGCTGGGATATCATTTTCTTCTGGGTAGCGCGTATGATCATGGCGGGTTACGAATTCAAAGGGCAAAAACCCTTTGGGGCGGTTTATTTTACGGGAATGGTGCGGGACAAACAACGCCGCAAAATGTCAAAGTCGCTCGGCAACTCGCCCGATGCATTGAAACTGCTCGAGGATTTCGGCGCTGACGGCGTCCGTTATGGCCTTATGTCGAGCGCAGCGGCGGGCGGAGATATACTCTTCGATGACAAGCTCTGTGAAAACGGGCGCAATTTCTGCAACAAACTCTGGAACGCGCTTCGGCTTGTAAAAGGCTGGCAGGTAAGCGAAAATGCTGAAAATGAGGATATTGTACGAAAAAATGCACTGGCTGCCCAATGGCTTCGGGAAAAATTCAACCAGGTACTGACGGATGTAGATGCCGACTTCCGGTCATTTCGCCTGAGCGAGGCACTGCTTACCTTGTACGGGTTCATTTGGGATGATTTCTGTTCCTGGTACCTTGAAATGATCAAACCGGGATATGAACAGCCGATCGACCGTTCGACTTATGAAACGACACTGAGCCTTTTTTCGGAGATTATGGTTGCGATGCACCCCTTCATGCCATTTATTACAGAGGAAATCTGGCACCAACTGCGCGTGCGCGGGGAAGGCGAGGATTGCTTTAAGCAACGCTACCCGATATCCGGCAAGGCCGATGTGAAACTGATCGAGGCGGTGGAGGCTGCCAAGGATATCATTACCAAAATTCGCGATCTCCGCAATCAAAACCAGATCAAACCCCGGGATCCTTTGTCCGTCCGGATCCAGTCCGGCGACTCGGCCAAAGAACTGTTTTCGACCTCGGGCCTGCGGGAAATGGTGATGAAACTGGCGGCTCTTGGCGAATTGGATTTTACCGAAACAGAACCGGAAAATGCCAAATCCTTTATTTCAGGAACGGACAAATACTACGTCGTACTCAACCAGGAAATAGACGTGGCTGCAGAATGTGGAAAAATCAAACAGGACCTCGAATATCAACGGGGCTTTATACGTTCCATCGAGGCAAAACTTTCCAATGAGAAATTTGTCAGCGGCGCCCCGCATCAGGTTGTTGAAAACGAACGCCGGAAGCTGGCCGACGGTATGGCGCGCATTCAGATACTGGAAGAAAGTATGAAAAAAATGGGTTGCACCTGAAATGCGATGGCTGCTCCTGATCATATTACCCTTTCTTCTTTCAAAAAGCAAGGCGGATACGGATGTGTCGGGTATCCAGTTCCGATTCAAAGGCCGGGACATGATCCTGTTGCATCCGATGCGGAAAAGCAAGGACAGTTTTTTGCCCCGGGGGGAGTACAGCGACAGAAAACTGGATACCCTCAGCAACTGGTTTGATCCGGAGAAAAAATACGTCGAGATCATCCGGCAGGATAACCCCGTGCAGCCTTCCATCGGGATGGCTTTGGGTTTTGAATTCGATGAAACGAATGGCGATTATCCCTATACACCGGCCTACGGGACGCTCCAGTTAAAAAACTTTGGCTGGGGGGGCGTGGAATTCAGTCCGCGCGACACACTCAACTATACCGGCGTCTCCAATGACGTAAGCGACGATCTGACAATAGAAATACTGGCATTCAGTCACGACACCATTACAGGAGCGTTCTCCGGGCTCCTGTTGAGCGGCGCCGGACCCATGGCGCCTATCGAAAACGGGAGGTTCAAGGTGCGTGTCTATCGGAAATAGCGAGGAAACCTCACTTCTTTTTCAAAAATAACAGATACACCGGCAAGTGGTCGCTATATCCATTGATAAAAATATCGCCGACAAAAGTTCGGAAAGGATAGCCTCTGAAAGCGCCCTCCGTTTGAAGCAGCCACGGCTGCCGGAATATTTTTGTTTTGTATAGCTGCCAGCCGCCTGTTGTTTTTGAAACCAGCCCCTGAGACAGAATTATCTGGTCAAACAGGTTCCAGGCATCGCGATATGCCAGTGTGCCGGTGCCACTTTTGAACAGATCATACCAGGGGTTGTAGAGTTCTCCTGCCTTCAGGCCCTCCGCCTTCCCTTTTGCCTGCAATACCTGGTAAACGCTTTTATTTACAGGGTCGTCATTCAGGTCGCCCATGACCAGGATTTTGGCATGCGGGTCTATCGCCAGGATACTGTCCGCCACGTGTCTGCAAACACCGGCGGCCGCCGCACGCGCCCAGGCAGAAGCGGATTCGCCGCCGCGTCGCGAGGGCCAGTGCCCTACCATAATGTGGATTTGCTCTCCATCGAAGGTTCCCGTGGCATATAGAACGTCTCTTGTAAAGTCCGGCTCTCCAGTTTTGGGGTCCTTCAGTTGCACCGGAAATGCCCTGGAACCGGTAAGGGTAAAATATTTTGGCTGATACAAAAGTCCAACGTCGATACCCCGCTCGTCCGGCGATTCATAATGGACGATTTCATAATGGCGATCTTGCAGGGTTGGTTGTGCCACGAGGTCCTCCAGCACCTTTCTGTTTTCCACCTCTGCTACGCCAAGAATGGCCACGCCATCCGGCGTGATGTCGGTGGCTAACTGGCTGATCACTTTGGCCATATTGGCTTCCTTGGATACGTATTTTTCCGTATTCCACAGAAGGCGCCCGTTTGGCAGAAAATCCGCGTCGTTGGTGGTGGGCGAGTCAAGCGTATCGAACAGATTTTCAAGGTTATAGAAACCTATGGCCGCGACCTTGTATTCATCCGTATTCCGGTCCTTCTGGCATAAAAGCGTGGCCGGGACGGCGAATATGAGGGCGGTAAACAGTACGAGCGTTTTCATAATCAAAATACGTTACAGCCCGCAAAGAACTGTAATTATGTTTGATTGGTCGCTTGCTTAGCAATAAATTAATGCCGGTATGATAACAGGGATAAAAGGCATTTTTACCTTTGTGTGTTTTTATTCGCCCTTGCCCCGCCTCGCTGCTACTTTCTTAAACCAAACTTCACAACAGAACTTACTGAATGATTCAAAAATTATTACTCCCCTGTCTGCTTGTCTTGCTGACACAGACGATTGGCGCCCAGAAAATTACCCTGCAGGGGGTGGTAAAGGACGCGGAAACCGAAAAGCCGCTATCCGATGCTGCCGTGATCGTGCCCGGCTCGGGCCAGGTAGCGGCAACCGATGCCAAAGGCCGTTTTAAACTAACAGGGCTGGAATGCGCCGTATGCACCTTGAGCGTGACCCATGAAGGCTACACGCCTGTGGCTCTGGAACTGAGCGGTGCGGCGCGCTCCAAATCGGTAGAGGTGCTTATGAAACACTTGCCCAATACCGAAGCCCAGTCGGGCGATATCCCGACCATTTCGCTTGGAGAAGCGGAATCGCAGGAGGACGGCGCGGGTGAAGTGGCTAATTTGCTGCACGCATCGCGCGATGTGTTTCAGAATATTTCCGGCTATGGATGGAGCCCCTTCCGTTTCCGGGAACGCGGTTACGACAGCGGCCACTTTCTTACCTTTATCAATGGCGCTCCTTTCAACGACCTTGAAACAGGATTCACACCGTACAACGAGTTTGGTGGCCTGAACGATGTGCTGCGCATCCGCAACAGTTCCATAGGTCTCGACCCGGCCGATTTTACGTTTAGCGATATCGGCGGTGCAACCACGATCGATACACGCGCCAGTGTCCAGCGAAAACAAATTCGCGCATCGTATGCTGTTGCCAATCGCACCTATCGCAACCGGGTTATGCTGACGGCCAGCACGGGTCTTATGCCGGGCGGCTGGGCGGTTACGCTTTCCGGCAGTAAAAGATGGGCCGACGAAGGCTATGTGCCCGGCACTTATTATGACGCATATTCCTACTTCCTGTCGGTTGATAAAAAACTGGGCACCGGACAATCTTTAAACCTGACTTTTTTCGGTGCGCCCACAAAACGCGGACGCTCATCCGATTCTTTTCAGGAAATGTTTGATCTCGCCGGAAGCCATTATTACAACCCCAACTGGGGCTACTGGAACGGCAAAAAACGCAATGTACTGACGGACAACACCCATCAACCGACGGGAATTCTGCGATACGATGCGACTTTCTCCCCCAAAACCTCGCTTACGGCCGTTGTTTATGGCCAAACGGGTCACCGGAACGTCACAAGGGGCAATTTTATCAACGGTCTCAATCCGTCACCCGACTACAACCGTCGCCTGCCGAGCAGCCTGCTCGATTCGACACAGGCGGCGATCTGGGCCGAGTTGCTTGCATCGGACGAATCGTTGCGGCAGACGGACTGGGCTGCGATATATGAATCCAACCAAAACAGCTATACGGAAATCACAGATGCTGAAGGTCAGCCCGGCAATACGGTGAGCGGTAAAAAATCGATTTATATTATTGCTGACGAGCGCTCCGACAACACGGAATACGGAACCAATGTATTTTTGAACCACAGTTTTAGTCCCCTGGCGGCATTGAGCGGCGGTGTGCAGTACCAGTGGTACAAGGGCGGCAATTACAAGGTGGTCGATGACTTGTTGGGCGGCGATTATTGGGTCGACTGGGACTTTTTTGGCAACTTTGACAGCCAGACAAACCCGCTGGCCAGAAACAGCGACCTCCGCAATACCAACAACATCGTTTACGAAGGTGAAAAATTCGGCTGGGACTACGATGAAAACATCCGGAAAGCGAATGGCTGGGCCCAGATGCAGTTTTCATTGCCATCGCTCCAGTTTTTTATTGGCGGCGAAGCCGGTAAAAGCTCCATGTGGCGTACCGGGCACATGCAAAACGGTCGTTTTCCCAATAACTCGCTGGGGGATTCCGAAAAATTGTCATTTACGACATACGGAATCAAGGGCGGCGCTACCTGGAAGATCAACGGCCGGAACTACCTCTATGCCAATGGCTATTACGGTACGCGGGCGCCCCTTTTCCGCGATGCATTCGTCGCGCCCCGCACACGGGATCTGACCGTGCCAAACCTCGAAGTTTCCAAAATACAGAGCATAGAAGGCGGGTACTTGCTTCGCGCTCCTCAATACAAGGCGAGGATCACAGGATATCTGACGGAATTCAAAAATGAAACCGAGAATGTGTTTGTCAGCGCCTGGTCGGTCGGTCGTATTCTTGACGAACTCGATCTGGGCGCCCTCGATCTGGGCGACGATGCTTCCTTTCTCGAGCAGCCGGTATTTTTCGGAGCGGCGGTCATGCAGGGAGTCAATCGCCGTCACGCGGGTATTGAAGCCGCCGTCGAGGCCAGACCGCTGACCAGCTGGGTGTTTACGGCAGCAGCCTCTATTGGTAAATATATTTATACCTCGCGGCCGGAGATGCTGCTTTCGCTCGACAATGGCGGAACGCAGATCATTGACGGCGGCGCGGTTTACCAGAAAAACTTCTATGTGCCGCGCACGCCGCAAACGGCAGCAACGGTTGGCGTGAAATACGAATCCCGCCATTTTTGGTTTGCTTCTCTTTCGCTCAATTTTGCGGACAATTTTTACTATGAATTTGACCGGGCCCGTCGCACCTCGCGTTTCGTGAGCGGCCTGACGCCCGACATGCCGATCTGGAATACCATCATAGATCAGCAAAAAGCGCCATCCGCCTACACCCTCGACTTTTTTGGTGGCAAATCGTGGCTCATCAAACGGAAATACTACATCTACCTCAACGCCGGAATCAATAACATCCTGGACAACAAGGATATCATTGTTTCCGGACGCGAATCTTACCGGAACGCCTTTCGGAATGATGTCAGCGATCCCCGTTTTTATACATCGGAGATCATATATGGCTATGGCCTGAATTACTTTATTTCTCTGACACTGAGGATATGACTTTGATGAAACCTCACTAAAACCAAATATAAAACATTGATTACCAATTCAAAAAATATAAAAGCCATGTTTTTCGCAAAAAATAAAAACTACTTCACGGCAGTTCTGGCTGCGCTGCTGCTGGCAGGGCTTTCCGCATGTGTCAAGACCGAATTCGACGAACCGCCGGCGGGGGGCGAACCGGTGACGCTGACGCCAACCATGACCATCAAAGAACTCAAGGCGCTGCACCTGACCCCGGGTGGCTATGACAAAATAACCGCCGATGCGATCATCGAAGGCGAGGTGGTGATGGACGACCGCTCCGGCAATTATTACAAGACACTTGTTATTCAGGATGCTTCCGGTGGTATCGAGATCAAATTCAACGATGGCTTCCTGTATCAGCAACTGCCCATCGGCCGGAAATTGTACATTCGCTGTAAAGACCTGATCCTGACTGACTATGCCGGCCTGACACAATTGATTGGCAGCACGGTGGAAGAAGGCGGGCAATTGAATGCGATAGGCTTGACAGCGGCACAGGTGCACCAGAAAGTGGCCAGAGGCGTTTACGCCGACACGCCGCTGGCGCCCAGGGAAGTATCTATTTCCCAGATCAATGACAACCTGCTGAGTACCTATATCAAGCTCTCCAATGTTGAATTCATCAAGGCCGATACCGCCAAAACATGGGCAGATGCCGTGACAAAATACAGCATCAACCGGACCCTCGAGGATTGCAACGGCCTGCAACTCATCGTGCGCACCAGCGGCTATGCCGACTTTGCAAGCCAGAAGACGCCATCGGGTAAAGGCACCATAGAAGGCGTACTGGGTGCGTTTAACGGTACCTATCAGTTGTATCTCCGCAATACGTCGGGCGCTTCCATGGACAGCCTCCGCTGCGGCGCGATCGACCCCAATGCGCCCGGGCTGGCGAGTCTGGACGAAAAATTTGACGGCGTTACGAGCAGCGCCGACGTCGATCTGCCGGGCTGGGTGAATGTATCCGTTCAGGGCAACCGTGTATGGCGGGGCGCCACGTTTTCGGGTGACAAATTTGTTTCGGCTACGGCATTCGGTTCCGGACTGGCAGCCATGGAAACCTGGCTCATCACACCGCCACTCGATTTGAAGACGCAAAAAACACTCAGTTTTGAATCTTCTTCGGGTTATTGGCGTCACGATGGGCTCACCGTTTGGGTCTCGACGGATTTCAACGGACAGAACCCGGCAACGGCAACATGGACACAGCTGACTTTCACCCATCCGCCTTCCGATCCAAACGCCTATTCTGATTTTATTCCCTCCGGGAATATTCAGTTGCCCGTTTTCAACGGAAAAGGATATATCGGGTTTAAGTACACCGGTGATGCTACCACCAATACGACGACCTGGCGTTTCGACGATGTGAAAGTGCAATAGTGCCCATTATGAAGCCATTGCGGCGGATGGCAGCTTTGTGTTGTCATCCGCCGCAACGTTTTACCCCTTTGAGGCGTTACATTTGCCCAGTTACTGATACATGCGGTTATTTCTCTCCCTGATATTGCTATTATTTCTTGCAGCGGCGACCGCGCAACAGGTCGATACTGTGCGTGTATTGCCGGATTCCGTTGCCATCGCATTATCGGACTCCCTGCATACGGCTCCGAAGTTCTCTGTGCACAATTATTTTACCGAAGGCTACCCCAGACCCGGGCGGGCGGCCTTATTGTCGTTTCTGGTGCCCGGTGCGGGGCAGGCGTATAACAAGCGCTGGTGGAAACTGCCAATCGTTTACGGCGCCCTTGGCGGCATGATCTGGCTCGAGGTCGACAATATTCGCCAGTACCGGGCATTGAAGACCAACTACCGGTTTCTTGTAGATGGCGACCCGGCCACCAATCCTACAGAGCTGCCGTATACACTCATCGATGCCACCACCATGAAGAGTTACCGCGACCAATGGCGGCGTTATGTTGAACAAACATCCCTGGTGTTGGGTTTGGTATATTTGCTTCAGGTGACAGATGCCTTTGTAGATGCGCATTTGCACAGTTTTGATGTCAGCGACGACCTGACGCTTCAGTTTAAACCAAAACTGGAACCGACAAGCGGATTTGGCGTAACTTTTGGCGCAGGCATCAGTTTGCAGTTCGGACGAAGCGATCTGAACAAAACGCCGCAAAAACTATTTTCCACCCCAGGACCTTAGACAAATATTTCAGTCAGAGTGGGTAACAAACAGCAGCATTGAAATCTTTCCTCGAAAGCGAATCGGATAGCCTCGAACTCACGCGAAGGCACTTTTATGAAAGCCTGCAATTTCCTTTGGTTGCAGTGGCCGCTATCTGGATCGTGCATTTTTATCAAATGTTTTCGGGCTTCGACCCTGGAGAGTACGGTATTATGTCACGGCGGCTTTGGGGCGTGCGCGGTATCCTGACCGGACCGCTGGTTCACGGAAGCTGGGGGCACCTGATATCGAATACGCTTCCGTTATTCGTTCTGAGCGCTATTTCCATATATTTTTATCGCAAAGTAGCCATGCGCGCCTTTTGGATGATCTATATCCTGACAGGTACCGCCGTCTGGTTTTTTGCCCGACCGGTGTCGCATATCGGCGCCAGTGGCGTGATTTATGGCCTTGTTGCATTTATTTTCTGGAACGGCATATTTCGCCGCAGCTTGCGCTCCATCATTCTGGCAGCGCTTGTGATGCTACTTTACAGCGGTATGTTCATGGGGGTTCTTCCCGATCAGGAAGGTATTTCATGGGAGAGTCACCTGTTAGGCAGCCTTGTCGGGATTTTCACCTCTTTTTGGTTCAAAGGCGAACTGGAGGATGATGAGGCAAAAGCGGCTGACATCGTCCCGGATGATGAAAATTCGGAAAAACAGTATTTTCTGCCCCGTGATGTTTTTGACAAAACAAAAGCGGAACGCCTGGCCGAGGCGGAAGAGGAGGCGCGCCTCCGCAGCCAGCAGGATATTACATTCCTGCCACCGTTCTGGAATCAGGACCGAACCTGGTAACCCGGCTATTTCCTGGTAAGACTTTCCAGTTTATAGGTTTTAATGACCCGGCGCACCTTATTGGGCCATTCCGGATCACTGGCATAGCCGGGCTCGCGTTTTTTCCAATTGGCGCTCAGGCCCTTGATAAAACACTCGACATCTGTCGGCGAGCATTTCAGGGCATCTCTGAACCATTTCCGGCTTGCCAGAAAAGCGGCGAAATCGCGCACGGCTTCTCCGGGTGTTTCATACTTTCGAAACGGAGAATCGGCCCCTTCATGCCACATTGTGAACGTCTCTCCTTTCCATGGAGGAGTGGCACGCATACCGAAAGGGTTTTTGGCATTCTGGTACAAATAGCTGGTAAAGCCGGTGGATTCCAGAATGGCAATTCCAATAAATGCAGTGGCTGGCACTTTTTCGTCGATTTCCAGTCTTTTTGCCTCGCGGATAAACTCTTCGATCAGTTCGATCTGGGCGCCGAAAGAATCGGAAATGACTTCTGCAATTGCCCTTACTACTGCGGAGTCAAGAGCTGGTGCAGGGGCAGAAGTCCTTCCGGTATTTTGTTTTTGGCCACTGGCATGTGTGATTGAAAAGAACAACACAGAAAAAATGATTAGTAAACGGCAGTTGGCATTCGCGTGCATAAAAAATCAGGTTTGTTTTTTGAATAATTGGATTAGACGCAAAATATAGTTGGAGTTTCAGAGCACTTATCGGGCCACAATTACTCTGCAACCGGCTACTCCCTTTTCGGTGTACAAAACGAACCAGTAATTGCCAGCCGGAAAATCTGCCAGAGGAATTTCCTGCGTATAGGTCGCCGGCATGGACAAGACCCGCTTGCATTCTCCCTTATCATTGAATATCATTACTTTATCAAACGAATACTCGGTTCTTAGCCGGACAAAAGTGCTGGCAGGATTGGGTTCGGCGCTTGCGAAAGGAACGCGGCCCGGAGTTGCCGGGACCGATACGGTCGATGTGCCTTTTGCAATGGTATATTGCCCCTGCATCACGTGTTCGATTCGCAGAATCCCGTATTTGTCGGCAGGAGAAGTCAATTTGTTTTGCGTATAGGAAGGGTATTCCGTCCACGGCTGTCCGGGCCTCTGCCTGTACAGCAGCACCACGCTGTCCTCCGAAGGGCCGGTCTGTTCAAAAAGTTCAGTGTCCAGTTGATCCAGTTGGCCTCGCCCGTCATAAAACACAGTCGCATATCCATCGAAAGTGGCAGGCAGGTCCGCGTCAATGCTCCAGTAACGATTGGTCAGCGCATATCCGTTCGGATTGGCGTCACCCGCAGTATCGGGCATGACGAAGTGGTGCTCCACGCGTATAAGTGCGGAGTCGGCAATTGCCGTAACGTTGATGGTCATTTTAGCCGGACTGAAATTTTTATTGCCAATTGATTTGACCACCATTTCTTTCTCGGCCCGGGCAATGGTCAGTTGCAGGTTTGTATTGACCCAAATAAATCGCGGGTCGAACTGAGCGGGCAACTCCAGAACAACCTCGTCGTTTTCACCTGAAACAACGGCCGTTTTGTCAATCCGGTCCCAGTGCTTATCCACGAACGTAAATGAAAGCGGTACGTTTTGATAAAAATGCGGCGCTCCCCGCAATTTTTGTTTTACAAAAATCCTGAACCGGGACAAACTATCCGGACCCGGCAATGTCTGCACGGAGTCAATGGAAAAGTGCGTAAAACCCGGACTGAAAACCCAGTCATTGAAAAAATCCGTCATGTCCCGGCCGGTCGCGGCACTCAGTTTGTCTCTTAATTCAGAACTGCTCCAGTCATCAAAATTCGTCTCGGCCAGCGCCTCCCGAACGCCCTTTTGAAAAAGCGAGTCACCCAGATAACCGCGCAGATTGTGCGCCACCACGGCTCCCTTGTGGTAAACATGGTCGCCGTATGTCAGTTCTTGCGGAATACCCGAAACGGCCCGGTAGCCGCCTTCGTTCACGTGTGCCTTTTCCAAAACGTCCAGAAAGTTGCTGCGAACCGCATTGAGGTACGCCTGTTTGCCGTAAACCCATTCTGTAAAGAGGTGTTCCGAGTAAACGGCCCAGCCTTCGTTGAGCCACATGTCTCCCGCGGTGGAACAGGTAGCGAGATCGCCCCACCAATGATGCGACAATTCATGCGCCCAGAGTGTTTCGTAGTTTAGCGAGCCGTCTATAAAAGCCCGCCCGATGGCGATATTGGTAGCGTGCTCCATGGCTCCCGAATTGAAAGGAACGAGGGAATAGCCGATTTTAGGCCACTTGAACGGGCCATACCAATGCTGAAAACACTGAATTGCCTGTGGCAGGTGCAAAAATGTGGCTGCTACTTTGTTGGTATCTGCCGCCGCAGCGGCAATTTCGACGGGGATAGACTGGATATTTCGTTTCCACGAAACATAAGGTCCTGAAGCAAAGCAGGCCAGGTACGACGGAATCGGCTGATCTATCTCCCAGGTACGGGTCAGCCCGCCCGCCTGCGTTACTTCATTGGTGAGCAAGCCATTGCAATAGGCTGGAAACGAAGGGTTTGTGGTGACTGCAAATCGAAAGGTACTCCGCTCCACAAAATTATCGAAACAAGGAAACCATGCACGACCGAATGAATGCGGGTCGGCAGCAAAACCCACCCCGAGGTTGAATGTATAGCTGCTTTGGTTATAAAAACCGCCCCATCCGCTTGCATCCGACACCGGCTGTCCGTGATAAATGATCGCCAGTTCCAGAGTGTCACCCGGCGATACCTGATTGGCAAAGGAAATATTCAGATCGGATGCGACGTGGGAAAACCCGGCCGGCGCCCCGTTCAAGCGTACGGAATCGACTGTCAGTCCTTCGAGGTCCAGCCGCATTCCTGTAATGCCGGGAGCTTTTGGGGTAAACTGAATGTGGCAAGCGGCTGCAATAATGGGTGAATTGAGCAGATTCAGACTGATGTCCGTCCGGATAATATCGATTGAATCGCTCCGTGTATCAGGCGTAGTGGGTGGCAAGCACATTGTTAGTCGCCTGTTTTCGGAGCACCATTCGCCCGAATGCAACATTTTTTGAGAGAAAGCCGGGTAATAAAATGCCAGTACCAGCCAGGGTAATATCAGAATTCGCATAAAAATCTGTGTGTTTCGACACCGTGAAAGTAAGGCGTTTTCTGTAGCGGCATAAAAAAAGCCGGGCATTTTGTGCCCGACTCGCAGGAGTCATAGTTTTGACGATGGATCAATAAATGGAATTATGAGGAATGCCTTTGCCCGCCCGGATGGGTACCCGGGGATGACAGGGCATTGCGGATTAAAATCATTCGGTGTTCGACGCAATACAGGGCAACTCATTTTTGTTTCAAACGAAGCGCGTCGCAGCCGGGAATTTGGGGTAGGTTAATTGGGGCAGGTTTTTTGTTTAATAATACGCTGTAACTAAATTATTATCAATATCTATCCTGAAATATAATATATCGTCATTGGCTCCGAGGAGGTATTGTGTGACTTCCCTCGCATTGGAGAAATCGGTTATCGGGGAGGATGAATATCTGATTACGAGGGCTTCGTTCCCCTTGATATATATTGCCGAATTGGCCCAATCGCTGTGACTTGGACTGAAGTCCGTTACGCCGTCCGGAGCGGACGAAAGAATAGCCACAGCACCGTCGGGAGTAACTTTTAACCAGATGGGTTGGCCAGTGATTTCGCTGGTAAATTGTCCGCCTGTTATATCTTCAATTATAATGTAATCATTTTGGTCAGGGTGTTTTTTGCACCTGGTATAGCTGGGGCTCAAGCTGGTACCTGTGGACAAGGACGTTTTTGAAATGGACATGTTTTCTCAACTATTTCGTATGCAAAAATCCTGCACAGCATCCCCCAAACAAAACATTTCCAGCCTTTCTCCGCGTTAATATTGACTGAAAATCAAGCACTCAAAAACGTATTTTATTGTTTTAAGTATTTGATATTCAAATATATAAAATAATAAAAAAGAAAAGTCAAAATATTTTATATTATAAAAACATATAATCTCCCTGTTTCAAAGAACTTGTTGATTTTACAAAGATGATACAACTGTTTCCGGGAAAGTAGATTGGAATAGAGTTGTTTGCGATTAAAAAATACTTATTTTTATGGAGTCAAAACATAAAAAAATAATTATAAATAACTGATTATAAATTATTTAAATTAATAAATATGTCTAAGTCAAAACTAAAAAGTAATAGTTTTCAAACGGAAATCCCGGCCAGTATTTCCAGCCTGTACAACCTTATCGGCGTGTTGACCCGTGCGCAAAAGCGCGACTTTAAGAAGGACACCCGGTTCTGGAACTATTCCAAAAGCGGAAAGTATCTCGTCCTGTTCGATATGGTAAACAGTTTTATCAACAAAGGGAAAGATCTCGAGTCTTTGACTGCCCATCTGATCCAGTCGGCGAAATTTGGAAAACTGTCCCAGCTCACATCGCTCGCACGGTACCTGCTCACGAGGATATTGGAGAGCGTCCGAAACAGGCAGGAAGTATCCCCGGAAACCAATCGTTTGCTGAATATGATACAATCGATCAACTTCCTCTTTTACAAGGGCTTGTTCGGCGAATGCGAACAACTGATCAACGATGCGAAAAAACTGGCGAATAACCTGGACAAATCTACCTACCTGCTTGAACTCTCCATTTGGGAACGAAGGCTTTATGTGACTACGGGTCGCCCGCTGAAAGAACTCGGTAAGCGGCTCAGGGAAATCGCGGATGAAGAACAAGTGATCATGCGGAATCTCCAGGTGTTTTTTGATATCAACACCCTTTCCAACGATCTTTTCCTGAACATCAAAGAAGGCTCTCCAATATCGGATGTCACAGAGGCCAAAATAGCAGGTTTGATGGCTCAAAATGAAGATGAACTGTTGAACAACCTGCCGCTCCGCGCTAAATTCTGGTACTACAACAGCCTGTTTCATTACTATGAAAACCGGCACAAGATGCAAAAACCGGCCCTGGAAAGCGATGACAAAATGGTCAATCTGAGGCTGGCACTGGAATGCCTGGAAAAAATATTCGGGCTTTCGGAAAGCGAAGGAAAACTGATCGCAAGCGAAGAGCCTTCCCTGTTTAATTCGTTTATAGATAACTATATCAGTCTCTGTTTTCGCCTGAGCGAATTTAGCCGGGTCGAACGTTTCGAAAAAAAAATACTTGTCTCCGAGAATGAGATTCAATACTACCGAAGTTCGGTCTACCACAGGTTGTCGCACATGCTCATCCAGAACGAATTCAGGGAAGCGGGAGATTTTGTTACCGAGATCGAACTGTTCAACCGGTTGCCTTTGTTTGAAAACAGGATTGAAGAATCGCGCATGATTGTGCTCCGCTATTACAGCGGACTGGTCTTTTTTGTGTTGGAGGATTTCAAAAAGGCTTCTGAATGGTACGGCCTCATTCTCGATGGCACACGCACTAAAAGCAATCCTATGTTGTTGATATCGATCGAACTTCAACAGATCGTAAGTCTTTTTGAACTGGGCGCGTACAAAAAAAAGCCTTCCCGGCCGCTGGATAATTTCCTAGGCAAACTTCGCAGGAATAAAAAACTAATCGATTTTTACAGCAAACTCATCCAGGCGATGAAAAATGTCTTCGAACCCAAGATACCGGAAATACCGGGAGAACTGGAATCTCAGAACGAGTTGCTTCGCAATTTGTTAAAGGAAAACAGGATTTTTGCCTCTTATTTCGGTCCGGTCGTCGCCTGGCTTGAAGCGAGGGTCAACCACACTACTGTAGTATCCGAAATTGTAAAGTATCAGAATTAAAACACGCCAGACTTCTCCCATATATGAAAATCGCACTCGCCCAAATAAACTACCATATCGGCAATTTTGAAGGAAACCTGCAAAAGATGCTCGCGGCAGTCGAATCCGCCCAAAAACAGGGCGCCGATCTCATTTGCTTCGGCGAACTCGCCGTTTGCGGTTACCCGCCCCGCGACTTCCTCGAGTTTGATGACTTTATCCGGAAAAGCGCCGCTTCGATCGAGGCATTGCGACTTGCAAGTAAAGGAATTGGCATCGTGGTCGGCGCTCCTTCGCATAATCCGGTCGTGGAAGGAAAAGACCTCTACAATTCGGCTTATTTTCTCTTCGACGAACAAATTCTTGGCGTCCAGCACAAGGCCCTGTTGCCTACCTATGATATTTTTGATGAATACCGGTATTTCGAACCTGCGTCAGCCTTTCATACTGTTACCTTCAAGGGCAAGAAAATAGCGCTTTCCATTTGTGAAGACATCTGGAATGTCGGCAACGAAAATCCCTTGTACACGATTTGTCCGCTGGATGAAATGATGCCGGAGAAGCCCGATTTTATTTTAAATATCAGCGCTTCACCGTTCGACTACGCCCATGCCGAACTGCGCATCCGAACCATACGTGCGAATGTGGAACGCTATAAAATTCCCCTCTTCTACACCAACCACGTCGGGGCCCAAACCGATATCATTTTTGACGGAGGCAGCATCGTTATGTCCCCGGACGGGAAGGTATTCGATGAAATGCCTTATTTTGAGGAATCCCTCCAGGTATACAGCCTTGAAGAAGTACAGCGGGGCGGACGAGTGTCCGAACAGCCGAAGGACAAGATGCGCCTGATACACGACGCACTTGTCGTAGGTATCCGCGATTATTTTCAAAAACTGAATTTCAGGAAGGCGATTCTTGGCCTCTCCGGCGGGATTGATTCGGCAGTTACTGCGGTTCTTGCAAGTCGTGCCCTCGGACCGGAAAATGTACGTGTATTGCTGATGCCAAGTCAGTTCAGCACGGGGCACTCTGTTGATGACGCGCGCGATCTTGCAGAACGGCTTGGTATTCAGTATGATATAATTGCCATCAAGCCCATGTACGATGCCTTTGAAACGGCACTTCATCCACATTTCACCGGACTGCCCTTCAACGTGACGGAGGAAAACATACAGGCGCGCGTTCGCGGGACGCTGCTGATGGCAATGAGCAACAAATTCGGAAACATATTGCTCAACACGACGAACAAGAGCGAAATGGCCGTCGGATACGGGACGCTGTACGGCGACATGTGTGGCGGCCTTTCCGTGCTCGGCGACGTTTATAAGACAGAAATTTATGAACTGGTGAATTACATCAACAAAGACGGGGAAGTAGTACCCCGAAACACGATTACCAAGCCTCCCAGCGCCGAATTGCGCCCCGGGCAAAAAGACAGCGACAGCCTTCCCCCATATGAAGTCCTCGATCCGCTTTTGTACCAGTATATCGAATGCAGGCAGGGACCGCGCGAACTTGTTGAAAAAGGCTTTGATGAAAACCTCGTGAAAAGAGTCCTCAAAATGGTGAATATCAACGAATTCAAGCGTGAGCAGGCCGCACCGGTACTGCGGATCAGCAGTAAGGGCTTCGGTATGGGGAGAAGGATGCCGATCGTGGGTAAATATTTGAGTTAATGCCTACTTTTGAACCGAAAAAAGCAGGTGTTATCGTTTCAGAACAAAAGTCAACGCTATAAAAATGTCCAAAAAAGAAACCTTTATCTCCGAGATACAAAACGGCTATAATTTTTCCGGAGCATCCATCATACTTGGCGGGGCAATGCTCGACGGTGAATCCATTGAAGGGCTTCAGGTCAAAGTGCCCCTGCGCACGATGAACCGGCACGGCCTGATCGCCGGAGCGACAGGTACGGGCAAAACCAAGACGCTCCAGGTAGTTGCCGAACAACTGGCCGCCAATGGCGTCCCGAGTCTTCTCATGGACATCAAGGGCGATCTTTCGGGAGTTGCCATGCCAGGCACAGATAATCCGAAAATTACCGAACGCTGCGGAAAAATCGGTATCACCTGGCATCCTACAGGCAATTCGGTGGAATTTCTGACCCTTTCCGGTGAAAAAGGCGCTCGCCTGCGCGCAACAGTGAGCGAGTTCGGCCCCGTGCTTTTCAGCCGCATCCTCGGTCTGAATGATACGCAGGGTGGGGTAGTGGCAGTCGTATTCAAATATTCGGATGACAATAACCTGCCTTTGCTCGATCTGAAAGACTTCAAAAAAGTGCTGCAATACCTCGGCAACGAAGGCAAAGACGCCATCGAGGCCGAATACGGGCAATTCAGCAGCGCAACGGCCGGCACC
>JAKOXM010000467.1 GCA_029781095.1 Bacteroidota bacterium
GGGTATAGCCAAAATTCACGGCCGGCTTTCCGGTGGAATCAAGTATGGTGCCGAACTGCACGGCAAAGGGCATGAACAAACCGAAAAATGCAGTGAGCCGCATGACGTCGGCGGACGCTGCGTACTGATCGCCCGCAAACAACCGGATGATCGGACCCGCAAACAGCAGTACCAGTAAAATAAAAGGCAATATGATGGCCAGTATGGCCGCCACGCTGCGTTCGTAAAGCCTTTTTACGCCGGCTGCGCCTTCGTTTTCCATACGCCCCGCACTTTGCGGAAACACGATCTGGGCGATGCTGAACGATGGCGTTTCTATCATTTGGGTCACTTTGCCGGCGGCGTCGTACACGGCAAATGCTGCCGGACCAAGCAGTTGCCCAAGCGCGAGCTTGTCGATGTTTTTGTAAAACATGGTGCTCAGGTTGGTCCCCAGCACGAATTTGCCGTAAGCCAGCAGTTTTTTGACCCACCCCGGGTCGATTTGCCTTGCGTGCCGGAGGAACGGACGTGCATACAGCCAGGAACCCAACATACCCAGTATGGCGCCCGCCAGCATTGCAACGGCGAGCTGGGGGAGTTCGACGGGCCAGGCTGCCAGTTTGCATAGCAGAACCCATGCAAACAGTCCGCCCCGGAAAAAGAACGTGCTCCAGAAAATGCCGCGAAATTCGAAATTGGCCTGCTGGACGAAGTTAAAATGCCAATAAAGAACCATCACGAAATTGGTAATCCAGTATACGTGTATCAGTTCCGATATACCGGGGGCATGGTACGTCTGCACAATCCAGCCTGTTCCGAGCCAAAGCAGGAGACCGGAAATGATGGAGAACCCCGCATTCAGCGCCAGGGAAGCCGTGGAAATGGCCGCATAATCGGCTCTTTCGCTGCGGTGGAGGGCAAGAAACCGCACCAGGCCGTTCTGGATCAGTCCTGAACGACCCATTTCTATGAAATAAGTAGTAATCAGAAAAATACCCCAGGTTGCAAAATCTTCCTTCGTCAGTCCGCGCAACAGAAGGGCTGCCGTGCCGAAAGCGAATAACAGGCTGCATCCTCTCTCCAGCAGGGTTAAAAAGCCGGACCGGATCCAGTAATGACGTGTCGGGCCAGAATTTTGCATCGCGAAAGATTGAGAGGCCTCAGCTCATGTTCCGCGCTTCCACTTCCGTCAGCACGGCGCCGGCAAATTTGTCGCCGATGCTTTGCAGGTAGTGGATTGATTCCTTGTCAGCCGCTTTAACGACCGAACGGGCATTGAACACGGCAACCACTTTATCTACGAACGGCACCAGTTCCTGTGCATCCGAATAATCGTTGAGCGCTGCGGATTCAAGAAAAATATAGTCGTAGTGCTCGCGCAGATCGCTCAGGAATTTGCGAAACTGTTCGGGGTTGAGCACCTCGGACGGCGATTTGTGCAGGCCATGGTTGCCGATGATATCCACTTTCTGCCTTTTCGGCGAACCCAGGGGGGTCTTGAGCTGGAACACTTTCACGAGGCCGTTTTCGCGCATGATCCTGTTCAGGAGGGCACTGTTGCCGGTTGCCCGGTCGGTGTAGGACTCGGGGAGCGGGGTTTTGAAATTAGTGTCGAGCATCAGCACGTGCTTGTTGTTGGCAGCCAGCGAGTGTGCCAGCGCATGCATCGTGAACGTTTTGCCTTCTTTGTTTTTTGTACTGACAATGAGGAAGATATGTGCGTCTTCGTCTTGCAGTACCTGTGTCCGGATCTTGCGCAGACTTTCCCGGAACAGATTGTATTTGGGCATTTCACCGTTGGTGGAAAATACCCTGTTCAGGTCGAGACCCTGCGTCGGGATAGCACTGACAGCCCCGAGGAACGGCAGGTTTTCCGTATATTTTTTGAACTGGTCCGCCGATTGCAGGCTGCCGTCCATATAGGCCAGCAGGAACAAAATAATGGTGGTCAGAGTGCCTGCCACGATGGCGGCGAAGCCGCTGAGCAGAAACTGGCGATTCGGCTCGGGCCATTCGGGCAGCTGTGCGTTTTCCACGATGGAGAGCGGACTTTCCGACTTGGAAAGGTCGAGCCGGGCTGCGACGAGTTGTTCGTTGATCTGGTTAAACTCCTCCTGCGCA
>JAKOXM010000469.1 GCA_029781095.1 Bacteroidota bacterium
AAAACATTCAAATGCTTGGCACTGCTGATGCTGTTCAGTGCAATCGGCACCTCCGTATGGGCCCAGTCGGCTGAACAGAACAAAGCCGCAATGAAAAAGGCTTACGAAAGCCTCAACAAAAAAGATTTTGACGCATTCGGTACTTTACTGGCCGACGATTTTACTGAATATGCGGCTCCGGAGCCGGTCAAAGGCAAGGGCCCGGCAGTGGAAAGCCTGAAAGCATACATGGGAGCATTTCCGGACATGAAAATGGAAGTAAAGAAGATGGTTGCAGAAGGCAATACGGTAATGGTTCTGATTTCAGCAACCGGCACCTGGAAAAGCGATTTTATGGGCATGAAGGCTACCGGCAAATCCTTTAAATTAACCGATGTCGATATTATCGAATTCAACGACGCAGGCAAAGCTACAGCACATTGGAGCGTGCAGGATCCGATGGTAATGATGAGCCAGATTTCCAACTAAGGCGATCTGTTTTTATTGAAATATTCACACAGCGCAAACGGAAGCACCGTTTGCGCTGTCTTTTTTTGCTCTCCCCCGTCTTTTCTTTATCGGATTTACGCCATGCGATATGAGGCGCCCAATGCAATCGAAATGATGTTGGGCGGGGAGACGTGAACGTGCTATACGATTGTTCCATGTGACAACACACGGCGCGGTGTAAAAATCAGAATATCTGCTTTAGATTGGCACCGGGAATCCATGGGGGCAGAACCCCCGATATAGTCAGAATGACGCTACAACTCGCACAATACGTTCATTACGCGCTCATTAGCCGGGAAAGGACCTGTTGAAAAGCCTGCTTTAGAGCGACAACACCGACCTCCGGGTCCCTGTCCAACCCGCAGGAAGCGAATTGAAGCCTGTTAAAAAACTTTTCATGAGACAAAAACTCGGTATTGTCTGTATCCTGATCGCCGGCACGTTGTCCGGCCAGAAATTTTCGGTACAAATCGGTCCTGAATTCAAAATTGACCGCGATATGGACTTCTGGGGGCATTTGCACTCCGACGCCACCGGCCATTATATTCTTCTGACGGAGGGCAACCGGGGGATGTTCAGTTACAAAAGTTTCACCCCGGTGCTACAGAAATATGACCGTGCGTTCAACCTCAGTTTTTTCAGAGAAATCAAGGTGGACGAGGAAAATGTGCAGTTTGACAACATGTTATATGCCGGGCAGAAGTTTGTGCTCTGTACCTCGCAAAATGACAAAAAAGCGGACAAAATGACCTATGCCGCTACGATCGTGGGGCTGGACGGCAAAGCGGGCAGTACCCAAAAAATAGCCTCCGTGTCATATGACGGACGAAACAACGAACCCAACTACACCATCTGGAGAATATCGGAAGATACTTCAAAGATACTCCTGGCTGCCGGAGCCGACCACGACGACGATGACATCAAATCCAGGATCAACCTCGCAGTACTCGATAACAAACTCAATAAAATCTGGAATAAAAGCATCGTATTGCCCTATTCACAGGAACGGCTCTCGGTGCGTTCCTGGACCATAGCCAACGACGGCCAGGTGTATATGCTGGGTAAAGTGTACGACGAGGGCAGCACCAGGGAATCGAAGAAAAAGAACGGAAAGCGCAGACCCGCCTACAAAATGATCATCTTCCGGTTCGATGCGACGGGCGAAAAACCCAAAGAATTGATTCTGGGCCTGCAAGACAAATTTGTGACCGACATGACCTTCAAACTCGCCCCCAATAATGATTTGTACTGCACCGGATTCTATTCCAACGATACGCGAGGCGTAATTCAGGGAGTATTTTTTACGCACATCAACAGCCAGACCGGCCAGGCCGACGTGGCAAACCGCCGCGAACTTTCAGCGCTTGAAATTGCCGGCTTCGATACGCAAAAGGATAAAAGCGGCGACCAGGGCCTCGATTCCAATTTCGATTTCAACCGGCTTGTCCTGCGCA
>JAKOXM010000487.1 GCA_029781095.1 Bacteroidota bacterium
GAATTTTGCTGCGTGGTCGTCACACATTTCACTTTGACAAGCGCGGGCGTGTTTTTTGTCACCTTGAGCGCGCAGCCGTTCGCTCTAATGGTCAGGGTTTGTCCCGCGTTCAAAGTAGTCGAACCTTGCGGCGCAGCGCGCGTTTCGGCGAAACCGAGCCAAGCGATGGCAACGACGCCGAAAAAAATGATGAGGGGAAGAGGTGGACGTTTCATAACTTGTTCTCTTTTTGAATCGGAAGCGGCGAGCAAGAGCAGCGCGCGTAAAGAAAAGTAAAAAGACTCACCTATTCCCGATCAGTTTTTTGAGTTCGGTGGCAACTTCGTTTTGTGTAGAACTTGATTGTATGAATTTGTCTATTCCTTGACGTACCAATGTAAAGTTTACCAAGGCGGTTCCATCAGCCATCAGGCGCATGGCTTCGCTACGCTCTCGCAAGTATTTGACACACACTTGTGTCAAGTCTTGGTACTTTGACGGAGCCTTCCGTCCCGCCTGTTCCAATTCGAACGTCGCCTCCTCATACCAATCCTGAGCCTCTCGGATCGCGTCAGAATACCGATCGAGACTTCCCCCCGACGCATAGTCTTCGGGATCTTTCCTAAATCGCTTACTGGTCTGGTCCTCTTCCTGAAAGATTTGTCAGAGCGTAACGAGGTAGTCCATTTCCCCTGGGTCGCGTGTGGGCGTGGGTGCTGTGAGAGTGATGCACGCAGAGGTAGAAAGAAGAATCAAAAAGGTTGGTAACAGAATGGCGAGGACCTTTCTCATCCTTGTGCTCCTTTCATTCAATAAGGACGCATTAAACAATCACCTTGAGCATGTTGAGTTGGGTAAGGTGCTGCTTGAGAAATTCAAACAGCACCTTGCGTCCTAAAAGCCCGGTCGCCCCGGTGATAGCAATTCCTATCGGCTGTAATGTTACGGTGTCATCGTCCCGCCGCCAAAGTCGTCAAAAAAGCCGACGCCTCCTTTCAAGTACCCTACTCCGATGCGTCCTCCCTTGCTGTTAAAGAACGCTTGATCGGCGGCGTTCAAGCTCACAGTCCCGACCAGCGTCCCGTTCTTGACAATCAGTACATCGCCGTTTGCCAACGCGCGCGCGCCGAATTGATCGCCATTCTGGAACGTGACCGGGATGACGGGGTAAGCGAACCAATCGCTCGTCCCGGGTCGGTAGGTCTGTAGCCGCACAGCGGCAACACCGCCATTGCCTTTGGCATCATACAGTACGGCAATGGCGCCTTTTCGCCAATTCCCTTGATTGCCTTGCACCTTGAGAAGCAGACCCTGCGCTTTTGCTTTCGAGTCAACGGTCGTGAGCTTGACGAATGCTTCCTGATCTGCTCCAAAACTGCTCGGTTTCCAATAGATCGGTCCGCCGTCGCGGACGTCCACCTGCTTGTTGGCGATGCGATAGTCCTCCTTGCCGGAAGAGCCGCTCCAGTTCGAGCCGAGCGCCCCGTTCGCGCGATTAAAGTTGTCGAGAATGCCGGTCTTGGGAAAGACGAACTGCGGCTGAACGGTCAATTGTGTCGGGAACCCTGCGGCTTGGAGTTGCGCAGTGTGGACAACTGTAATGTTGCCCACGGCGTCTCTTAGATCAAGACAACAGACCGTCCAGGTTCCCTCCTCGACAAACTGCGGTATGGTCACCGTAGCCTGGTAAACCCCATCCAGCGTCGTCCCAGAGAGAAGGCCGAACCAGCCCGTATATCCACCTCCCGCAGGACTTTGCAAAAATACAGTGCCCTGCTGGATTCCCGAAAGATCGTCCGTAATATGCGCGGTAAACGTCACCGTCGCCGGTCCATTAGTCACATCAACCGTCGTCGGCGTGAACGAAAAATCTACCAAGACAGGCGGGGTCACATCATCTACGGCATGCGCTGAAGGTACGAGCAGCACGCCGAGAGCAATGAACAAAAGACAGATCAAAGCGAACTTACCGAGAATGATATTGCGTTTCATGATTCTGCTCCTTGTTGAATCGGTGGGACAAAAGTGTCCGCACTCTGACCTTCACTGGCGCTTGCAATCGGCAAGACGTTTGGAAGCGCAAACCCTTGTACTGAATCCATTTCCGCGCAGGTCAAACGTGTCTTGCACCAACGTCACGGCATTTGCAAAGTCGTGAATTGTGTCATTGCGAGTCGTCCTTGCGTCCGATGGATCGGACGAACTGCGT
>JAKOXM010000494.1 GCA_029781095.1 Bacteroidota bacterium
GTGAGGCCGTCGTGGTCATAGTCATAGGGCAAAATACCGTAGACGGGAGCGAGTTGGGCCTGATATGGCAAGGGTGTGATCTTGAAATGACCGTTGCCCAGATTCTCTATAAAACTGCTGTACATCCAGTTTGCACTCAATATCATGGCTCCTTTCAGTTCGGTAGGAGAAAACACATCCTGCACCGTCGCTTCGCCCAACGCCCCGTAGGTCAGGAACTTGCGTTTGATCTGTATGAGCTGCTTCACCATGTCGTCGCGCGTATGGTAGAAGTATTCCTTTTTGCGGCCAAGGGAATCGCGCCAGTAACAGGAAATGAAGGGGTCGACCGAATTATTCGAGTCAAAATCTTTGGCATATACCCGAAGCGGTTCTTCGGCGTTGCATTTAAAGTAAAGGTTCTGCCCGAAGCTGCCCGCGATGTAATCGATATCGCCGTCGTTGTCAAAATCGGCGCCGGCCAGGCTCGTCCACCAGTTGAGTTTATCGGCGATGCCGGTTCCGGAAGTAATATTTTTAAAAGTGCCACCCTCATTCTGAAAAAACGTAAGTGGCATCCACTCCCCTGCCACGATCAGGTCAGGGCGGTTGTCGTTATTAAAATCGGTCCAGAGTGCGTCGCCGATCATGCCCGCGTATTCGAGTTCCGGGCAGACTTGTTTCGTCACATCCGTAAAAACCGGTTTGTCCTTTTCTTTTGTATCGTTGCGCAGCAACAGGCTTCGATCCGGTTTCGGGTAGGCGAAAGGCAGCACGCGACCGCCTACGAACAGGTCGAGGTCGCCGTCGCCGTCAAAATCGGCGGCTTTTACACATTGTCCGGCGGCAAATGCCTCGGGCAGCGCCTGTGGCGCCATGCTGAAATGCCCTTTCCCGTCGTTCACCCAAAGCAGATCCTGGTAAAAAGGCGACCCGGGATTGTATTCATAACTGCCATGAACGAGGTAAAGGTCGTTGTCGCCGTCGTTGTCGGCATCGAACAGCAATACGCCCAGTTCCTCTCCTTTTTTTTCCGGATTGGTTTTATAATTCGCTGATTGTGAAATGAATTTGCCTTCCGGGGTCTGGATCAGCCAGGTGCCGTCGCGGAGATCGCTGCCGCTCAGGTAAACATCGTCGAGGCCGTCGCCATTCATATCGCCGACGGCCACGGCCGGGCCGTACTGGGAATACTTGTGCGGGAGTGTGCGCTGCAGGTCAAAATCTACAAAATCCCGTTCACTGTGTACGTACTGAACGCCCAGCTGCGCCGAATCCATCGGTGTAAACAACCCGGCGGTTACCGCTTTGACAGCAACCGGGACGGGATGGTCGCCGTACCGGATGACGACCGTCTGGTTGGCTGCGAGGTCGGTCAGGACGGTGGATTCCTTTTCATTCCAGCGCACCACGACCGAGTCGATTTTTGTTGTGGCGCCCAGGCCGAAATGAACCGTTTTTTCGGAAGCCGAAATGTAGCCTCTGGCGGCGAGTTGTATCGCCGTTTGCATTTTTCCGTCCCAGTAAAGGGTTGTTTTTGCTCCGAAAGCATCGGGGTTCAGGCTGTCTCCTTCAAGGCGGAAGCGGATATAGTTGGCCTCTTTCTTTTTGTCATTCAGGGTGTTTTGAAACACAAAGGCGTTGTCGTTGATATTATTAACAACCAGATCGAGGTCGCCGTCGCCGTCGAGGTCGCCGTAAGCGGCGCCGTTTGAGAAAGCGGGGATATTCACGCCCCATTTTTCGGAGAAATCGGAAAATCGGAGATCGCCGTTGTTTCTGAAAACGAATTTCGGCACCTTGATTTTTGGTATCAGGTTTTGCAGTTCCATGGAAGAGACCAGAAAGTTGACCTGGCTCCGGTAATCCGAAAAATCGTGGTCGGTCACGTCGCGGGGAAAACCGTTGGAGACAAAAATATCGCGGTTGCCGTCGTTGTCGAAGTCTGCCATCAGCGGCGCCCAGCTCCACTCCGTCTCCTGCACGCCTGCATAAAACGCGATATCGCTGAATGCCATCAGGCCTGTTTCAGGGTTGATGCCCCGGTTGAGCTGGAGGGTGTTGCGCGCGTACTGGTATTGGTAGCCGTACTCTTCATTATTGGCATAAACTGCGTAGTTGTTGCCGCCCAGAAACAGTTTTTTACGCTTGTTATAGTAAGGCAGCATCTCGGTCGTAAAAAAATCGGGCTGCCCGTCGTTGTTGATATCGGCGATGTCGCTGCCCATGGCGGAGCCCGACTCGTGCTTGAATATCTGTTCGATACGGTTGGAAAAAGTACCGTCGTGGTTGTTGATGTAGATCAGGTCATTGGTTACGTAGTCGTTCGCCACGTATATGTCAAGCCAGCCGTCATTATTCAGGTCGGCGATCAATGAACTGTGGCTGTACCCTTCCCACACAAGGCCTGCCTGTGCGGTCACCTCCGTGAAAACGGGGTGCCCGGCTTCGGCATTCATATCGTTGCGAAACAGACGGTCGCGGTTGACGTCGGTACCGTCGGCTATTTTTTTTCTAAAGCCGTTGGGGTTCCACCTGTCCATATAGTTGGTAGCGATGAAAAGGTCGAGGTCGCCGTCGTTGTCGTAGTCAAAAAACTGTGCGTTGGAGGAATGCGTGGTATCGTCTATACCGTAAGCAGCGGCCATTTCGACAAAGTGCGGGATGCCTTCAGCGTCGTTGCCCTGGTTGATAAAAAGCAGGTTTCTTCGTTTTTCAGGGTCTTTTACGAAGGTATTGCAAACGTAAATATCTGCTTTGCCGTCCCGGTTGATGTCGACAATATTGATCCCCGACGACCATTGTCCCGGCTTTTTCTGCGCGTTTGCTTTTTGGGTAACGTCTTCAAATTTGAGGTGGCCCCGGTTCAGGTATAGTTTGTTTTCCACCTGATTTCCGGTGAAATACAGGTCAGGCAGGCTGTCGCCGTTCAAATCGCCGATGGCTACGCCACCGCCGTTGTAGATGAATTCGGTATTTAGGATATTGACCGAGTCAGATTCGGTAATATGGTTATTGAAATCGACACCTGTTTGTTTGCTGTCCAGCAGATTGAACAATGTTTTGTCCCTGCCGCAACCGGCCAGCCCCGCCAGTAATAACAAGCAGAAAAAGATTTTCAGCGGAAAGAGGGGACGGGTATCGGGGCGACGGAAAGAGCAGGAATTACCAAGCACGGCACTTAGCATTCGTTCGATGGTTAAAACTTGTTTCAAAAATAGAAATTCAAGGAGCCTTTTCAGGCTTTCATATTGGAAGGCCAAGATACCCAGAGGACAGGGATTTCAATAAAAAAGGGGCGAGCAAAAGCAATTTTTCAATTCTGTTTGATCAAATGAAAAATTCTTAAGCCCGCCCCTGAATAATGCTAATTACTAAACCAAACTAAGTGAATGTGCTAATTAAAAAATGTGCTAATGTGCTAACATTCACACCATCGCCCATTTTATAACCGTCTTTATTTTTGCACACCTACTTTATGACGGTTAATCAATATCCATTGTTCTGGTGCAGAACATCTGCGCCCTGAATGTCGATCTGTGCCTGCGGAATCGGATAAACTTCGTTTTTGCCTGCCGTAAAGTGAGCGCCGCCCAGTGCATTGGTGAGGCGGGCGCCTTCGAAACTCAGGTAAGCATTCAGCACGGGCGCTGCAACACCCCAGCGAACCAGGTCGTAGAAGCGGTGGCCTTCGCCGGAAAGTTCGAGTTTGCGCTCCAAACGGATAGCCGTATTGGCAGCCGTTTTGTCGGTCCACGGCGTGTTGTAAAGACCGATTACGTAGTTAGCTGCATTCGATCCGTCGGACCTTTTCACCCAGGAAGCGGGGTTTGCTGCGCGTGCGCGCACGCGGTTGACGTATTCGCGGGCCTTTTCAAGGGTACCGGCTTCTACTTCGCACTCTGCTGCCATCAGCAACACGTCAGCAAAACGCATGAGCGGCTGGTTGATAGCAGTCCAGCCACGCGTCCAGGACGATCCGTCCGTGAGCGTATTCTGGGTGGCTTTGTAGAACACAAACTTCTTCGGAGAATACGGGCCTGCATATGCCTGGTCACGAATCCAGTTGTCACCGGGGTGATCGATCCAGTCGAGGTACGGGATGCCGCGGCGGCCAACCGAGTGGTCGAGGCGCGGATCAAGGTTTCCTGCATCGGGTGTGAACGGGTCGGCCGATTTCAAACCCCAGTCGCTTTTCACTTCGTTCGCCGGGTTGTTATAAGATCCGTCGAGCAACGGAAGGCCGTTGGCATCTGTGCGAAACGAGTTGGCGAGGTCGAAGCTCGGCTGGAAGAAGCCGCAGCAGCCGGCAGGGCCGTCAGAACCGGAGTTGTACGGGAAATTCAGCACGTGTTCGCCGTTTGCGTTGGCGGTGCTGCCCGTGTTTACGGCTGTTTGCGCAGCGAAAACCGATTCCTTGTTATTGTCGTTTTCAGCCTTGAAAAAATCGGCGTACTTTTCCATCAGGTCGTATTTCTGGCCGTTTGCCGTTTGACCGTTAGCGATAACGTCGTCGAACAGCGCTTTGGCTTCTGCATAATGGCCCTGGTACAGGTGCACTTTAGCGAGAAATGCCTTTGCAGCCCAGCTGTTGGCGCGTCCGGCAGCCGACTGGGTAGCGGGCAGGTTATCTTTGGCATACGTAAAGTCGGCCTCGATAAACGGATAAATATCCCTGTCGTTGGGCACACTGACTGCCTGTTCAGCGGTCATGGACTCGTCCACATAAGGTACGAAACCGAAAGTGCGGCGCAGTTCAAAATAATAGAATCCGCGCAGAAAACGAGCCTCGGCCATCAGGTTGGTTTTGTCTTCAGGCTTGACGTTCGGGTCGGTGGTAGAGCCGACCAGGCGCAGGAGCGTATTGCAGCGTGCAACACCCTCGTAGCAGATACGCCATTTTTGTGCAGGCAGGTCATTGTTCGGGAGCGTTTCGAAGCGCTGAACCGGATTGACGACAGCCTGGTCACCGCCGTTGGTGCCTTTGTTGGCTTCGCCGCCCAATATGCTGCCATGAACCCAGTTGCCGAAACCGGAATAGAAGAGCTGGTCACGGCCTGTAAGCACGCTGTAACATCCGATCAGGAGGCCATCCAGGCCCTTTTTTGAACTCAACACTTCTTCCGTCAAAGCAGAAGTCGGCGTTACGTCCAAAAAACTTTTCTTACATGCGCTTATGAGAAGATTTATTGCAAATGCAGCCAGGGCAATCAGCAATAATTTATTCGACATTTTTTTCATGTTATTTTATTTTATGAATTGTTTGAGAAAAAGGCCGGAGCCTATTCGCAAGTAAAACTGCATGTATTTGATCAGAATGTTACACCAAGGCCGACCATAAAGCTGCGTGTTACCGGGTAGTTGCCCACGTCGATACCGAAGTTCGTGTCAGCCGCTCCGCCTACTGCCGGGTCGAGACCCTTGTACTTGGAAATGGTGAAAATATTGTTCGTAGCAGCGTAGATCCGTGCGCGTTTCACTTTCAGCCTGTTCATCAGACTTCCGTCGAGGTTGTAACCGATCGTCAGGTTCTGCATGCGCAGGTAAGAGCCGTCTTCAACGTACCAGGAGTTGGGCTGCGTGTTGGTGCTGAAATTGGAAACGTCTTCGAAGATAGGCGTTTCAGCATTCAGGTTGTTGGGCGTCCAGGAGTCTTTTACCCTTGCGCCGATGGCTGCGCCTTTAAACGAAGGATAGAAATCGGTAAACCATTTGGACAGGTTGAATATCTTGTTGCCCAGCGAGGTGTACAGATAGGTTTCCACGTCAAACTGGCCTACCGTGACTTTCAGGTTGACACCGCCGGTAAACTTGGGCACCGGGCTGCCGATGAACGTACGGTCGGCGGCATCAATTTTGCCATCCGGTTTGCCGGTGAGTTTGCCGTTGTCGTCGAAACCGTTGAGGTCGGCGTATTTGAAACGACCTACGCCGGCGCCGGCCTGTACGGAATCAGGCACGAGGTTACCCGAATTGAACAGTCCGATTACCTGGTAGCCGAAGAACGCGGAGATAGACGTACCGATCTGGTTGCGCACCATCGTACCGGCCAAACGGTTGCTGGCAGGGCTGACGTCGAAATAGTCGATGCCTTCATCTACCTTGACGATCTCATTGTGCAGCCAGGAACC
>JAKOXM010000520.1 GCA_029781095.1 Bacteroidota bacterium
CGGCTGCAAAATTTGCCTTGCCTAAAATAAAATTTGCTCCCTTTCGGCTCAGAATAAATTCCCGAACACGCTCTAAAACATGAATCACCCGGGAATTAAAAAGGCTCTTTGGGTCAAATCCAGGGTGAACTCCTGTTTACTGTTTTACCGCTTTTAAAAAAGAGCGCTGTTGTTGTCCGTAGATGACCTCTATGAAATAAAGCCCGGCGGGAAGTTCCCCCGTTGCAACTACCCCGTTTTCAGGCGTTGAGACGGACTTTAGCAGTTTACCGGAGCAATCGAATAGCAGTACCCGGGAGATCGCTTCACCATTCGGTGATACGACGGAAAATTGATCGCCGAAGGGGTTGGGAGCAAGCCTGAATACGGCATTGTCATCACCAGGATCATCTGTGCCTGTGAGCGCATCGCAATTGGATCCCGATGCCACGTATTTTCCTTTATCGTTCTGGAAGCGGCACAAGTGCCACGCAGGACCATCTATAATGGCCATATTGCCTTCATCGAGGAAAAAATGGTGACCATCAATGTATTTTGAGTTATCGTCCGGATTGATGCATTCTCCGTTGAGCATCCCGATTTTTTCAACGATAAGCGCTGCGCATTTTAGCGTATTAAAGCCTGACATCACATTAACGCTTTGAAAACGAAGCGATTGGTCGGCAATAAATACCGAGCCCGTATTTTCAATCACGTAGGTCAAACTCAAATTGTTGTCCCAGTAGTGCGGCACCACCACGGAATCGCCCACACCCAGCGAAAAATTATAATTCACGAAAAACTGGTTTTGGGTGTTATTCCAGCACCAGATGGTGTCGCCATTTTGCCGGACGATGCGAAAATCGGTGTTGTCCGGTATGATATTCATATCGCGGAAACGCTTGAACACTTTTGCCGGCTTGCCCTGCACTACGGTATCGCCTGAAATAGAAACGTACTCAAAGCCGTATCCCGCGAAACCGGCGAAGTAATTATTGACCCACTGCGGATTGTTTTCAAACCAGCTTTGCGACTGGAGGGCTGTTCCTGAAACCACGATGGCGATCAGAACAAGTAGATTTTTGTATTTCATATAGCAACGTTTTTGTTTGTAAAAGACCAGACGCCTTTTTGCAGTGAAAACGTTGGCCCTGAATTTTTATAATGTGACCTGAACTTTTACCCGTACCTTCTATTTCAATATACATCGTTTCATATCACTCACATTTTCAATACGCTCGAACCCATGTGGCAAGAAGATAAAAATCGCCTGCAGCGCACTTTTCGCTTTAAAGACTTTGCGGAAGCATTCGCTTTTATGACAGAAGTAGCGCTTCACGCAGAAAAACAAAACCACCATCCCAGCTGGAGCAATGTGTGGAACACCGTCGAAATACAACTTGCCACACATGATGCGGGCAATATCGTCACGCACAAAGACCGCGTACTGGCAACGAAGATTGATGAAATTTATGTGAAATACCAATAAACTCAGCAGACCGGATTAACCACGGCAATTTACCTTTGGGCGCCGCAGACCGCCAACCTGTAACCCGCCAACCAGTAACTACACCGCCCAGCCATGCAAATCCAGTCCAAACTGCCCAACGTGGGCACCACCATTTTCACCGTCATGTCGGGCCTGGCCAACCAGGTCGGCGCTATTAATCTCTCTCAGGGGTTCCCCAATTTTAATCCTTCCGGGCGACTGCAGCAGCTCGTGACAGAGCACATGGCCCGGGGCGACAACCAGTATTCCCCCATGCCGGGCGTGCCGCTCCTGCGCGAGCGCATCGCTGAAAAGATCCGGCTTACATACGGCGCGAAAGTGGACCCGGATACCGAGATCACCGTCACCGCCGGAGGAACCCAGGCCATTTTTTGCGCCATTGCGGCTTTTGTACGGCCGGGAGATGAGGTTATCCTGCTCGAACCCTGCTACGATTCTTATCGCCCTTCGGTTGAAACCGTCGGCGGAACAGCCGTCGTGCATGCGCTTTCGGCGCCCGATTACAAAGTCGACTGGTCCGAGGTAGGCCGGCTGATCACCCCGCGCACGCGCATGCTTTGTCTCAATACCCCGCAAAACCCTACCGGAACCATACTGCGGGAACCTGACATGCTGGCTATCAACGAATTATTACGGGGTACGGATGTCCTCGTGATGAGCGATGAAGTATATGAACACCTGATATACGACGGCGAGCAGCACGCTTCTGCCCTGCGCTACCCGGAATTGTACAAGCGCACGCTTGCCATCTATTCTTTTGGAAAAACCTACCACAACACGGGCTGGAAAACCGGGTATTGTGTGGCGCCGCCCGAGCTGACAAGAGAGTTCCGCAAAGTGCACCAGTTCAACGTGTTCAGCGCCAACCACCCGATGCAGGCCGCCTTTGCCGATTTTATGGCCGACCCTGCGGAATACACGGGACTGCCCGATTTCTACCAGCAGAAACGCGACTATTTTCTCGATGCGATGGCCGGCACACGCTTTCGTCCGCTGCCTTGTAAAGGCACCTATTTTCAATTGTTCGACTATTCGGCCATCAGCGATGAGCATGACCTCGATTTCTGCAAGCGACTCACGACGGAATTCGGCGTGGCAGCCATTCCGGTGTCGTCGTTTTATTCGTCCGATGCTTTAAAAGGGGTGAGTGCCGACAAGGTAATCCGATTTTGCTTTGCCAAAACGGAGGACCTGCTGGAGCAGGCGGGGCGCTTACTGGAAAGGGTATAAAAAAATAAAGCCGCCGGAAATTACTTACGTAATCCGACGGCTAATAAACCCCAAAAAACCAAATGAAAACTTCTTAGAAAACGCTTTTTTTGCCTTATTGTTTTGGCAAAATTGCGCTAGATGTCATTATTTTGTCAGGAATAAAAACGCTTTTTAAAGGCTTTTGTTTTCAACGGAACGCATTCCGTGACATTTTCCCGACCTGTTTTTACTGCTCGGCTTTTGCTGATTTCGCTGCACAGCAAGCCTTGCCGGCACCGCCCGCGCAGCACGCTTTCTTTTCAGATGCGGAGCAGGATTTTTTCGTCATACCGGCTTTATCGTCGGTAGAAACCGTAGCGGATTTCGGCGCTACGTTCACGAATGTATTGGAATCTTCGTCAAACTGAACGCTTACAAATTTCACATTACCCTGGGTATCTGTCTCTTTGCGAACAAAAGATACTGCACCGTCGTCAGACTGGCGTTTTTCTATGCTTGCATCGGAAGAAGCAGCCTTGTCAGCTTTGCTGGCGCAGCAGGATTTGCCGGCACTTGCACTGCCGTGGCATGATTGTGCATTAACCGAAGCAATACCTAAAGCGAAGAAAAAGGAGAAGAATAAAATCGCTTTTTTCATGAGAATAGATGAAACTTTTAACTAATGAAATGATTCCTGTTTTTCAAAGCGGCAACAAAATAAGTCATTTAACCTAAATGCAAGTTTATTTTTTGAAAACCTTAACAAAATGCCGGCAATCCCGGCGAAGGTTAATGCTTTTATTTTATTGACTATCAGCAAAATACAAAATTTATTATGAATTTTAAACCCATATTTTTAATTGCCGGAACAGGGTGATAAAATTCAGGTCATCACACCGTTTCAAAGGTTTTACCATGATAACATCAATTCAAGCCGCGCTGTAATTCTACAACAATTCCGGCCATTATCATTGCCTCAACTATTGCCGGCCAGGATTGCCTTATAGCGTCCGGGGTCGTTGAGCAGTTTGACGGCTTCCTCGACTTCCGGATCGTTTTTAAGGCTTTTTCTCACCTTGCCGCGCTGGAAATAGTAGCGTCCCACGATCTCCTGCTCGATCTCGTGCAGTATCCGCAACTTGTTTTTGACCAGGTCGTCTTTCTTATCCGACTTGATCTTGGTTTCCATAGCTTGTATATCGGCGCCGATCGGGTAATTCTCACTTGCTGCGATGGCCCGGAGTTCTTTGAGTTTCTTTTCCGAAGCGCTTTCGTATTCGAAATTTTTGCTCTGAACAAAACGTGAAAAATCGTCCCAGTCGGTGAACGAGAACAGCTCGATCGAATCGATAGAGGGATGCCTGAGCGCGTATTGTGTCGCGTAATCGAAGATAATATGCTGCTGGAGCAGCGCAGTCACGACGCCGGCTGCCGTATCGTGGGGCAACAGTACATCGGGCTTGACGCCACCGCCGTCGAGCACAACGCGGCCGTTGCGCGTCTTAAACTGCGCGCGCTCCGATTCGGGGATATCGACGGGTTCGCCGTTTTTGTAACGAACGGCCTGGATACAGCGGCCCGAAGGAATATAGTATTTAGCGGTGGTGAGTTTTACCCGGGCGTTGTAGCCGAGGTCTTTCATGTTTTGCACGAGACCCTTGCCGTAGCTGCGCTGACCCATAAGGACGGCCCGGTCGAGGTCTTGCAGCGCGCCGCAGGTGACCTCGCTGGCAGAGGCGCTCATCTTGTTGATCAGCACCACAAGCGGGATGTTTTCATCCATCGGGTTATTGAAGGTCTTGAAGATATTGTCCCATTCGGGCACTTTCCCTTTGGTGCTGGCCACCAGTTCGCCGCGCGGAATGAAGAGGTTGACAAGGCTGACCGCTTCATTGAGCAGGCCGCCGCCGTTGTCGCGCAGATCGAGAATGAGGCCTTTCAGGTGCGGGTTCTTGGTCTTCATGTCGTGCAATGCGTTTCCGACGTTGCGGGCGGCATCGCGCGTATAAGTGGTGAGGTTGACATAACCGATGTCCTCGGCCACCAGCCCGAAATGGGGCACGTTCGGAATATCCACTTCTTCGCGTTGCAGACTGATTTTCAGTTCCTTGCTTTCACCCGGCCGGCGCACGACCAGATCGGCCTGCGTGCCGGGAAAGCCGCGCAGAAATTCCAGCACCTCGCGTTCCGTTTTGCCTTTGGCGCTTTGCCCGTCAACCGCGAGGATGGCGTCGCCGACTTTCAGTCCTGCCTTGTGGGCGGGGCTGTTCTCGTAAATTTCCGTGACGATCATATAATCGCCCATTTGCTGCCCTTCAGCCCCGATACCGTTGTATTTGCCGTCGGTCTGGATGCGGTATCCTTCAATATCCGTTTCGGAGATGTAGTTGGTATATGGATCGAGGCCTTCGAGCATGGCGTCGAGGCCCTGGCGCATCACCTTGCCCGGGTCGAGTTCGTCCACATACGAGTGGTTCACCTCTTTATAGGCGTTGGCAAAAATTTCGAGGTTTTTGGAAATGTCGAAGTATTTGCTCTGCTGCGACCATAGCGGTGAAAGAGCGAGCAGCGAAAAGGCAAGCAGTAACAAGCGTTTATTTTTCATAATCTATTGAAAGTCAATATCTTGTTTTTAAGGATTTAGAAATTTTTTCAATATTTCCAGCAACTCTGCCGGCTTGTCGGCGTGTACCCAATGCCCTGCTCCCGCGACGGTTACGAGTTCGGCCTGCGGAAACAGGGATTTTATTAACGGAAAATCGCTGTCTTTGATATAATCCGAGCGACTTCCCCGGATAAAAAGTGCAGGTTTGTCAAATGGCGGACCCGTCACCGGAGCCAGAATATCCTCGTAAGACTTCCATAAAACGGGCAGGTTCATTTTCCAGGTAAAACGCCCGTTTTCTTCCCGGGTGATATTTTTCAGCAAAAACTGCCGCGTCCCCATGTCCGGAATTCGCCCGGCAAGGTAGGTTTCCGCTTCCTGCCGGGTGGTCATTTTCGACAAATCCATACTGTGCAAGGCGTCAAATATCGAAGAATGGTTGTCTTCCGCGCGCCCGGGAGCGATGTCTACCACCACCAGCCGTTCCACTGTATCGGGGTACGACAGGGCGAGTTGCATGGCAGCCTTTCCGCCCATGCTGTGCCCCACGAGAGCAGCGCTGAATATCCAGTGCTGCTCCATAAAGGTGTGCAGGTCTTCAGCCATATCCGGGTACGTATTAGTCGATACGTGCGGCGAGCGACCGTGGTTGCGCAGGTCGGGCGTAATGACCAGGTGATTTTCCGACAGCCCCTTGGCAATGGTTTGCCAATTGTCGGAAAATCCAAACAATCCGTGCAGGATAAGGACCGGGCTGCCCTGGCCGAATTCGCGGTAAAATAATTCCATAGCGGGTTTCCAGCAACAAAGAACAGGAAGAATTGCCGGATTGTTGCAACCGGAAAAAATGTACGCTTCTTGTCATACCTTCAAATTTTATTCAAAATCACCACCGCACTTTTGCAGTTATGTCGTCAACCTTACAAGTATACAGGGCACAGATCGTGTTAAAAAATCCGTGTCCGATCCCTTTAATCCGTGTTCTTTCATGCGAGGTCGACAATATCAGACTTTTGCGCCTATGAAAATGCTGCTCATCGAAGACGAACGGGCGCTGGCAGCCGGCATCGTAGCATATTTGAATGTGGCAGGCATTCAATGCGAAACGGCGGCCACCTTTGCAGAAGCCGAAGACAAGACCGCACTTTACAGGTACGACTGTATCATGCTCGACCTGTCACTGCCCGGCGGCGATGGCCTTCGCCTGCTCGAATCCATGCGGCAGGCAGGCAGGGCCGACAGCGTCATTATTATTACCGCCCGCGATGGCCTCGACGACCGCATCCGGGGACTGAATCTCGGCGCAGACGATTACATGAGCAAACCGTTTCACCTCGCTGAACTACTGGCGCGTATCCATGCCGTGGTACGGCGAAAACAATTCGATGGCGGTCAAAATACCCTCATATTCAACGAGTTGACAATCGATCTGCAGGCCCGTACGGCCGCCGTACACGAGCGTCCGCTCGAACTGACGCGCTCGGAATTCGACCTGCTGCTCTACCTCGCCGGCAATCGCCGCCGGGTCGTGTCGAAAAGCGCAATCGCCGAACACCTGTCGGGCGATATGGCAGACATGCTCGACCGCCACGACTTTGTATATGCCCATATCAAAAACCTGAAGAAAAAACTTGCGCGGGCCGGTTGCAACGATTATATCAAAACCATTTACGGGCTGGGTTACCAGTGGCTGGCATGAAAAAACTCCTGGACATCACCCTGCGACAATTTGCCGTATTCGCACTGCTTCTGGTGGCAGCGAGCCTTCCTCTGGCGTACTGGGCCACCTGGCGGATATACCTCGATGAAGTGGATGAAAGCCTGACGCAAAAAACGGAGGATTTCGTACAACGGTATTCTGCGCGTTTTACACCCGCCGAAATCGCCGTATGGAATGATTATCAACGCGATATGCAGATCAGCCCGGCGGTATCGGGCGAGACGGCACCCCGCTGGTTCGACGACATGGTGCTCGACAGCCTCGAACGGGAAAAGGTGCCTTACCGATGCCTGCTTACTCCTCTGCCGGGCCTTGCCGGCGGGCGCTACCAGATATTGGCGCGCAGTTCGGTACTGGAAACCGAAGATTTGGTGCTGGCCCTGATGCTGCTTTACGGCACCCTGATCGGTTCGCTTCTGCTGGGCTGGCTGTGGCTCACCCGGCGCATCAGCAAGCGATTGTGGCAGCCGTTTTACGATACCCTGGAAAAAATCCGCCGCTTCAACCTCGAACATAGCGAGGCGCCCGTTTTTTCCCCCGTACAGGTACTTGAATTCCGGCAACTTAATGCTGCCGTGACGGAATTGGCGGAATCCAGTCTGCGCAGCTGGCAGCAACAAAAAGAGTTTTTCGAAAATGCCTCGCACGAGCTGCAAACCCCGCTTGCCGTACTGCGCGCGCAGCTCGATCTGTTCATGCAGGATACCTCATTGACGGAAATACAAAGCAGTTCGGTTGCCGAGCTCGCACAATCCGTCAACCGGCTGGCCCGGCTCAACCGGAACCTGCTGCTTCTTTCTAAAATCGACAACCGGGTCTATACTGACAAAACGATGGCAGACGTAGCAGGTGTTCTCACCCGTCAACTGGATTTTTTGCAGCCGCTTGCCGATACATCAGGTATTCAACTGAAAATCAAACATTTGAATCCTGTGTTTGTCAATGCCAATGCCATGCTGCTCGATATTCTGCTGTCCAACCTGCTCACAAACGCCCTGCGCCACACGGCAACGCAGGGCACGGTAGACATCTCCATGGAAGATAAAAAACTGGAGATCAGCAACTCGGGCCCGGAGCCGCTCGATCCGACGCAGGTGTTCCGCCGTTTCGCCCCGGGCCGCAGCGACGGGGAGGGTACGGGTCTGGGTCTCGCAATTGCCCAACGGGCAGCCGAAGTGAGCGGATGGGCGTTGAAATACCGCTGGGAAAACGGGAGACACGTTTTTACGGTAAGGTTTTAAGGGTGTGCGATTATTACACCACGACGACACGGCGTATTACGACGTAAATTATTGACATTAAGCGAATAACGCTTTGTATCGTCGTGGTTGTTAACTTTAGCATTTTTA
>JAKOXM010000523.1 GCA_029781095.1 Bacteroidota bacterium
CAAATTCGGCGGATACCGGGGGCGTCACGGTGAAGACTTCATCAACCGCTTTGCCAACGACCCGGTCGGATTCGGCGACGGCGGCATTGGAGCCATGGTTGAAACGGGTATTGGCGCCCAGGGCGGAATACCTTTGGGCACGGCAAAAATGAATTACGACCTGTGGCTCTCCAACGGCCCGCAACTCCTGACCGATGGCACGGACGCGGGCCAGTTCGATTACGAATCTTTTCTGGATAACAATAAAAACAAGGCCGTTGGCGGCCGTGTCGGAATTCTTCCCCTCGCCAATTCCAGTCTGGAGGCAGGTTTTTCTTTCGAAAACGCTTCAAAAACGGGGGCAAGCGGGTCGCGAGATGAAAATGTGGGCGTAAAAATGCTGGCACTCGACGTCAATTTTTTCCACAACATAAGCGCGCTGAAAAGCACCGTCCGCATCCTGGGCGAATGGAAGGATCAAAAAGTGGACAAAGCCAGCTACGCAACACCGGAAGATTCGACGACTTATACATTTGACAACCACGCAACGGCATTATACGGGGCCATTCTCCTGCGGCCAAGCCTGGCAGGCAATGCGTTTATCCGGAATCTTGAGATCGGATACCGGTATGCGCGGTACAACACACCCGTGGAAGCATTGTGGGGCGGTGGTGATTTTACCCAGCAGACGTTTGCGCTCGATTACTGGCTTCGGTGGAATTGTGTCCTGAAAATGACCTACGCCAAGGTGAAAGACACCCCCGGTTCCTTTATCGGTCAATTGATTTTAGGCTTCTAAGATTAAACCAGACAACATGAAAAAATTAAAAATACTATACGGTATTTTCATCGGGCTTCTCATCATAGCCTTTGCCGACCAATGCGCCCCCAGCAAAAATATCCTGGAGGAAAGCGGCGCACAATTGTGGGGAGAAAACTGCAACAGATGCCACAATGCGCCACCCAAAGATCACTATAACAAAGATCAATGGGAAGTCGTCGGCCTGCACATGCAGGTGCGGGCCAACCTGACCAATCAGGAAGTTGACAAGATCATCGGTTTCCTGAAGGGAGAATCCTTGTGATTTCAGCCATGGGTTAAAGCAGGTGCCTGAGGGATCTTTGACTCCGTGGAGGTTTTGCCTGCCGCCCCACAAATAGTGCACTGATTTTCAATTAATTATATCATAACAACGCGTTTAACCGATCAGCACTCTTTTCCCTTCCGTGGCTGAGCGGTGGATCGCCTCCACTACTTTGATATCGCGCAGCCCTTCTTCTCCGGGCACAATCAGCGCCGTGTCGTTGATTATGGCCAGGGCGTCGTCGTCCATTTGTTTTGCCTGCTCGTTGGGTATCTGGTGATCGAGCAGCGTCCCGTTGCTTACAGTACCCTGCACGCCGCTGTATGACTGGAACGGTTCGAGTTTGTACCAGCCGTTTTCTGCCGTCACGTACAGGTAATTCATATTCATGCCGAGGCTGGTGGCGCAATTGGCCAGTGCCCCGGAAGGGAATTCGAGTTGGAAGAGCGTAGTCTCGTCGGCTTGAGAGTAAATTTCCGGTCGGGTGGTTTGTTCCTGTGCCAGTACCGCAAGTGGTTCTTCACCTGTCACATAGCGCGAGGCGTTGAGCGAATAAACGCCCATATCGAACATGGCGCCGCCGCCCATGCTTCGCTTCTGCTTCCAGTGATCGGTGCGGGCGTCGAAATAACCGGCCGCTACCGTTACCAGTTTGACTTTGCCAAAGGTTTTATTCCGTCCGTAACCGATGATTTCCTGCGTATTGGGTTCGTGCTGCATCCGGTATCTGATGGCGAGTTTCTTTTTGTTGTCGCTGCACGCCTTGATCATGGCCT
>JAKOXM010000539.1 GCA_029781095.1 Bacteroidota bacterium
TACCTGTGCTGGAAGATAAAGCGGCCGGGTCCTTTTCAGCGACGGAACAGGATGAAGTGCAGCCGGCCGAGGCAATTGCAACCAAGGATTTGTCGAATGCAAAAAAAGCGCCGTCAAAGGCGCGCAAGAATGACAGTGTCTGGCACAAGACAGACGTGAAGCCCGACATGGAAGCCGAAAAAAAAGAAGCCCGCGAGGCTATGCAGCCTCAAATCAGCGAACCTTCGGGCGGCTGGGATGCATTCAACGAATACCTGCGGCAAAACGCGCGCCTGACGCCTGACGCCATCAACAACAACATAAGCGGTACGGTGCGTCTTCAATTTTCGGTAAACGGAAATGGCGAACCCCAGAATTTCATCACCCTGCGCTCACTGGGCTACGGCTGTGACGAAGAAGCGGTTCGGTTGATAAAAACCTGGGACTGGGTGCCCGGCAAGATACCCCTGGTCACAGTCGAGGTGCGGTTTGTCCGGTAACCGGAATTGCGGACCTTTGCGACCTTATGATACATCGCATATATCAGTGGCTGATACAACCGTATCCATTTGAAAAAGGATGGAACAGTGCGTTTCGTACCGGCCTGTGGGCGGGCGCTTTCGTGGCACTTTTCCTGTACTTTTTCAGACCGTTCGGCATGCAAATAAACCGGGGAGAAGAGTGGGCTTACCTGAAAATATGTTCGTTTTTTGGACTGGTTACTCTCGCTGTTATGCTGATTGTCAGCAGTTTGAGCGTTATTTTGCCGAAAATATTCGATGAAGAAAAGTGGCTGGTCTGGAAGGAAATACTCTTCAATATCTTTTTTGTGGGTTGTGTCGGCGCCGGCAATTTGCTGCTTGCCCGCTTTCTCTGGCACGTGCCCCTGAACGCCGGAACCTTCGCGACCTGGCAGGTGCTGACCTTCGCCGTCGGAATTTTTCCGATCATGTTTGGCGCCTATATGGGGCAAATGAAAATGAACCGACGGTATGTGGCGGAAGCCGCTCGAATGTCCCTTCAGGTGCATCCGCATGCGATCACCATGCATTCGCAGGTGACATTGACGGGCGACAACCAGAATGAAACCCTGCAACTGGATACGTCATCGATACTCTTTCTTTCTGCCGCGGATAATTACGTGCAGGTGTTTTATACGGAAGATGGCCGGCTGAAAAAGCGCATCCTGCGTGCCACCATGAAAAAAATGGAGGAGGCGCTGGCCGGATACCCGCAGTTTTTTCGCTGCCACCGGACCTACATTGCCAACCTTGACAAGCTGGAAAATGTGAGCGGCAACGCCCAGGGATACCGGCTTCATCTTGCCGGCGCCGACGAAACCATCCCTGTTTCGCGAAACCTGAACGAGACCCTGCGGGCCAGACTGGATGAAACCTGAGGCCGTAAAAAATGCATGCCGGAGCGGGGAATGCCTTGCAATTCGCCCCTGAAATACCCGTTTCGCCCCTGCCAGTTGCATTTCACCCCGAAGAAGCGCCTCTTGTCCCTCATTCCGGCGCCGTATTGTCACAGGCTTTTCCTTTGTCCCATCGTTTTACAAAAAGGAGAAGTCATGTTTGAACTCATTGGAAAAATCACGCTCTATATCCACGTAATTGCCGGGGCTTCCACACTCATAACCGGCCCCTTCGCCATTTTCTACAATTTCAAGGATCCCCGAAAACACCGGATCGTGGGCAAAACATTTTTCTATGCCATGCTCATTGTGGCCGTTTCCTCCATCGGCGGTTTTATCAAATACCCGGACCGTCCCTTTTTCCAGTTTTTGCTTGGTATCGCCATACTTGTCCTGGCGGGCGTGTTCAGGGGTGTGCGGGCTGTTTTTCTGATGAAAGGCGGTCGTGTTTTGCCCTTTGACTTTGGTTACACCACCATGCTGGGCCTGAATGCACTTTACATGCTTGGCATGGCTGCCTGGCATATTCTTGCAGGCACCATGATCGCGCTGCCGATCCTGTTTGCAGTGTTCGGGTTCATGTCGCTGGGCGATACGGTCAGAAACTGGAAGGTGTTCCGCGAGCCGGGCACGCTGTTGCGGCTGGACTGGATGCACCTGCACTCGACAACGATGATGGGCGCCTTTACAGCGTCTACAACGGCCTTTACCGTGAATGCAGCACATTTTTTGCCCTGGTACCTGCAATGGTTCGGCCCGACCCTGCTCTTGCTTCCCTTACAAATATATTTTGGCCGGAAACTTAAAAACATGCGCAACAAGGGAATGACTGTCGGCGCTATTGCCTGAATGAAATCTTTTGCCCGTTCGGGAAAACCAATGTGTTGTTTGTCTGTTTCGGATAAACGATGAAAAGGGTTTTGATTTAATTTTGCCCCCTCAATCTTATTTTTCAATCCTTTCTCGCTGGGGTGTGATACTTTTAGCCCCACCGACTATTATGCAAAGACAAGCAGAAGCCCGGATCCCGACGCAATTTGGCCAGTTTACCATGCTGGCCTTTGCCGATAAACCCTCTGAAAGGATGCCCCACATCGCGTTCATATCCGAAGGATTTGATCCCGCGGGGCCTGTTCCGGTGCGCATCCACTCCGAATGCATGACCGGCGATGTGTTCGGTTCCAAGCGATGTGACTGTGGCGAACAATTGGATGCCTCGCTCCAGATCGCCGCCGAGCGCGGCGGTGTGGTCATTTACCTCCGCCAGGAAGGACGCGGTATCGGCCTGATCAACAAACTTAAAGCGTACAACCTTCAGGACCTGGGTCTCAACACCGCCGAGGCCAATACTCACCTTGGCTTTGACGTGGACGCACGCCAGTATGACTGCGCCATATTTATACTCCAGGACCTGGGTATCAAGGAAGTGGAACTGATCACCAACAATCCCGACAAGGTTGAGGCGCTGCGCCGCTCACCCGTGCAGGTCGCCGGGCGCATTCCGCTTGTGATCCCGCCCCAGGACGACAGCCGGGACTACCTGAAAGCCAAACAGGACCTGATGGGTCATTTGCTTGGCCTGTAGCCTGAAATTGTGCGAATTCTGTTCATTCCTAAATTCTGAAAATTCTGATCCCGCGCTGAATACTTTTTCGGTCCGTCGAAAAGAGGATTGATATTTATCCCCAGACCCCTAATTCTGTTCATTACTAAATTCTGAAAATTCTGATCCCCGCAACTTACTGGGAAACGCGCTGGCAAAATGGCGAAACAGGATGGGATATCCGTGCGGTATCGCCCCCCTTGTCTGCCTATGCCGATCAAATCCCCGCAGATCGACGGCAAGAAATGACCGTGTTGATACCCGGCTGCGGCAACGGCTACGAGGCCGCGTACCTGCTCGAAAACGGATTCCGGCATGTTACCATGCTCGATATTGCGCCAACGGCTGTTGAAATGATCCGCCGCCGCATGGAAGCATCGGCGCCCGAACTGGCAGTCCACCTGCAGTTGATCTGCAGCGACTTTTTCAAACACGAAGGCGCTTACGATCTCATTCTGGAACAGACGTTTTTCTGTGCCCTCGACCCCGCCTTGCGGGAAGATTATGTCCGGAAAATGAAGGCATTGCTGAAACCCGGAGGCAAACTTGCCGGCGTTTTATTTGATAAGTCCTTTCCCGGCGGACCGCCTTTCGGGGGAAGCATATCGGAATATAAACGGCTATTCGAGCCGCATTTCCGGATCAAAACGATGGCGCCTTGTTACAATTCCATTCCGCCGCGCGCGGGAGCGGAAGCCTTTTTTATTCTGGAAAACCCGGTCTGATTTTGCCTGAGAGACCGGTTTTGGGCCACTCGCGATTCATCTGATGGCTCCAGGCCATCTGATGAATAATCTGGTGCTAATCAATGGTTTCTGGTGTTTAGCGGATGGCCGCGATTCATCTGATGGCTTCAAGCCATCTGATGAATAACCTTAGCCTCGATTCATCTGATGGCTCCAGGCCATCTGATGAATAATCTTAGCCTCGATTCATCTGATGGCTCCAAGCCATCTGATGAATAACCTGATATTGCCGTGCTTCGGTTTATCGTTCTGTTGATTTTATTATCTGTCCGGCCAGCCATTCCCGGTGCATCATATCCCGGGCGGGTGGCAGATGTTCCAGCAGTTCCCGGTAGCGCTCGCGCTCACCGGGTATAATTTTAGCGAGCTTTGCTGTGTATTCCACAAATTTCTGCATTTGCTTTTTGATCTGAGGATCGAGCAGCTGGTTGCGGTGCAGGAATATCCGCGTTGCTTCCAGACAGGCAAAGAGCAGATCCGTCTGACCGGTTTCGCAGTATATCTTGATGAGCAGGCTGCGCACGGTCACATTGAGCAGCACGTCCGATATCTCCACCTGCACGAGGGCGCGCTGTGCGTCGTCGTAATTTTTCAGGTAATAATGGTACTGGGCAAGGTTGTAACGGAATACGTTGTCGGCGTATTCGGCCGGCAGCAGGTCCCTGTAATCGTGGAGAAACTGCCAGGTCCACCCGGTTTGATCTGTTTTCAGGCCTACGGTGACGATGTTGGTAAAATCCCAGGGCGGAATCCGGCCGTCTTCAAATATCAAGCCGTTTTTCAGGAGCAATTTATTGATTTCCAGATGTTCATACAAAAACCGGACGTCGCCGTGCCGATTGATACGCCGGGTACAATAATTGAGCAGCAGGGTGTACAATTGCCTGAGTTCCTGCGGCTGGAAAATATGTTCGGATGTTGCTGTCAGTGACCTGGCTTTTTCAAAAAAGGATGGCTCGTCCGGATTTTTGAGCATCAGCACCAAATTCCGGTACACCTGCACGGCGCCGAAAGTCGCATAACGGTCGGAAGCGGACCAAGCCAGTACCTCGTCCAGAAAGGCCACATCGTAGTGGATGTTGAGCACCGCTTCATAGTTGAGCATTTCGCAGGCATAGCGCAGTTTTTCAGCGATAAAATAGACATCCAGCGCATGGGCGGATACCTGGAGTTGTTCGTTGAAACCCCGCTGATTGCGGTCGCTGTGTTCATAAAACAGCCTTTCGGCAAGGAGTCGCTCGCGGAAATACCCGGTGTTGCGATACGGAAAGGCCTCCAGTAATTTTTCCAGAGCCGCCCTCGCGGATCGGTAATGCCTGGGTAAATGATGTTCCTGAAATTGTTGGGCCAGTACAAGGTGTTGCTTCCATCCGTCCGACAGTATGGCGTCGACGGCCAGGAATTTTTCGGCGAGTGCCGATAGCCTGCTCGCCAGATGCGCGAGCGCTTTTTCGTCCAGCGGCTTTTCGGAGACCGGTTTTTTCAGAATTGTTTCACGGGAAAGGTCCTTGTGCTCAAAGGACGGGGCGTATTTTTGTAAGTAATTGAAAAACAGCAGGCAGTCCCTGTTTTTGTTAAAATAGGGCGATTGCAGGAACTCGCCGAAGTGCGACAGGCGGCGCGCCGAGAATGAGCGTAAGAGTTCTATGAGTTTGCTGTCGATCAAAATCCTGCAACTTTACTCCGAAAGTTCCGAAACTTCCCCGTAGTTTTTTAACCAATTGATCTGTTTATGAGGCCTTTGCTTTTTTGCCTGTTTGTTCTGCCCCTCGGCCCTGCCATCTGTCCCGCGCAGCCGCTGGTCCTTTATCCCGGCGATACCAACAACGACGGCACGGCCAATCATTTCGACCTGCTGCCCATCGGTGTGGCCTTTGGTATGGAAGGCATCCCGCGACAAAATGCGTCATTTGACTGGCAAGCGCAGCTGCTATTCCCTGTATGGGTCGATGCCCTCCCTGTCAGCGGCATCAATAAAGGTTTTGTGGATTGCGACGGCAATGGCTTTATCGATACATTCGACATAGAGGCCATCGTATTGAACTACGACAAAACACAGGCCGGTTCGCAACCGCCGCCCATGCCGTATCCGCCCAAACTTGCGGATACCTGTTTTTCCTGCCCCAAACCGGAAATTCAGATCACATACAGTCAGGATACGCTCATGACTTCGGATTCTGGGTTTGACACGCTTTACGCAACCGTTATGCTGATATACCCGCCGGGTGTGCCGTCGGCGGCCGGAGCCCTGGGAATTGCTTTTGACGTGGAGTACGATTACAACCCGGATAAGATAAAGGATTCGCTTACCGAAGTGTATCCCGATACTTTTCCGGACAACCGGATGTACGTGATTGCCACGAGTACGAAGGCCCAATTCTGGCGCCTGCCTTCGCCCGGCCGTATCGGTTTTGCGGCCGCAGGCCGGGGGCAAAACGTGTTTTTTTCGCCCGATACGCTTTTTACCGTTCGGTATATCATAACGGATATGATCATCCGGGGAGCGGAAAAATTTTCACTAAAAATATCCAATGCACTGTTGATCAATAAATTTGAACAGGTTGTGTGTCTGGGGGGCATCATTCAAAAGCCGGTTGTGATCACTTCGCCCGTATCCGAGCCAAAAGGCGTACAACCCGTCGTGTACCTGTCTCCGAATCCCGCGCAGAATATGCTCAGCATCGAATCGCCTGAATCGCCTGTGGAAAAAATCAGGGTGTTCCGTCCGGATGGAGCGCAGGCCATGTCGGTGGACATAAACGGGCAGCGGAAGATTGAACTGCCTGTAAGTGTATTACCTTCCGGCATCTGGATCATGGCTGTCTATTCCCCGGCGGGGGTATTCGTGACAAAATTTGTCCGGCTATAATTACTTTTGAACGTAAAATCCTGCCACTATGCGCGAACATATTATCCCTGACCTTCTTCAGAAAGGACTCATCGATCCGGAAGAAGCGGAGACCATCCGGCATTTTGAAGCCACCAGGCCATTTTCCCTGCACTGGGAGCTGACAACGATGCTGTATCTCGGCGTTTTGCTTCTCAATGTCGGGCTGGGTGTGCTGATCTATGAGAATCTCGATACAATTGGCCACGCAGCCCTGATCTTTTTGATTGGTTGCGTGAGCGCTGTTTGTCTGGGTTATGCATACAGGCGCCGGGCGCCTTTTTCGAGCGGGCAGGCAGAAAGCCCGACTCCGTATTACGATTATATTTTATTGCTGGGGTGTCTCACTTTCCTCATCATGGAAGGCTACTGGCAGTATCAGTACAACCTTTTCGGCGATAAATACGGTCTGGCGACCTTTATTCCCATGATTCTGTTCTTCGGAACGGCTTATACCCTCGACAACCGGGGCGTGCTCTCCCTGGCCATTACGTTACTGGCATCGTGGATTGGTGTCACGGTCACGCCCACCGAATTGTTGAGCAAAAATGATTTTAACAGCGAATCCATTATTCACTCGGGCGTGATGCTGGGCCTGTTTCTGGCGCTTGTACCATTCCTGAGCGAGCGTGCGGGGTTCAAAAAGCACTTTTCGCTCACATACCTGAATTTCAGCGTGCATCTCCTGATGATCGCCTGTCTTGCCGGGATGATCGCGCTTGGCAATACACTTCTTTATTTTCCGCTGCTTTGCCTGGCGGTGGGATTTTATTTTTGGTATGCCCGGACGCAGGGCTCGTTTTACTTTTTGATCGTGGCCATTATTTACGGGTATATCGGCATCACGTATCTGTTGCTCAGCAATGCCGGCGGGCTCGACTTTTCGGTATATATGCTCTATTTTCTTATTTCCTGTGGCGCGGTGATCGCCTTTCTGATCAACTATAAAAAATTCTTCAAAACACGGGATATATGACGGCTTACGACTGCACATGGCTTGATGCGCTTGCCATCCGGGATACCGCCGGGCAATGGTATAAAAAAGGACTGCTTTCCGGTGAAAAATGGCAGGCTATTCAAGAACAGTATAAATCAGGCTTCTATACGCCAAACGTGTTTGTGCGAATCGGACTGGCTGTTTTTTGTCAGATATTGTTGTCTGCCGTTATGGGGCTGTCGTCACTAATGGCGAACATCGGATCGGAGGATGGCTTTGCCGTATTCAGTATATTCTGGGGTGCAGTCTGGCTGGCTGTACTCGAATTCGTGATTATTCGCGGCTATAAACATTACGGCAGCGGGCTGGACGACATGCTTTTGTACGCGGGCACGACCGCTATCGTTTCGGGAATTTTCATGTTGCTTCCGGGTAGCAGCGGTACCCTGACGTATTTTTCAGTGGCCCTGCCTTTTCTGGTAGCAGGCAGTATCCGCTATCTCGACAGGCTGATGGGCGCAGCGGCGTTTATCTGTGCCCTGATGATCCTTCTGCTCATCGTAAAAGATGTTCCCGGCGCGGCGGTCTATTTGCTGCCGGTTTCCGGCATATTGTTTTCCGTAATTATGTATGATTTTGCCCGGAGGGGAAGTCGCATGCTGTCCTGGCGGCACTGGTCCGGCGTACTCACTGTCGTGGAAATGTTGTCGCTTGTTCTCCTTTATGCCAGCGGCAATTATTGGGTCGTGCAACAAACCGGCCATGATATGTTCTCCATGGAAAATCCGCCCCTCGGCTGGCTGTTCTGGGCATTCACTTTTATTATTCCCGCACTCTATCTTGTTCAGGGACTGCGTCGTTGCGATCGCCTGCTGATCGATATCGGCATAGGATGTTCCGTGGCAGCGCTGCTCACATTTCGCTATTACTTCAACCTGCTGCCGTTTGCGTGGGCTGCTACCGCAGGCGGTGCTGTATTGTTCGCGGTTGCCTATTTTTCCATTCGCCGGCTCAACAAACATGCGGGGCGGTTCACCTATGCATCAGAGGAGAAAAGTTCGCTATTGCAAAAAGCGCAGGAGCAAATATTTAATCAAACCATTTCCGGACAGGCAGTGTCCGAGCCGGTGAAAAAAACCACGCTGGACGGCGGCCAGTTTGGCGGCGGCGGTTCGGGTGGAGAATTTTAAGATACCCTGTCTGACGCGTAGCATCTGCACAGGGAAAGTAAATAACCATACCCCGTACAGACGCTTCGCTTCAGACGGGGCGGGAGACGCCCTGTCTGATGCGCAGCATCTGCACAGGGAAAGCAAATAACCATCCCCGTACAGACGCTTCGCGTCAGACGGGGCGAAGGGACACCCTGTATGATACGCAGCATCTGTACAGGGCAAACAAATTACCATCCCCGTACAGACGCTTTGCGTCAGACGGGCGTGAGACACCCTGTCTGATGCGCAGCATCTGCACAGGGAAAGCAAGCAACCCGCCCCGTGCAGACGCTTCGCGTCAGACGGGGTGGGGCGGGGAAGGCGAAATGCAAAACCGTATTTTTAACATTGGATATACGAAAAAAAACAGAAATTTGCCGCATCATTTTTCGCCACTTCATAATCCGGATTCCCCGAACCCACGCGTTTTCCCGCCGTAGTCTCAGGTTTCAAAACGTTTCGTTAATCGTTTTTTCAGGTGAACGAAACGCCGGGAATGCGGCGTTTCCATGCCTGGAAATAACCTAACCCAATCCCCCATGTTCTTACACAAACATTTACCGGTGCGGCGAAAACTTCTACTTGTTTCACTCCTTTTCACTCCTTTTTTCCTGTTTTCCCAGGCGGCAGTCGAGATTTGCGACAATGGTATCGATGATGACGGCGACGGACTGATCGATTGTTATGACCAGGACTGCACGTGCAGCGGACAATGCGCCGACTTTTACTACACCACCTGCAATGCCGATTGCTACTACATACCTCCCTGCGGACAAATTTCGCTCGGAGTACAGTGGACTGCCGACGCCGAAACGGGTACCTACTCCACGCTGGTTGCCGGCGACATGGATAATGACGGTGTTCCGGATGTCGTTACTTACCGGGTCGAAGCCCCGGATATTTACATATTTGACGGCGCTACGGGCGCTACCAAAGTGCACATCGTGGCGCCGACCATTTGGCCGGGCGGTACGGCGCCTGCCATTGCCGACCTTGACCACGACGGTTTCGGCGAACTGGTTATGGTCGGGTTCGATCGCTTGCTGTATTGTTACGAGCATGACGGCACGCTGAAATATACCAGCACAATACAGGTCGGCTATGACCCGCGTTACCGGTTTTCCGTGCCCAATATTGCAGATTTCGATCATGACGGCTGGGCTGAAGTGAATATCGGAAATCAGGTCTTCAATGGTCAGACCGGCGCTTTGCTGGCATCGGGCGGGCCCAACGTATCGGCTGGAGAACACCCCGCGCGTGTTGCCGGGGGATTTTCTTTCGCCTCTCCGGTGGTTATGGACGTGCTGCCCGATAATTTTTGCCCGGACTGCGACGGACTGGAGATCGTTGCCGGCAACCAGGTACTTTCCGTGAACCTGGTGACGGGCGCCGTAACGCCTGTTGTGACCGCACAGGCTCCGTTTACGGACGGCTTTACCAGTGTGGCCGATTTTGACGGCGACGGTGATCTCGACGCCATTGTGCAGGGCCGAAAAAACGGCCTTAACACGATTTATTGCTGGGACATACAGACGCCGGCCATTTTGCGCGAATTCAAACTCCTGAATAACTGGCAGGAAGGCGCCTCCCGGGTCAATATCGCCGACCTGAACGGCGACGGAAAACTGGAAGTGAGTTTCGTGAGTTATCCACGGCTTTATGCCCTTCGGAATAACTTTACGATCATGTGGACGCGGGCAATCAACGACGCTTCATCCATCACCTGTTCCAGCGTATTTGATTTCTGCGGCGACGGTTCTGCGGACATTGTATACCGCGATCAGGACAAATTGCGGGTGATCAACGGCGCTTCGGGCCTTGTGAGTTGGGAAGATGTGTGCACGAGCGCCACGCACATTGAAAACCCGCTTGTGCTCGACGTCGATGCCGACGGACAAACCGAGATCGTGATCGAATGCGGTTCCGACCCCAACAACCTCGCGTCAGGAACGGTGGTTGCCTATGAAGCCGTCGGCACTCCGGGTATCGCTTCCCGGCAGGTATGGAACCAGCACGGATATTTCAACACAAATATCAACGACGACCTCAGCGTGCCGCGATACCAGCAGAACCCGCATATCATTGGCGACAGCCTGCGGATGAATACATTCATGAATCAGTTTTTTAATCCTACATTCCCTTCTCCGGACGGGGTGCTTACCTTTCAAAACGTCGCATGTGACAAGGATTCGCTGGTGCTTACCGTGCAGTTGTGTAACCCGGGCGACAACATATTGCCACCCCAGACGCCCATTTCGGCCTACAAAGGCAATCCGCAATCGTCGGCAGCGCAATGGCTGGGCGCCGTCCCGCTCGGTTTCGACCTCAAACCTGACAGTTGCCGTTTGTTTACATTCCGGATTCCACGCGTCGTGAATGACTCGATATTTATCGTTTTAAACGACGATAATTCCCTGCCCGCCCCCTTCAACCTGGCGCAGGATTTTCCGGTGACAACGATCGGCGAATGTGGCTTTACCAATAATATTGCCTCGTTTATATACAATTACATGCCCGATATAGTCGATCTCGGGCAGGACACCTCCATCTGTGACAATACGACCATACCCCTCGACGCTTCGGGCCATGACCTTGTAGCCTGGCAATGGACGGGCGGTTCGGTCAGCCCGAATTTCACCGTGCCGGACGCCGGCACCTACGGCGTGACTGTAACGGACGTGTGCGGCATCATCCAGACAGATTCGATCGTCGTCTCGATCGACAGCAGTACAGTGGTGTATCTCGGGTCCGACCAGGCGCTTTGTGCCGGCGAGGTGACCACTCTGTCGCAAAGCGGGTTCGATTTTTACAACTGGAGCGGCAGCGGACTGAGTTGCACGAGTTGCCCGGATGTTACGGTGGCGCCTCCGGCCTCCGGTTATGTTGTACTTCAGGCCGGTTTCGCCAATGGCTGCGTAAACAGGGATTCGGTATATATTATCGTGCACGACACCTTTAATTATAAAGTCGATACGACGATTTGCTACGGCCGCAACGTTGTCTGGAACGGCCAGGTGATCGAGCCCGACAGCAACCGGACCTTCTATTTGAATACGATTTACGGTTGTGATTCCACCGTGCACGTGCGGGTCCACGGTACTTTTGCAGGGACATTTAATATAACCGTGGATACCGCTGTTTGCCTGGGTTCTACCTTGCCCATCAACGGCGCCAGCTTGCCACCCGGCGCGCAGGAGACCTTTTACCTTTCTGCGATAACCGGTTGCGATTCAACGGTTTTTGTAACAGTAGCACCCAAAGACACATTCTCTACCGCCGAAACGCTATCCATTTGCGCCGGTGAAACCTATACCGTATTCGGCCAGCCCGAAGGAGCGAGCGGACTTTATCGCAAGACTTTTGTCGCAGGCAACGGTTGCGACTCCACGCACACCGTCAACCTGACGGTATTCGACCCGATTGTTTTGCAGATCGACGGCACACCAACCTGTTTCAATGAAGCCACCGGGTCTCTTTGGGTGACAGCCTCCGGCAGCGCGCCGCCGTTCGATTACAACTGGAGTATTCCCGGCGCCGGCGGCGCTAAAATAGAAGACCTGCCGACGGGTAATTACGTCGTCACCGTCACCGACATGAATGATTGCACCGAAACGGCCACGGCGGATGTGCCTGCCTATCCGGCAATCATGTATTCGGCCCAATCCGATTCTGCCAGTTGTTTCGGCCTTCCCGATGGTTCCATTACCGTGCTTTCGGCCGATACAACCCTGCTTTTCAGCCTCGACGGCGGCATTTTTGCACAGAGTAAATTTTTCCCCGACTTGTCCGGCGGCCTGTATGATGTATACGCGCAAGATGTGTACGGATGCGTGGATACCTTGTCGGTCGGTGTGTTGCAACCGCCTCAATTGGTGGTTATTCTGCCCGCCGACACCACCTTGCTCCTGGGCGATTCCCTGGACATTCACGTTCAGACGTTTGGTCTGGAGCCTTTTACCTTTGACTGGGGAACTGCGTATTATCTCAGTTGCTCCGATTGCCCGGACGCCGTTTCCAAGCCGCTTTCCGACGTGCGATACCGGCTGCTGGTGACCGACAAAAACGGATGTACCGCAACCGGCGAGCTTCTTCTCGAAGTGAAACACATACTCGACGTTTTTGTGCCGAATGCCCTGGCGCCCTTGTCTGCCAACGACCAAAACAGCCGATTTGAACTCAGTTTTGGCCCTGCGGCCCAAAAAGTCAGGCTATTGCAGGTGTTCGACCGATGGGGCTCGATGATGTACGAGATAAAGGATGCCGATCCGAACGACAGTTCGAGGGCCTGGGACGGTCGCTTCAGGGGCAATCTGGTGATGCCCGGCGTATATACCTGGATGTTGCAGGTGGAGCTGGTAGACGGTTCAGTACAAAAATTTCAGGGAGACCTGACGGTGATAAGGTGATTGGTGACGGCAGCAATTTTCAGTCCCCGCAGGCAACCTTTGGCTGCGGGGACTGACTTTTAGTATCGGGCAGGTATTTTATCCGGGCCATGCAGCGATATGGTCTGCAATTGCACCTTTTATAATAACTCCCTGGCCCGGGCAGTTTTAAATTGCATGCTGGTTACACTAAATATATCTGCCTCCCGGTTTTAGGGACGCCTTTCAGATGAAAAGGAATAAGTTTTAATCCGCTTTTATGCCAAATTTTCCAAAACCCGAGGTGGATATTCAAGCCAGTGCCACTACCTGATCGCATCGCACACAAAAGCTACATACCAACCTCTCATGCAAAAACACCTCTTCCTTTTTATCGTGCTGCTATGCAGCACCCTGCTTTCCGCGCAAAATCCTTCCAAAGTCACCATCAAGGGTATTGTTATTGACACCTCCGGCGACGAGATCGTACTTCCGACGGTCATGCTGCTAAACCCAAAGGATTCCACGCTCGTCAATTTTACCCGGGGCGATGACAAGGGTGCTTTTCAATTCAAAAACGTGAAAAATGCTCCCTATCTGCTCAAGGTTTCCTATGTTGGCTATCTGCCCTTACAGGTTTCGGTGACGCCTTCGCCGGAGGCGGTCAACGACCTCGGCGCACTTCCGATCAAACCCATCACCTCCGAATTGCTCGAAGTAGTGGTAAAAGCCGCCAAGGCGACCCTCAGTATCCGGGGCGATACCATCGAATACGACGCATCCTCCTTCAAGGTGCCGCCGGGCTCAACCGTCGAGGATTTGCTGCGGCGACTGCCAGGTATTGAAGTGGATGCCGACGGCAATATCAAAGCCCAGGGAAAGGATGTAAAACGCGTATATGTAGACGGAAAAACCTTTTTCGGCGACGACCCGAAGGCGGCCACCAAGAACCTCGGCGCCGAAACGCTTTCCAAAATACAGGTGTACAACGAGAAGTCGGAACAGGCAAAACTTACAGGTGTAGACGACGGTAAAAAGGAGAAGGCTATGAACCTGGAACTGAAGGAGGAGTACAAAAAAGGTTCCTTCGGCAAAATTACGGGGGCCGCCGGCACGGAAGACCGATGGGCAGCCCGCGGTAATTACAACCGGTTCAACCCGAAGGAACAACTCTCGTTCATCGGTTACGGCAACAACATCAACCAGACGGGTGTGAACTGGGAGGATTACGGCGAATTCAAAGGCCAGAGTACCTTCAGTGAATTTGACAACGGAGATTTCGGATTTAACAGCGGCGGCGGGCGGTATTTTATCTTCGGCGGCGACGATTCGCCCCTCAATAACTTCGACGGACGCGGCTTTACAAAAAACCACGGCGCAGGGGCGAACTATAATTTCGACAACAAAAAGGCCAAGTTCAACGCCAGTTACTTCTACAACCAGACAGCACTCAATCTCGACCAGTTTACCGACAAGCAAACTTTTGTCGGCGACAATTCTTTTTATAATTCCGATACGATCAACAAATATGAATTCAGGAGTAACCACAGCCTGAATACCCGGTTTGAAAAAGATCTCGATTCCAATAACATACTGATTGTCAAGGTGCAATCCCGGTATAGCCATTCCAACTCCGACGACCTGCAATCGCAACTTTTTTCAGAGGCACTCAACACCCCGACCAACCGCCTGAGCATCAATAACGGCAGTGACCTGGATTCCTGGCGACTCACGAGCGCCGCCATTTTCCGCCACAGATTCGCGAAAAAAGGACGTTCGCTGGCTTTAAGCGCAGGATACAACAACAGCCGGTCGAATGGCATGGAAAGTCTGTATTCGCTCAACCGTTTTTTCCGGACGGACAGCATGCCGGGCCCGGTTCTTCAGATGAACGACAACGAAAACAACAATTCGCAGGTAAAATCAAGCGCGCTTTTTACCGAACCGCTTTCGAAAAAATGGTACTGGGAGACTTTTTACAATTTCAGTTCGACCAATAACAAAGTGGATCGCCAGGTGGCCGATCCGGAAACCAACGGCCAGCGTATCGACAGCCTGAGCATTTACTACGATAATGACATTCTGTACAACCGCATCGGCTCCAGTATTCGTTATTCCAATGAAGGTCTGAACGTATCGGTCGGCGTGGCGGCGCAGGCTTTGCGGCTGACGGGTGCGTACTCCCGCGACCGCGATGCGCCCCTGCTCACGCCCCGGATTGAAAGGAATTTCAATAACCTCACGCCCAATGTGGATTTCAATTATGAGTTTCCCAACAATATGTGGCTGGGTGTGAACTACGGTTACAGCATACGCGAACCGCAATTCAACGACCTGCAGCCCGTCCCGAATGTGAACAACCCGCTTTACCGGACGGAAGGGAATCCCAACCTGGGGCCGGAGCGCAGCCATAATTTCGGACTGAACTTCAACTACTGGAACCCGGCGGCGCTCAGCAGCATCGGCATCGGCACCGATTATGACATTTACGACAGCAAAATTGTGTACAACCAGACGATCGAAGTGATCGACAGCGTCGGTATCCGCACGACGAGCCGGCCGGAAAACCTGTCGGGCGGGCGGAATTTCAACACCTATATCTGGTCGAATTTCCCCATTGTGAAGACCAAGCTGACCATGAATTTCAACCCCAGCATCAATATCGGCAACTCGCCTGCATTTGTCAATGGCGTGGAAAACGAGACCCGGAACAAGGGCTATAATTTCAGGCTGGGCCTCAATTTTACACCCGTGCAGAAACTTATCATTGGATTGAACGGCAGGCTCGGATTCAACGACGTTACCTATTCGATTCAAAAGGAGCAAAACCAGAAGATCAAGAATCACGGTCTGGATGCCTCGGTAAAATGGCAGTTCGCTTCCAAATTTTTCCTGGAAAGCAATTTTAATTACTCCATTTACCGGAACGACCGTTTCAACTTCGACCGCGATATCCCGATCCTGAACGCTTCGGTGCGCCGCCTGTTGGGCAAACAAAACCGCATCGAGCTGCGCCTGGCCGCATTCGATCTGCTCGATCAACGGGTCAGTATTACACAAAACGGCACACAGAATTACATTATCCGGAATATTGCTCCCACGCTTGCGCGGTACTTTATGCTGAGCGCGACGTACAATATGCGCGGGTACGAAAACAAACTGAGCAAGAATAACTGGTGGTAATGGTGGCGTTTCGGGCCAATTTTCCACGCAAAGGCGCAAAGACAAAAAACGCAAAGACGCAAAATCTGAAATTTCGATGCTTTTCGAAAACTTTGCGTCATAGCGTGAATTAAAAATATCCGGTAGTATGGTTTCGGGCACACCCCATGTTCATATTCAAGAATCATCTGCATCAATATCATAGCATTCCTGAACGATTCACCCGTTCATCATTCATCACCCTTGATCCATTCACCGGGTGACTTTGAGTCACCCGGTAAATCACTCATCGTTCATCACTCATCACTCATCACCGCCCACGAGTCATCTGCTTCAATATCATAGTATTATGAAAAAAAATCTCATTATCCTGACCTTTCTCTTGCCATGCCTCGCCTTCTCCCAGGAAGAACAGCAGCCTCTGGAGGGCGAAATCCGCTACCTCGTCACCCATGACTGGGCCAAAAAGATGGCGTCGGTGGATTATCTCAGCCAGCAGCGCAAGGAGCGCATTGCCTACATGTGGGGCAACGATTCCGAATGGAAGCAGTACGCCAACCTGTACTTTACGCCCACGGAAACCAAATATGAAGACTCGGATGAAAAAGCCGAGGCGGACGACCAGGGCTATTCATGGCGCAAGGACGTATATTATATCAAGCGCAATTTTGAGACAAACACCATGTACGATGTCATTCAAATGGTGGGCAAGACTTACATCATCGAGGATTCGCTGAAAGCGCCGGAGTGGAAAATCCACAATGATCTGAAGGAGGTGGCCGGTCATATTTGCATGAATGCATATTGGGAAGATACGATCAAGCATCAGCAAGTGATCGCCTGGTTTGCCCAGGACATTCCCCACAGCGGCGGTCCGGAACGCTTCTGCGGGTTGCCGGGCCTGATCCTGGAAGTAGATATCAATAACGGGGCATTGATTATCAGTGCCAACCGTATTGAGATGAAAAAACTGAAGAACGAGCTTGATCTGCCCAAAAAGGTCAAAGGCAAAAAGATCAAAGAGTCGGAATATGAGGATATCCTGAAAAAATACATTGCCGAAAAACGCGAGGCGGAAGAGCCATATTTCTGGGGTATCCGGTATTGAGAAAAGCATCCCGCTTCCCGTCAAAACACCCACCTGCCTTATGCACAGCGCCCGGACGGATTCAATTCCTCCGGGCGTTTTTGCAGCTTTCCCACTTTTTTCCACCCGGACGGGTATGTGCTTTAGGTCGTTTCCACTTTTTCCCACGTAGTAGCGAACGGCGGCTCGTTACCCCGCCTTTTCCGCAATTTTTTCCCTTTTCCAAACGTGATCGACGCAAAAATGACGACCGCAAGTGGCTGGATTTCATCCGCAACCGGCCTGGCGCCCGATTTTGTTCAAAATTTTAACACAAAACGGGTTTAAACTAAAACACTGATAATCAATATGATAGAGTTTAATCTAAAAAATATTTACAACAAAATTTAAAATAAGTGTCGATTTGTGGGAAAATGTGGTAAAACCGAATACATTTGTGGCGGTGAATTATAGGCGTATGTCCCACACATACAAGCGTCTGTAAGGCTCCACAAGCAGAAATAAATTCAGTCCCACACACATTATGCAACTCATCGGCGAATATCCTGTCGCTCTTGATGACAAGGGCCGCATGCGCCTTCCAACCGCGCTGCTCCGCCAACTTTCCGCCGGACAGGCGAATGAGGGCGAGGGTGCCGGCTATGAGTTTGTAGTCAACCGGGGTTTTGAAAAGTGTCTCACACTTTACCCTAAACCGGTCTGGGACGGTATTACTGCCAAGTTGAGCCGTCTGAATCGCTTTAATGACCGGAACCGCGCCTTTATTCGCTCCTTTTACCTGGGAGCCTCGCCAATTACGACCGATAGCGCGGATCGGATTCTCTTGCAAAAACCTTTGATGGATTATGCGGGCCTGGCCAAAGAGGCCATTCTTGTCGCTATGGATGATCGTATTGAAATCTGGTCGCCGGACGAACACCGGCGTCTCAGCACACTGGACTCCAACGACTTTGCCGACCTCGCCAACAATGTTATGGGCGGCGGCATGGACGGGGTAGGGGCGGAGTTTGAGGGTTAGAAAACTGAAAAATGTATCACGAAACTGTCCTCCTGACCGAATCCATTGAATATCTGGGTGTTACGCCCGGAGGAATATATGTGGATGCTACGTTTGGCGGCGGCGGACACTCGAAAGGAATACTTGAATTGATGGACGGCAAAGGCCGTCTGTACGCCTTTGACCAGGATGAAGATGCGAAGCGAAACACTGAACAGCAGGAATTTTCAGCAGATCCTTCCTTTTCTTTTATCCACTCGAATTTCAGGCATTTGAAACGCCAGTTGCGCGCGGAGGCCGTCAAGCCGGGCCGGGTAAATGGCATACTGGCCGACCTCGGCGTGAGCAGTTTTCAGCTGGATACGGCCGAGCGCGGTTTCAGCTATCGCTTCGATGCAACCCTCGACATGCGGATGAACAAGCAGGACGGGCCGACGGCAGCGGATGTATTGAATGAAAAAGACGCCGAATCGCTTCAGCGCATTTTCAGTGAATACGGAGAAGTGCGTAACGCGAAAACGCTGGCGCTGGCGACGATCCGCTTTCGGGAGCAAAAGCCTTTCCGGACAACGGGTGACCTCGTGGATCTGTGCGTTAAAAACATATCGGGCGACCGGATGCGCTACCTCTCGCAGGTGTTTCAGGCGCTGCGCATGGAAGTGAACGACGAACTGGGAGCGCTCGAAGATTTTTTGAAAGATGCGCTGGAAATGCTGGCTCCCGGAGGAAGACTTGCTGTAATTACCTTCCATTCACTGGAAGACAGAATGGTGAAAAACTTTTTAAAAACCGGAAATATACAAGGTGAACAACAGAAGGATTTTTACGGGAATATCGAACGCCCTTTCGAAGTGCTGACGAAAAAGCCCCTGGAGCCTTCGGAAACAGAGATCAGCCGAAATCCCCGGGCCCGCAGCGCAAAACTGAGGGTGGGGGTTAAAAACGGATAAAACACGACAATATGGCAAACAAGATGCTCGCGGCCCTCAACGTAAGCCAGCACACCACCAACCTGGTGTTCGGCAATTTTCAATACCTGTTGTTCATCGGTTTTCTGGGTATCGTGTATATCGCCAATGCGCATTTTGCCGAAAAGAGTGTGCGCCGTATCCAGCAGTTGCAGAAGGAGATAAAGGAATTGAAATGGGAATACACCTCTATCAAAAGCGAGACCATGTACAAATCCATGCAAAGCCAGATTGACGAAAGCCTCGAACCCGTCGGCCTCAACCTCGAAAACAAAGGACCTAAAGTTATACTGGTGAAATAAATACCCCGCCAACCACAAATCTTTTTACATCATGCTCAATATCAAAAACGAAGTTCTTGTCCGTGTCTACGCAGTGGCCGCACTGGTAGTACTCGTGGCATTCGTGATATTCGGGCGATTGTATCAGATCAGCGTCGTACAGGCTTCTTCGTGGCGCGCCAAGGCGGATAGTTTGTACGTCAAACTGGTAGACGCACCCTCGCAGCGCGGCAATATTCTGGCCGACGACGGCAGCCTCCTGGCTACCTCGCTGCCTTATTTCGACGTGCACTGGGACGCCAAAACCATAGGCCTGACCGATGAAATATTCAACCAGTCGGCGGTTGACAGCCTGGCCTGGTTCCTGTCTACCTACATCGATCAGCAGTACACACCGGGCGCTTACCGCGACTGGCTGATAAAATTG
>JAKOXM010000555.1 GCA_029781095.1 Bacteroidota bacterium
GTCGACTACGAATTCAACAAAGCGGTTTACGAATTTGGTCTCCAGACCGGCGATTTTGAAACGGAAAAGTCGGCGCGCAAAGGCGCCACACGTCTGGCAATTTTTATCGCCGACGAGTTTCTGTTCGGCAACATCGGCGTACAATTACAAATGGGTCATTATGTCGGCAATGATTTCAACAGGTATGTCTTCAAACCCAATTTCAGCAAGCTGACCACCCGGTATTATTTTCCTCCCTTGTTTAAAACGATCATCCGGCCCCACATTGGAATCACGCTGAAAGCGCATGCCTTTACGGCAGAGTATATTTCCATGAATGCAGGTTTGGCATTTTGAACAAAAAAAGCCTTATTTTTGCGGCCCTTTCAGGGTAAATCTGTAAAAAATGGCCACGCCGCGCACTGTCGCTTTTCATACCCTCGGCTGCAAGCTGAATTATTCGGAAACCTCCGCCCTGGCGAGGCTTTTCGAAAGCAGCGGCTATTTGCCTGTCAAATTCGAGGATGGAGCCGACATATACGTTCTCAACACCTGTTCTGTAACCGAACAGGCGGATAAAGAATGTAAAAAGATCGTCCGGCAGGCCCTGCGACGCCAACCGGATGCCTTCGTGGTGGTAACCGGCTGCTACGCCCAACTGAAACCGCAGGAGATTGCAGGCATCCCGGGCGTCGACCTGGTGCTGGGCGCGGGTGAAAAATTTCGCATCCTCGACTACGTCGACGACCTGAGCAAGGCACAGGGAAAAGGCATGGTGCATGCGGGCGAAGTGCGTGACGTGAATACGTTCAACGCTTCTTTTTCCTTTGGCGACCGCACCCGCTCTTTCCTGAAGGTGCAGGACGGTTGCGATTATAAATGTTCGTTTTGTACCATACCACTGGCGCGCGGCGCGAGCCGTTCCGATACAGTGGAAAACGTGCTTGCCAATGCCCGCCGGATCGCGGCGATGGGTACGCGCGAGATCGTGCTCACGGGCGTGAATCTCGGTGATTTCGGTAATGGAACGGAGGTGATCGAGGGAACACGCCTCAAAAAGGAAGCGCTTTTCATCGATCTCGTACGCGAGCTGGATACCCTTGAAGAAGTGGCCCGTTTCCGCATCAGCAGCATCGAACCCAATCTGTTGACGGACGAGGTGATCCGCTTCGTAGCGGACAGCAGGCGGTTTATGCCGCATTTTCACGTACCCCTGCAGTCGGGCAACGACAAGCAACTTCGCGATATGCGCCGCCGCTACCGACGCAATTTGTATGCCGGGCGGGTGGAAACGATCAAAAAACTGATGCCACACGCTTGTATCGGCTGTGACGTGATTGTGGGTTTCCCGGGCGAAACGGAGGCTGATTTTCTGGAAACGTATCGCTTTTTGCAAAACCTGGACATATCCTACCTCCATGTGTTTACGTATTCCGAACGTGCCAACACGCCGGCGGCTGAAATGCCAGGGGCGGTGCCCGTGGAAGAACGGCGCCGACGCAACCAGGCCCTGCGAGGGCTTTCAGAAATGAAGCGCCGGGAGTTTTACAGGTTGCATCTGAATACCGTTCGGCCGGTACTGTTCGAGCAGCACAAGGAAGCCGGCCTGATGACCGGTTTTACGGACAATTATATCAAAATAGAAATACCTGCGGTGCCGGAGAAAGTGAATTCGATTGCACCTGTCGTGTTGCAGGGCCTCTCTGACGACGGTGAAACCTGCGCGGCTGCATGGGAGGAATCCGTATTATCGGAACTTGCCTGAGCAATCGCCTTTATAATCTCCTCAAATCGGTCGTCTGCAGCTCGCCTACATAAAATTTCAGACAGGCATCGCAAAGACATTTGTTGTTGAACTGCCTTTCCAGGGTTTCTTTCGTAGCCGGGTGAAGGTTGGGAAATTTTTTCCAGCAGTCATCGTCGTAGCTGATAAATTTCTTTTTGCAGCGCGGGCATTCCTTTATGAAATCATGCTCTT
>JAKOXM010000567.1 GCA_029781095.1 Bacteroidota bacterium
GGCTGGCTGAAAAGTACCCTGGGCCTACGATTCGGCTGTTGCTTGAACAAGGCATTGAGCTCGTAGAGCAGCGGGGTGCGTTGCGAATATTTGAGGTGTTTTTCGGATTTTAATTCGATGGTATTCTTCACCAGCAGGCGTTCGCCTTTGCTCTGGTCGAGATGCTTCGTAACATTGCAGGCGCCGAACAGAGCCGCCGCCGACAGCAATAGTGCAGAAATAAAATACCGCTGCGTTAGGATACTGCGTTGAGCCGCACTGGTTTTCAGAGCATTGAAAGCCTCTTCGCCGCAACCTGATCTTTTATAATTCATTGATTATTAGTATCAAACCGGAGGCGAAAGCATCCACTGAACATCGTGCTATCACACAATCAAACCAAATTGCTCACCGCCCTTCAGGTAAAAAAGTACCGGCAAAAGTATCGAAAATTCACCGTGGAGGGCGAGAAAATGGCAGCCGAACTGCTCATGCAACAACGGGTAGCCGTTTCAGCCGTGTTCGCTCTCGAACGCTGGGCCGCAGATAATGCCGCCCTGCTCCGGCCATTTTTGGAAAAATTTAACGCTGTCAGCGAAGCGGAACTGAAAAAGGTATCGTCGCTGACAAGCCCCAACCAGGTTTTGGTGGTCGCCGAATTGCCCGAAGAGCCCTTTTTCCCTGCGATACTCGAAAGCGATTTCTGTTTTTACCTCGATGGCATTCAGGACCCCGGCAACCTCGGCACCATGCTGCGCGTGGCCGACTGGTTTGGCATTCCGGCGGTCATTTGCTCGCCCGACAGCGCCGATGCTTTCAGCCCAAAGGCAGTGCAGGCCAGTATGGGCGCCTTTTTGCGGGTCGGCATCTGGGAAATGCCGCTGGCGCAATTGCTGGAACAAGCGCCCGGGGCGCCCGTAGCAGGCGCCGTTTTGGGCGGAGAGAATATTTTTCGTACGAAACTGCCTTCCCGTGGCGTGCTGGTCATCGGCAATGAAGGCAAGGGCATCAGCGCGGAGGCGGAAGCCCGGCTCACGCACCGGCTCACGATCCCGAGACACCCTTCCGGCGGGGCGGAGTCGCTGAATGCAGCGGTGGCCGCAGGTATCTGTGCGGCGGCGTTGCGCAACCCTTCAATATAGTACAAACTTCCTATTTCATTGCAATGAAGACTGGCGATACCTTTGTCCCATCAAAACACGCAAAATTGACGCCCCGTATGGCGCCCATGCATCTGGTCATATTTGAAGATAATCACAATTTCAGGGAAAGTCTGCTGCAGTTCTTTCAGTTGGTACCCGATATAGAAGTAGTTGGAGCATTTCCCGATTGCGGTGATTTATCGGAGCATATCGGCAAACTGCAACCGGATGTCATCCTGATGGACATTGATATGCCGGGCATGAATGGTATAGAGGCTACTTATCATGTGAAGGATATTTCGCCGGAAACGCAGGTTGTGATGCTGACGGTAAGCGAGGAGGAAGACCGGATATTTCAGGCCCTTCGCAACGGCGCCACCGGATATCTACTCAAAAAAACCGATCCTGAAGAGATTGCTGAAAGCGTCCGCTCCGTTTGCATGGGCGGTTCGCCCATGAGCCCGGCCATCGCCAGAAAAGTACTCCAGTATTTCCGACCCATAATCAGTGAAAACAACACTCCAAAAACCTTTACCCCTGAAAAAACCAGTGAAAGCAGTGACGCCCACTCCACCGGACTAACCCCTCGGGAATGCGACATTCTCGAAGGGTTGGTGGACGGGTTGTCATACAAAATGATCGCAAGCAGGTTCTATATCAGCCCGGATACCGTAAAAAACCACATTCAGGGCATTTACAGGAAACTGCATGTAAATTCGAAAGGAGAGGCCATCAGCCTGGCATTGAAAACAGGAATTGCCGGCAAACCGAAGACTTAAAGCGCGTTCGGGAATTTATACCTGAACACGCTCTCAAAAAAAATCCCGATTTTCCGAAAACACCCTCAGAAAGCCATATCTCTCTCACCCGGAACGGGTCGATGCGTAAAACCAAGTGAAAGCCTTCCGGTCTACGATGCAAATCGCCCGGAAACACCCAGAAAACTCCCATCCCGGGGCCGTTACAAAACAAAAAACACTTCCCCCCGGAAACCTGCTTGCCTCAACCTGACCACCCAGATCGCTCGCCCGTTCCGTTTTTTACCAACCCGACCGGTTTCCATACCGGCCGGGTTGGTTGTTTATGGCCTTGTGCCGTGATTGTTATTCGCAGCGGGGTTTTTCTTGGGGAATCAGGATGTTGAGAAAAAATCTGCCATTCAATTGCTGAAGTCTGTCGCTATGGCACCTGGCTTGGGGTAATAACGGTATTTATTTCCCATTTTTCAGATGGATGCCGGACGGTTGAATGACCGATGCTGGGGCCTGTGAGTGCGAGGACAAACCCGAGGCCGATCAATATTTCACCCAAACTATTCTTCTTCTTTACTCCCAAAGGAGAAAATATGAAATTGATGCCGGACTTGAAAAGGACAACCCCTGTACCCGTCAGCAACAAAAGAATTCCAATAATCAGGAAAACCCAACCCAAACCCGACATCCCGCTTTTCTGGATTTTGGTCACACTTGCCATCGGCAACTTGACCGGGCCATCGCTGGCAGTCAGCAAAATGGAGTCCCGGGTCATACGCACGAGGGCGCCTGTGAACCGGACTGTGCTGCCAAGCTGGTTTTTTGCAACCACTTTCAACTGGTCACCTCTTTCAAAAACCCGCTCCGTTTTATCAGTTTTATGAATAAAAACGACTCGCTGAAATCCCTGAGCGCCTGCGGGCATCAGGATGAAAAAAGCGATAACCAGGGCAAAAAAGGAGCGGATCATCTGAATAAGTGGTTAAAATCACCCTAAAAGTATTGTTAACACGCATCAATAATCCTCTCCGGAAATTGAGAGGCATCAATTTTATGGCTGATTTTTATCAGCAAATTCTGAGCGCAGATGCTCCGCTTCCTGAATAACCGCCTACCGTCTTATCTCACTACCTTTGCGCCATGAACACATACCAGCAAAAACTCGATGCTTTCGGGCGCCTTCTGACCATCATGGACGAACTGCGCGAACAGTGTCCCTGGGATCGGAAACAAACGCTCCTATCGCTCCGTAACCTCACCATCGAGGAGACCTACGAACTCGCCGATGCCATCCTCGACGGCGACCTGCCGGGCATCAAGGAAGAGATCGGCGACCTCATGCTGCACATGACATTCTATGCGCGCATCGCCTCCGAGCAAAATGCTTTTGACATAGCCGATGCCCTGCACGCCATTTGCGACAAACTCATAGCCCGGCACCCGCATATCTACGGCGACGTGAAAGTCAAGGACGATGATGAAGTAAAACAAAACTGGGAACAGCTCAAACTCAGGGAAGGCAAAAAGTCGCTGCTTGAAGGTGTCCCCAACAGTCTGCCTGCCATGGTAAAAGCCTTCCGCATGCAGGAAAAGACCAAACAAGTGGGTTTTGAATGGGAAAATACCGACCAGGTGTGGGCCAAAGTGGAGGAAGAACTCGGCGAATTGCACGACAATATCCGCAACAAGGCCCCGCAGCAGGATATCGAGGAGGAGTTCGGCGACGTGCTGTTCTCCCTGGTCAATTATGCCCGTTTCATCGGCGTCGATCCGGAAACGGCACTGGAGCGCGTGAACCGCAAGTTCAAATCGCGCTTCGAATACATCGAAAAGCAGGCGCCGCGACCGCTGATAGAGATGACGCTGGCAGAAATGGATGTGTTGTGGGAAGAAGCAAAAGGAAAGGGAACAAAGCAGTGACGCGTTCGGAAGTTGTCCGGGTCATCACCTGCACGGCATCTCAATCCGGTCGCCGACAAATTTTATTCGGAAACCCGGTCCGCAAACAGCCCTTTCTGAAACTTTTGTCAATCAACCCTTTGCGGCTTCGAACATAGCGCGTACTTTTGCAGCCGCTAAACCCGGATGGATAGGCAATAACTGCCGTTTGACCCGCTGAAATCCGGTTTTGGTATCCTTATCATCATTTACTCACACATTCCATTACAATGGCAGTTTATTATTCGAAAGAGAAAATCGCTGAGATCATCACGCAATACGGTGGCGACGCGAAAAACTCCGGTAACACGGAGGCCCAGGTTGCATTACTGACGTACCGCATCGAAAGCCTTTCCGCACACCTTCGCATCAACAAGAAAGACCACTCGACACGCCGCGCCCTGCTCACCATGGTAGGCCAGCGTAAAAGCCTCCTTTCCTACTACGCGAAAAAAGATATTTACAAATACCGCGCACTCATCGAGAAACTCGGTCTTCGTAAGTAAAAACTGACCGGCTGTTCCGTACCGACGGAGCAGCCGGATCATTTTATCCCCTAAAACCTGGCTCGCCGAAAACCCTCATCCGGTTGTGTTTCACCGGGGATCATATACAGGGTTAACACGATATAAATTTTTTAATATTCATCTGCACCGGCAATAAAACCATTCAGTCAGGCAAAAAACTGGCGCCGGAACCGGGAGAATACGATCAAAAACGGGGAACATTTCCCCCACACAAAGAAGTAGTAGTGATGAATGATGAGTTATGAATGATGAATGATGAATTTTCGATTTCGGGTTTGGAATCAGTTTTTTTATCTCAATAAATTGATTCCAAACCCGGAGCATCACACGTTCTTATCGTTCATCGTTCATCACTCCTACTTCTTTGTGTGATTTTTTCGGTTTTTGAATTTCTCTCCTCTCCGGACAGGTTGGCAACGGCCAACTGCTACTGCCAACTGCCACTGCAACCTGATTAAGGTACCTGCCGGCGCACAAACTCATTTTTTATCATGGGGAAACAAATCCCGTTGCGCACCTCCTTCCATCTGCCGGACGGCCGGGAAGTGGTGCTCGAAACAGGCAAACTCGCCACACAGGCTGACGGCTCTGTGCTCGTGCGAATGGGCGATACGATGCTGCTCTGCACCATCGTGAGTGCCAAAAAAGCCAAAGAAAACCAGCCGTTTTTTCCACTTTCGGTGGATTACCAGGAAAAATTCGCCGCAGTCGGCCGCATCCCGGGCAACTTTTTCCGCCGCGAAGGCCGGTTGTCCGATTACGAAATCCTGATCAGCCGCCTCGTCGACCGCGCCCTGCGTCCATTGTTCCCCGACGGGTACATGAACGAAACGCAGGTGATCATCACGCTTATTTCTGCCGATAAAGACGTTATGCCCGACGCTTTGGCGGGACTGGCCTGCTCGGCAGCCATGGCTACCAGCGACATTCCGGTAGAAGCCCTGTTCAGCGAGGTGCGCGTTGCGCGCATCGACGGTGAATTTGTCATCAACCCCGGCCGTGCCGCGCTCGAACGCGCCGACATGGACTTCATCGTAGCCGCTACCAAAAATGATATCACGATGGTGGAAGGCGAAGCGGACGAGTGCTCGGAACACGACCTTATCTCCGCCCTGAAGGTAGCGCACGAGGTCATCAAAGACCAGATCGCTGCGCAGGAACGCCTTGCTGAAATGGTGGGTGAAACGGCGCTGGTAAAACGCCCGCTGCCCGAAGTTCCCGAAAACGAACCGCTGAAACACCGCATCGGCGAACTGGCCAGCGAAGGCATTTACGCCCTCGCGCGCAGCGCTTCGGATAAAAACGCGCGTAAAACCCGCCTCGACGAGATCAAGGAAGCGACAATTACGACCGTGAGCGAAGAATTTGGCGAAGAATTCATGGCCGAATGGGGCCCCACCGCCGATCGCTACTTCGACAAACTCAAAAAGCAGATCATCCGCGACGTCGTGCTGACCGACCACCTGCGCCTCGACGGCCGCAAATCAGACGAGGTACGTCCGATCTGGAGCGAAGTCGACTTCCTGCCCGCAGCCCACGGTTCCGCTATCTTCAACCGCGGTGAAACCCAGGCGCTCGCCTCGGTGACCCTCGGAACGAAACAGGATCAGGCGCTGATCGACAACGCCCTCAAAAGTTACGACGACGATTTTATCCTGCACTACAACTTCCCGCCTTTCTCGACGGGTGAAGTAAAACCGATGCGCGGCCCGGGACGCCGCGAGGTCGGGCACGCCAACCTCGCAGGCCGCTCCATCCGGAAGATCATGCCGGACGAATTTGCCTACACGGTACGTATTGTGTCCGACATCCTCGAATCAAACGGCTCGTCGTCCATGGCAACCGTTTGCGCGGGCTCGCTGGCACTGATGGACGGCGGCGTACCCCTGAAATCGCCCATCGCCGGTATCGCCATGGGCGCTATCGCCGACGATAAAGGCCGCATCGCCATCCTGTCCGACATCCTCGGCGACGAAGACGCGCTCGGCGATATGGACTTCAAAGTAACCGGCACCGACAAGGGCATCTGCGGCACGCAGATGGACATCAAGATCGACGGCATGCCGTACGAAATGCTGGAAAAAGCGCTCTTGCAAGCACGCGAAGGCCGTTTGCACATCCTCTCGAAAATGTCGGAAGCCCTCGCCGCGCCGCGCCCGGATCTCAAGCCCCACGCCCCGCGCGTGGTCGAGTTCCGCATCGAACGCGATTACATCGGCGCCGTTATCGGGCCTGGCGGCAAGATCATTCAGGAAATGCAGCGCAATACCGGCACCACCATCAGCATCGACGAAGACGAAAAAGGCGGTATCGTGGCCATCTTCGGTCCCGACAAAACCTCGCTCGACGCCGCTTATGCCAAAATCATGGACATCGTGTTCACGCCCGACGTGGGCGCCGTATACGAGGGTGTCGTGGAAGAGCTGGCCGAATATGGAGCCTTCATCAAATTTAAAGGCAAAACGGGCCTGATGCACGTATCCGAGATCGACCACCGCCGTGTGGAGAACGTCGGCGATGTGCTGAAAGTCGGCGACCCGATCCAGTTCAAAATACTCGATGTGGACCCGCGCACAGGCAAGATGAAACTCTCGCGCCGGGCCATCACGCCCAAACCCGACGGCACCATGCCGACCGACGAAGAAAACGCCGCACGCGCTCAGCGCGGTGGCGGCGGTGATCGTCAGGGCGGCGGCGGTGATCGCCGCGGTGGCGGACGCGACGACCGCAGAGGCGGCGGCGGTGATCGCCGCGGTGGCGGTGGCGGCGGCGGCCGTCGTTGAAACGAGACTACTTGTTTATGAAAATATGAAGCCGGCCTGGGATACCCTGGCCGGCTTTTTTTGTGTGGAAAATCGTATTTTTGTCAAAATTCTTTACCCATGACGGCAAAAAGTCAGGCCGACGAAGGCAAAAAGAGCGTCACACTGGAAGACTATTTCGAATTCGAGTATAAAGCCGAACGACACCACGAATTCATTGACGGGAAAATCGTGGCGATGGCTTACACGTCTCCCGAGCACGGACAGATTGCGAGCAATCTCGGTCTGGTGATCGGCCTTTGCCTGCGAGAAAAAGACTGTTCAGTCTACATCGGCGATCGAATGCTATTCGTGCCGGATTGCGAAGGCGTTTTTTATCCGGACCTGCTACTTGTATGCGGGAATCTGGAATTTTACCAGGCCACCCGTAACATGAAAGCCACCCTTAACCCGACGGTAGTGATCGAAATTTTATCCGATTCGACCGAATACCTGGATAAAACCACCAAAACCCGCTGTTACAAAAAGATACCTTCCCTGCAACAAATAGTATTCGTATCGCAAAAAGAAAAGCACGTGCGCATTTTAGAGCGCGAAGGAGAACGCTGGATCGATACAGAGTTTTATGAAGAAGGTGATGAAATGAAAATCGGCGATTGCGCCGTGCCGCTGACGGAGGTCTACAGGAGGGTAGCGTTTGCCGGATAAAATCGCCTGATCCACCCTCGATTCCGTTTTATTATGCTTTCAATCCCTTTCTGATCTTTCTTACAAATGAAAGCGTAACGCCCGCGAGTCCGGCAATTTCCTCGTCCGAAAACCGGGCAGATTCGATCATGCGGACGACAGTATCGTGTTGATGCAATTCGACACCCTTTGCTACACCTGTTTCAAGGCCTTTTTCAATACCCTTTTCAAGACCTGCAAGGAAGAGATCATCCGTTTCAATGTCGTAGTGGATTGGCATGGCTTGAATTTCTTTTAAAACTATGGTTTTGTGACTTGATAATCAATTAATTAGCCCAGGTGCAACCCGGGGGTTCGTTTATCGGTACTGCCAACAATTGAAGTGGGAATTCATCGGATGACTGCAGTCATCTGATGAATACGCGGGATTACCGAAGGCTACTCATAACATTCTGCAATATCAAATTTTGAACAGCGATACGATCCCAACTCATCGCTCATCACTCATCACTCCCTAACCTTCAAATCTCCAGTTTCTGCCCGTCTTTCCAGGCTTCGATGATATCTGCGGCGGCGGGGTTGCGCGTCAGCACCACCATCATGGCGTCGTTGCAGGCCTCTTCAAAGTTTTTCCCTTCGCCCAGCCCGTTGTAAAAACCTTCGGAAAAACTGATCGCTGCCGGGTCGGAAATGGGCAGGTTGTTGCCGACCACGTACATGCCGTATTGCGAGATAACCCTGGCCTGCTCGGCGGAATAGCAGGCATTGAGCACGACGACCCGGACCGTGCCGGACAGGGATTTGAACAGGCGTTGCAGGGCCGCGAGCGGCATCAACTGCGCCTGGTTGTCCTCCGTGGTGATGTAGATGCCCTCCGTGCCGCCATGACCCGAAAAATGCACGATATTGGGTTTCCCGTTCATGGCGCGGATGAGTTCGGTGATGGTGACGGCCAGTTGGGGTTGCAGAAACTCGAAGCGGTCGCGCGCGCGTCCGCGCTCGAGCTGCGCCTTGAGCAGCCGGTGCTCCCGGTCGGTTTGCAGACGCGAGGCATCGTCGGGATTGGCGGCCACGAACAGGATTTTGGTGCTTCCTTCGGCAGAAAGTATGGAAAGGGGAACGACCGGGCCATTTTGTTCTCCTGTATGCGGCACGGCGACCGGCGGGGCAACGGCGGGGGGCTCAAGCCCGATGCTGCGGCACAGTTGCAGGGCGGCATCCACGAGGCTGTTACGCTCGATGGAAATGTTGTCGTAAGAAAGGGTGCGCAGGTTTTCCGCGCGCTCCAGTTTGTTCAGGCGGGTTTGCAGCAGGGTCACTTCGTCCTGATGTTCGCCGGGCAAGGCGGAGGCCAGGGACTTCAATGCTGCGGACAGGCGGTTTTGCCTGATGAGTTCTCTGATGGATTCGGCGGTGTTTTCCGGCATGGGTTGCGGGTTTGTTTCTTTTTGGAGACTTCGCTTGGCAGGACAAAATTACGGTTCCCGGGCAGTTTTTTGCATGGTGGCGGGGAATGCGCGCTATAAAACATCGGGGCTGCGCCCCGAACCCCCTGCTCCGCGCGGCTACAGCACTGCGCGGGCGGCGCTCCGACTGCCGCCCTGCTTGCGCTGCTGCCGCGCTTCGCCTCGCTCACGGGAAAGCCGGAAGGGCTAACCAACTGACTGGAGGGACAAGGCAAGGCGGAAGCCGACATCGTCGCCGCGGATGTCCGGCCCGTAGTCGAAGCGGGACGCAGCGCGGCAGCCCTGCGCGCCGCTGTCCCAACCGCCGCCGCGGATGACGCGGTCAGAGCCTGACTTCGGCCCCTCAGGATTTTCTACCAGGCCTTGCTCTTTGCATTTTTCATAATAAGAGCTGTCATGCCAATCCTGGCACCATTCGTAAACGTTTCCACTCATATCGTATAGCCCCAGTTCATTGGGACATTTCAGTCCCACCGGTTTGGTCTCTCCATGGCTGTTATCGTCAAACCAGCCCACTTCCTTGAGTTTATTGCTGCCGGAATATTTGTAGCCTTGCCTTAATTTGCCGCCCCGGGCGGCATATTCCCATTGCGCTTCGGTGGGCAAGCGGTAGATGTACCCCGCAGGGCGCGAATCCGAAGTTTTTTCATTTAGTTTTTGAATGAAACCCCGGGTATCGTCCCATGAAACCTGCTCCACAGGGCGATCGTCGCCTTTAAAAAACGACGGGTTTTCATTGTCCATGACTGCTTTCCAAAGCGCCTGCGTCACCGGGTATTTCCCGATGAAAAAATCGCTCACCCGCACAGGATGGACAGGGCTGCAGGCGCTCCACAGATCGCCATGCTCGTCGCCCATATCGTATATGCCGCCTTCGACGAAAACGAGGTCAAATGCGGCAGATTTAAAAGAGAATTCGGTGTATAGTTGGCCGGGCATGTACAGGTCAGAGTTTTAGTTTTTCTCCATTTTTCCAGACTTCGATCATGTCGGCTGCGGCTGCGTTTACTGTTAGGATCACCACCATAGCGTCATTAAAGGCGTCTTCAAAATTCTTTCCCTCGCCTATTCCATTATAGAAGCCTTCAGAGAAACTGATCGCCGCTGGATCGCTTATCGGCATGTTGTTGCCAACTACATATATGCCATATTCCGAAATCGTGCGGGCCTGTTCAGCAGAATAACAGGCGCTTAGTACGACAATCCGGGCCTTCGATTTCTTGAACAGTCGCTCTAATGCCGCGACCGACATCATCTGCGGGTCGTTCATCTCGTTTGTAATGATAATACCCCCGGAAGTGCCGCTACCGGAAAAGTGTACTATGTCCGGTTCATCATTCATCGCACGGAGCAGTTCATGGATTGTGACTGCCAGTTGGGGATGCAAAAACTCGAATTGCTCCCGGGCGCGACCCCGTAGTAATTGATCTTTTAACCGGCGGTGTTCGACATCGGTCTGCTCTCGCGTGGAGCCCTCCGGGTTGGCCGCAACAAATAATATTTTCGTTTTTGCAGTTCCTGGACGGGGAAATGGAGCGATGCCGGGTTCCATACCGGCAAGTGGCAGTCTTTCGGAGGCTTCATTCGATGCCTTGTCGCTACTTTTCAATGTTTTCATGTCCGGCCCGGTGCCTTCCCGATGATCCAGCAAGTGTACAAAGCCCTCCACCGGCAATGGCGTTTCTTCATCCGTAGCGAGCAAATTCCTGTTTTCAAGTTTGTGGGCTTCTACCAGTTTTTGCCAGGATACAAAGTGGCGTCCATCGATGGATATTTCCGCATTGGCGTTTTTGCTCAGTTCCACAAAAGCCTGGCAAATTTCTTTTTGCAAGGCTTTACTGCGGTCCGAGCCATCCGTAGAAACCTGGAGGCATTGGTCAGTTTTGCGAAACACAACACTGCATTTCACTTTTTCGGTATTTGTGAAGCAAATAGCATCGTGCCAGTACTGTTTTCGTGAAAAAGGTCCGTAGCGGCTCAGGAAGTTGATCATGACGTTGTCCGGCATGAACTTCGGAAAACGAAACCGGAAAGCCGGCGACACATCATCCATAAATATATCGTAGAGGTCATTTTCCCCGCTTTGAGGCGCCTGCGGCAGGTATTGCGGAGCGATCCATACCTGTCCTTTCTGGGTGCTGTCTGCGAATATCAATTCAAAATTCCGGAGTAATTCGATGAGGCGGATACGATCCTGAGGGGTATATTCCGGCAACACCCCGACGAGCCAAGGTTCGTCGATCCGGCCCTCCCGGTCGCGCAAATCGTTATTTATCAGGCGGTAAACCTGTTGAGTCAGCCAGTTGGGATCAATGTAGATTACCTCACGCAACTTCTCTTTGTCAAAAAAAACGACCACACCTGCCCGATTCAGGAAATCAAGCGCCGAAGATTCCG
>JAKOXM010000571.1 GCA_029781095.1 Bacteroidota bacterium
CACGAATACCTTGCTGTTCGTCGGTCAGGAAATAAAAAAGCATAACTGAACCCGCGTTTTCATGCGACCTTTGAAAACAATCCTGCCCATTCTGGCAGTTTTTTCCATCTGCATCCCTTGCCTCGCCCAGCCGCAGGCCTGGATACGTGTCAACCAACTCGGCTATCCCGGGCGTTCGGTCAAGGTAGCCGTGCTGGCGAGCAAACAGCCGCTCGATGTCGATCATTTCGAACTGCACGACGCACTGACCCGCGAGCAAGTGTTTATTAGTGACAAAATTCACCGCTACGGCGCCTGGGCCGCTTTTTCGGAAGGGTATCGCCTCGATTTTTCCGTCTTTTCCACGCCCGGCGCCTATTATGTGCAGGTCGGGGGTCTCGCATCGCCCGTTTTTCGTATCGCCGACGACGTGTACGACGGTACCGCCGATTTCATACTCCGCTACATGCGTCAGCAGCGCAGCGGCTTTAATCCTTTCCTGAAAGATTCCTGCCACACCGCCGACGGGTTCATCGTATATCATCCCGATCCGGCCAAAGACTCCACCCGCATCGACGTATCCGGCGGCTGGCACGACGCTTCCGACTACCTGCAATACCTGCCTACTTCCGCCAACGCTACATTCCAGATGCTGTTTGCCTACCAGCAAAACCCCGGCAGTTTCGGCGATCGCTTCGGCGCCGACGGCCTGCCGGGCCCCAACGGCGTGCCCGACGTGCTCGACGAAGCCAAATGGGGCCTCGACTGGATGCTTAAAATGAACCCCGCTCCCGGCGAATACTACAACCAGATCGCCGACGATCGCGACCACCGCGGCATGCGCCTCCCGACGCTCGATACCATTCACTACGGGGCGCCCGACGGCAGTCTGGCCCGCCCGGTCTACTTCATTACCGGCAAACCGCAGGGCGTTTTCAGGTACAAGAACCGCACAGAAGGCGTGGCGTCTTCCGCCGGCAAGTTTGCCTCCGCCTTTGCGCTGGGCAGTGCAGCACTGAGGCCTTTTTACCCCGATTATGCCGAAAAACTCGTGGCCAAAGCCGTGGATGCATACGAATTTGGCCGGCAGAAACCGGGATATACTCAAACAGCCCCCTGCCGCGCGCCCTACTATTACGAGGAAGAAAACTTCACCGACGATATGGAACTGGCGGCCACACAACTCGATGCGCTGTTCCCCGGCCGCGGATACCGCGAACAGGCCGTCGCCTACGGTCATGCGGAGCCCGTAACACCGTGGATGGGCAGCGACACTGCCCGGCATTACCAGTGGTATCCGTTTCTGAACCTGGGTCACTATTTTCTGGCAACGGAGAAGGCTGAAACAGCCCCCGTTTTTCAGGAATACATGCGACGTGGCCTGGACGGCGTGTTTCAACGGGGAAAATCGAACCCTTTTCTGTACGGTGTGCCGTTCATCTGGTGTTCCAACAATCTGAATGTAGCCTTGTACACCCAGGCGCGCCTGTACCGTCAGGTCACCGCCGACAGCACGTATATGGAAATGGAAGCCGCCTTGCGCGACTGGCTGTTTGGCTGCAACCCCTGGGGCACGAGCATGATCTGCGGCCTGCCCGCGGGCGGTGTTTCACCCCGCGATCCGCATTCGGCATTTACCCACCTGTACCACTACCCCATCGACGGCGGCCTGGTGGATGGCCCTATTTACGGCAGCATCTGGAATAAACTCATCGGCATCACGCTTTACCAACCCGACGAATATGCCGCTTTCCAGTCGCCGCTCGTGATCTACCACGACGATTACGGCGACTACTCGTCCGACGAGCCGACCATGGACGGAACGGCCAGCCTCAGTTTTATGCTTTCGCCGTTGCAGGCGGAAGAAGTCAGGGGCAGATCAGGCGTAAAGGACGCTTTCGGCGCATTGATCCGGGGCGATACGACGAAGCGGATAATCCGGTTGATATTTACGGGCCACGAATACGCCGAAGGCGCCGGCGATATCCTGAAAACATTAAAAAAAACGGGCGCAAAGGCCTCCTTTTTCTTCACCGGCGATTTTTGCCGCAAGTACCCCAAAGCCGTCCGGAAACTGAAAAAAGCAGGGCACTACGTCGGCGCTCATTCGGACAAGCACCTGCTGTACTGCGACTGGCGTCAACGCGATTCGCTGTTGGTGACCAAAGCGGCGTTTATGGACGATCTGCGCCGGAATTTCGAAACGCTCGCCGCTGCCGGCATCCCGAAAAGGGAAGCCAGGATGTTTATTCCGCCGTACGAATGGTACAACGATTCCATCGCGCAATGGGCGCGCGAAGCGGGGCTGGAATTATTTAATTTTACTCCCGGCACCCGCTCGAACGCCGATTATACCACGCCCGAATTGAACAATTACCGCTCTTCCGCTGAAATATACCAGAGTATTCTCGACCGCGAAAAAACAGACCCGAACGGCCTCAACGGTTACTTTCTGCTGATGCACATCGGCACGGGGCCGGGGCGCAAGGACAAATTTTACAAGCGGCTGGGAATTTTAATACAAGAACTCAGGGTTAAGGGGTATACGTTCGAAAAAATGGAATAAGCATTCATTTAACAACCAACAATCTCCTGGAACAAAATGCCCGATAATGAATTGTCTGTCAGGGAAATCCGTCAAGAGGATGTCGCCCGCATCATGCGATACTGGATGGATTCCGATCGCGCGCACATGGAAGGCATGGGTGTGGATTTGAGCAAACTCCCTTCCGAAGAAGAATGGACAGCCATGCTTTCAGCCCAGCTAACGCAATCGTACGAGGAAAAAAAATCCTATTGCATTATCTGGCAGGTTGATGGCGAACCCGTGGGCCATTCAAATGTCAACAGGATCATTTTTGGAGAAGAAGCATACATGCACCTGCACCTGTGGCATACCGGCGTACGAAAAAGGGGAATGGGAACCGCCCTGGTAAAAATGACGCTGCCGTATTTTTTTAAAAATCTGAAATTGAAGAAGTTGTATTGCGAGCCGTATGCCCTGAACCCTTCGCCCAACAAAACGCTCGAAAAGGTCGGGTTCGAGCTCGTAAAGGAATACGTGACCGTCCCGGGAGCGATATGCTTCGAACAGCCTGTGAAGTTGTGGGAGTTGAGTTATGAACGATTTAAGAATCCGGTCTAAAAAACAAACGGAGTGAGCAACGAACAAATATTACGAGCGTTCATGGAACAGGTTTGGAACAACCGGGACTTTGAAAGCATCCCGACTTTTGTCTATCCTGAATACACCGTCCACCTCGACAATGAAGACCCCTGGGAAGGAAAAACGTTGAACCATACGGAATTCAGAGAAAGACTGAAATACTCATTCAATTCATTTCCCGACATCCATTTCGACATTCAGGCGGCCGTTTCCGACGGGGATCATGTCGCTATCATGTGGATCATGACAGGTACCAATCTTGGAAATATAGCAGAGCTTCCGCCCACGGGCATGTCGATCAAAACCAACGGGATCACCATTTACCGTTTTAAAGAAGGGAAAGTATGCGGCCACAGTCAGGTGTTCGACAGGGCCACTGTGATCAGGCAACTGGGATTCTAAGGTACCTCGGCAATGGCATCCTTCATCTTCAATATCATCGACAATTGCGCTTTCGCTACAAAAGGCTCTTCCGGGTCGCCATTGAGCAAAAAAAGGAAAGAAGCCAGCGATGACAACATCCAGTCCGATTCCATCGTCGATCCGGAGTACACGTATACCCGCCGGAAATTTTTATCAAGCGGTATACCGGCCGCATGACATATTTTCATGGTTCTGTACACCGCTTCGCTGCGGCTTTGCGGGTCGTCTGCCGCGCCGAGGCGTTGCATGAGGTCGCTGGCATAGTAGCGCAACGCTATATGGCGCGAAGCCTGGCCGATCTGCCGGATGGCCAGTATCTCATCGAGGTAATCATAAATTTTCAGCATGGCGGTGGTGGTGTTTTAGATCAGCCAGTTTGTTGAAAAGATCACGCTCCTCCGGGGAAAGTTGCCTGGGTATGTCCACCTGGATATCGAGGTAAAGATCGCCGCTGGTATCGGGATGGTCGTAATCGGGCATGCCGAGGCCGCGCATCCGCAGCGATGCGCCGTTTTGGGTGCCGGGCTGGAGCGTTGCCATTTTGTCGCCGTGCAGTGTATGCACGCGCGTTTTGCCGCCCAGCACAGCCGTAATCAGATCGACATGATGCCTGCAATGCAGATTGATGCCCTCGCGGGTGTATCGCGGGTGCGGGGCGATTCGGATATGCACCAGCAAATCCCCGTTTTTTCCGCCGTTCCGGCCCGGTTGCCCTTTGCCCCGCAGCCTGAATTGTTGCCCGTCGCGGACGCCCCGTTTCAGGGTCAGGCGGTGTTTTTCGGTACCCAGGTCGATCATGCGGGCACTTCCGGCAAATGCTTCTTCGAGCGTGATCTGAATCTCGGCTTCGAGGTCATTGCCATCTATAGCGCCGTAAGAGCGCCCGCCGCTCGCCCGCCCCCCTTGCCGCGCGCCGCCAAACTGCCCGCCAAAAAAGTGGCGCAGCAAGTCTTCCATCCGCTCGTCGTTTTCGAAATCGGTGGCGTCAAAGGTGAAACTGCCTCCCCTGTTGCCGGTCTGCTGTTTTCGCGACCGGCCGGTCGGCCCGGCCTCACCACTGTGCTGAAAATGTTCCCAGTTTTCACCGAATTCGTCGTAGCGCTTGCGTTTTTCGGGGTCACTCAGTACGTCATGCGCCTCATTCACCTCCTTGAATTTTTCTTCGGCGCGTTTGTCGTTTTTGGTTTTGTCCGGGTGGTATTGCACGGCTAATTTCCGGTAGGCCTTTTTAATGGCATCCGGTGTGGCATTTTTGTCGACACCCAGGATTTTGTAATAATCTTTGAAAGCCATGGTCAGCGGTTGTTATAACCCGTAAAACAAAATTAGGGAAACCCGGATCCTTTCACAGGTGACCGGCATCAGGTACGGGATTGATTTTAAAGGAACAGTCGGAGGTCATATCCGGTTGGACGACAGAAAAACGGTAATAAAACAACCGGATTTGCAAAAAGATTGACATTTCCTGCCGATGTTTGGCAGCGCAATAAAATACTTCATCAAGATGAAAATATCACTGTCCGTTGCTTGCCTGTTTCTCCTGCCTTTTTGCCTCCAAAGCCAGTCACTCATCCTCAAAGACGGCTGGAAAATCAAGACCGGCGACGATATGGCATGGGCCAGACCCGAATACGACGATTCGGGCTGGAAGGCCATCCAGCCAGCCCGGGTTTTTGAAACCCAGGGGTTCGAGGGTTATGACGGCTATGCATGGTACCGGCTGAAATTCTTTTTGCCTTCCAGCCTGAAAGAGAAATCGCACCTGAAAGAGTCACTCAATATTTTCCTCGGAAAAATCGACGATGCAGACATCACCTACCTGAACGGCGTGGAAATCGGGCGCACGGGCCGCCTCGACAATGACCCCAAGGGCTATGAAACGGAGTGGCAAAAAGATCGGAACTACACCCTGCCCGCCAACCATCCCGCCCTGCACTGGGATGCCGACAACGTGCTGGCCGTCCGGATGGATGACGCCAACGGCGGCGGCGGCATGTGGAACGGCACGCCTCAGGTGGCTTTTCTTGACCTGATCGATTATGTGCGGATGGACGCTCTTACGCATGCTTTCGAATTGTTGCCCGGCCGGATGACTAAAACCGTGCTTTTTTCCAATACCTATAACAAGCCGATAAAAGGCATTTTTACGGTAGAAATCAATCAAAACGGGGGAATTATCCCCTATTCCAGGGAATTACTTACCCTCGAAGCCTCGTCTGTATTTGAAAAAAAGATACCCTTGTCCGATTCCCTGCACGGGATCGTTCAGATCACGTTCGCCGAACAGGAAACGGGTAAACAGCTGCGCGCTGCGCAGGAAATCCCCTACATACTCACGCCGCCGGAGGCGCCCGCGCCCAAAATAAACACCCCGGAGGTATATGGTTGCCGCCCCGGCGCGCCTTTCCAGTTTTACATAGCCGCCACGGGCACGACGCCAATGACGTACGACGCTTCCAACCTGCCAATGGGGCTTACGCTTGATAAAACAACGGGCATCATCACCGGAAGTATCCCGGAAGAAGGCACATACCGGGTGCTGCTCAAAGTAAAAAACGCGCGCGGGGAAGTCAGCAAAAACTTCCGGATAGAAGCCGGCCGCGGCATCGCACTGACGCCGCCGATGGGCTGGAATTCCTGGAACTGCTGGGGCCTGTCCGTAAGCGACGCCAAGGTGCGCGCCTCAGCCAATGCCATGGTGCAATCCGGCCTGATGCGCCACGGCTGGACCTACATCAACATCGACGACGGCTGGGAGGCACCCGAACGCGCTGCAGACGGCACGATGGTGACCAACGATAAATTCCCGGATATGAAAGATCTGTCCGGCTACCTGCACGGACTGGGTTTGAAACTGGGCATTTACTCCTCTCCCGGCCCCAGAACCTGCGGCGGCTTTCTGGGCTCGTACCAGCACGAGCAGCAGGACGCCGACTCCTACAAGGACTGGGGTATCGATTATCTGAAGTATGACTGGTGCAGTTACGGCTCCATTGCCCCGCAGAATCCATCGCTCGACGATTATAAAAAACCCTATTTCGTGATGCGGGACGCCCTTGCGAATACCGGTCGCGACATCGTGTATTCGCTCTGCCAGTACGGCATGGGCAACGTGTGGGAATGGGGCCATGAGGTCGGCGGCAACGTGTGGCGCACCACCGGCGACATCGAGGACACCTGGGAGAGCCTGAAAAACATCGGCTTCGCGCAGGAAACCCCGGCCTCCTTCAACGGCCCCTGGTATGGCTTCGGCGACCCCGATATGCTGGTAGTGGGTATGGTGGGCTGGAGCGACCAATTGCACCAGAGCCGCCTGACGCCGAGCGAGCAATACACGCACATCACCCTCTGGTCGCTGCTCAGCGCACCGCTGATGATCGGCTGCGATATGTCGAAAATGGATGCTTTCACCTATAACCTGCTTTCCAACGACGAAGTGATCGCCATCGACCAGGACCCGCTCGGAAAGCCGCCAAAACGCGTCAAAAACGATGAAAACCTCCAGGTTTGGGTAAAGCCGCTTTCCGACGGAAGCCAGGCGGTCGGTGTTTTCAACATGAAGGCGGAATTACAGGAAATCGATCTGAAGTGGTCGGATATCGGGTTGAAAACGCCCCAAATCTACAGGGATCTCTGGCGCCAGAAAGGCAAGATCGCGGGGCAAAGCATCAAACTGAGGCTGCCGGCACACGGGTGCGCGCTTTACAAAATATCGGGGTGAGGATTTGCCTGAGCGGTTTGGGAAAAGCCGTCTTTTCTATTCCCCGCCGTTGAAAAGGCGACATCTAAAATTTTCAACCCGCAATTTCAATCGCGGGAACAAGATGATATTACACAGGTTATCAAATTAGAAATAACCCATCCTTTATCCCCACCGTTGAACAGGCATACATCCAAAATTTTCAACCCACGATTTCAATCGTGAGAGCAAGATGATATTACACAGGTTACCAAATTA
>JAKOXM010000583.1 GCA_029781095.1 Bacteroidota bacterium
TTCTGTGTTTTATCGCGGGTAAAGGCTGTAATCCTGTATGATCCCGCTTCCAGTCCAATTGTCTTGCCCGAACTGCTTATTTCAGCATTGTTCACTACAGGCCGGTTATTGCCATCTGTTATGGTGATCAGGACCGGCACACCTGGTCTTGGCGGAAGGAGAAATACAGCCTTAATTGTTACCTGAATTTTTGACATGGGAGGAGATTTTTCTTGTGGTGAAAAGGAGAATGGTTATCATCGTGATCAATACAAACGAAAGCATTGCGAAATAAAAACGCACATCGGGCAGGTAAAAATGATGCCGGAATGAAAACGCCGCAACGTTTTCGCAATTGGCTTCCGAAGATGTGCAAGGCGTAATGCCGCAACGCAAGCGGTCGGCAAAGCCGGGCAGCAAACCTTTGTCCAGGGGCTTGTCGAATTTGACCGAATACCGGTATTCGCCCGCATCGTTTTTGTTGAAGTCGGCAGAAATACACTGGCTGAAAAAATTGCCCGCGCTGTCTACCTGGGTTTCGTAAGGCATTACCCAAAAAGTTTGATTTTTCCACCAGTTCTCATCTCCCTGTTTCTCCAGACACGTTTGCGGTTGCAAATGGCCGTATCTGGCAGTGTCGGAAGGCTCCATTGAAAAATAAAGCACCACACCCTGCTGCGCAGCATTGTCCAGTTTGAAAATTCTGTACGACAAGCTGTCGGGACCCGCCAAAACCGGTTCGGGCATTATCCTCAGCCCTTCCTGCGGATCAATAACAGGCAGCAACAAGACGAACGCGCACCACAACAACAATATGCCGGCGCCCAAAGCGGCCGCTTGCAGGGCGGCTATCTTCGGCCGTTTTTTGTAGCGATAGCGTGGATAGATGATTTTCTTTACGCCCTGGTAAGTGTCCCAGTATCCTTGCTCGGGATCTTTATAATCCGTGATGCAGACGTTTCGGGCGGGGAGTTGATCGATCTCGTGAAAAGGCGTATCCTCGATGCTGCTCGGCCGGAGCAACACCGTTGCAATTTTCTTTTTCGGGTATTTCCGGCATACTTCCAAAGCCGTCATTGCCTGCCGGTAGCACGTTTCCGAAGCCCAAAAGTCCTGACTGACCAGCAACAGCACGACGTCGGCATTTGCCAGTTGCCGATCCAGGATCACCTCTGTCGCCTCGCCCGGCAACACCTGTTCATCGTTCCAGATGCACGTATCTCCGTTTTTCGACAGTTGCGTTAAATACCTGTCGAGGGATTTCCGCATGGCTAGGTCATGGTTTTCATATAAGATCACGAGGTTCATAAGCAAATCAACTAACAAGGCGAAATTTCACGCGCCGGGAGGTATGCGAATTACCATGATCCCGGGGAGAAAATTCAATGCCTTAGAAAACCGGCCGCGGAGACTGGCTTGGCAATGCAACGGACTCAAAAAAGGCACAAGTCCGACTCTGGAGCACCTTTAACGAAATACATTACGAAAGTAACACTTGTTTTCCGCGAATTCCAATTTTTGCCAGAATTTCATCAGAAAGTCTCGCCGCCATCCTGTGATGCGCTCATATTCACGGAATTGCGGAAGTAACAGGACAAAGCGAACGCGACATGCCTGTTAGTCGTTTGGGGGTGTGGAAATCTAAATGAAAGACCTGTTATGATTGCACACACAATTACCTAAAAAATTGTTATTAAATTAGATACGGTGTAATAAGAGGTCGTGCGAACAAGTTAATTTTCCGCTAAGTTTTCGCTTTTTCGACCTCTTTACCGCCTGCTGCCGCAAATTCGCCCGAAAACGGACAAAATTTTGGCAAATTT
>JAKOXM010000678.1 GCA_029781095.1 Bacteroidota bacterium
GTTGTCGATGAATGAAATGTCGTCGGATAAAGAAAAAGACAGTGCCGCATGGAGTCGCCGCAACCTCATTGAAATGCGGAAATGCATCGAATCATTGAAAAACCTCAACCTCCCCCGCGAATTGCTCCGCAAGATGCGCTCGGAAGTGGATGAAATGCTGCGGCTTACCAGTATGATCTCCTTGTCCATATCCGTGGATGAATTGAATGAACGCATCCCTGATTTTTACTATTTCCGCGATTACCTTCGCCGGGGTGATACGGTGCAGCAGGAACTTAAAACACAAAATCTGACGCCCATTCTGGCCGACGCCGTCCGGTACCTGGAAGAGTTTGCTGCGGTGAACCGCGTTTCTATCAATCAGCATTTCAATCCACGGGAAAACATTCCCGTTAACTGCCACAAAACCTCTCTCAACAGGGCTTTTCACAACCTGCTTCACAACGCGATCAAATACAGCTGGAGCAAGGGGCAGGACCGGCAACCCTGGGTGGACGTCAATGTGGAGACGCGTAAAAACGAGGTAGAGATCGTAATTTCCAACTGGGGCGTGCCCATCCGGCGGGAAGAACTGGAAAAAGGGCAGATTTTTCAATTCGGCAAGCGAGGCAGGGAATCGGAGGACAGGGGTCGCTCAGGCACAGGCATAGGGCTTTACGATGCCCTCGATATCATTACCAAACTCGGCGGCACGCTTAACCTGGTCTCGGAACCTACTTTCGGCAATTTGCCGGATGTGTACTCCAATCCTTTTATTACACGGGCCATTATAACCTTACCAATAGTAAAACAACCATGATAAAACTGCTCTGGATAGACGATAATCTCGACCATGATCTGACGGAAAAGAGGATGGCGCTCTACATGGAAGACGATATCGACCCCCATTTTGCCCGCGACGCGACAGAAGCGTATCTTCGGCTGCGCGACGAATATTTCGACGTCGTGATCGTCGACCTGCGGCTGCCACCCGGCTCCGACGACATGTGGAACCCATACCGGGAGAACGGCGTCCAGAAGTTCGGATTCGTCCTGCTCAGCGTGGTGATGGGGCAGGTCGATGACCGCTTCGGGCACTTGTCGAAGACGCGTTTCGGCGTGTTTACCATCGAGGCACAGGAAGAAAACCCGGAATTATTTGAATCCCCGATCCGCCTGCCCGAGCAAAATTTTAAAATGAAGACGCATGCCTATTATGAAAACGCATTTGTTGATTTTATCCGCAACGTGAATAAATCATTGCCATGATACATCTGCTCGATAATACGACATCATTGCTGAGCGACGAATGGCTTGCATCGGCTGTTGGTATAGCAATCACGTATTTCGTATTTATCATGGGGGTGCCGGCGCTCATCTTCCAGATATTTATTGCCGATGCCTTGCGGAATCTGTACAATGAAAGGCTTGGCAAACTGCAGCCGCGCTTTATTTTGTTTCAGATATCCCTCATACTGTTTCTTTTCATCCTGAGCAATGAAAAGGCATTTAACGTGGAATTTGGCCTTGTCGCCGAGTGGATCGTTTTCATTTTGGTACTGGCCGCGATCTGTATCATTCTGTTTGGCGGCTATAATTATCTGATCAAAAACTTCAATTCCACCCGGAATATCGAACAGCAACTGTCTGAAAAAATTGTGAACGATGCTATCCGGTATTTTGACGAAAACAAAAAACTGAATAAAAAAGACCTGGAAGACCTCGGCCTCCTGGCGCGGGAATTGCCCGCGGGCCGGATTAAAAACGCTTTTTTAGAGCAGTGCGAACGCCTTGTGGAATACCTGCTCAACGTTCCGAAAGCCAGTCGCGATACCAAACTGATCGGGGAAGTGCTGGAAGATGCGGTCTGTCTCAGCGTCACGTACGACGGGGCGCAGGTGAACAATGAAAACATGCGTAAGGTCCTGGATATTCTGATCCTGACTTACAGTTACATACACCGCAACGACAAAAAGGACGAAAGCAGCTACCTGAACACCACAATCGGCAACTGCATGAAAGAGATCGGCATCAAGGCTATGCTGAAAAATGACCTGCCCTCTGTGATGGATGCCGTGGAAAAACTCTCTGCCATTGAATTCACCTCACGGGAAATGTTCGTTTTGGGCAACGAGGCCCTTTTGCAGGGACACGTACAAACTGCCGTTGCCGTCGTCAGAAAACTGGGCGGGAAAGTGCGCAATATCATGAACCCCGGTGAAATGATCACATACGACGAGAAGCGCACCTATTTTTTCTGGCTGGGACTGGTGGCAAAAATCTACGAACTCCGCGGTTCGGCCCGCAACTTTGCAGAGCGTCAACTGCAGAACGTGATCTCTGCATCGGGCGATCGCCAGGAAGAAATCGAGTCGCTTTTTAAAGAAACGCAGGTGCATTTCTACCACCTCGCCGATTTTGCCACCATCGACGCCGTAAAAGGCTTGGAAGAGGTGCTTTTTCCCGAATGATTAACATTGTTTCACTGTTTTATTGCTGAATTGCTTCATTGTTTTCCCGCTGCAATCGAGCTGTAGCAATGAAACAATTCAGCAATGAAATCACTTCTTCTTCCCTCCCTGCTTTGTTTTTTCTTCCTGCACCCGCTGTTGTTCCTTCATCGCCTGCTCCAGCCTTTCCCGGAAGCCGCCTGATTTTCGCGGTTTGTTCTTGTTCGCTTCCAGTTCCTCTTTTATCTTGTCATTATCTATCAAGAACTGCTTGGTCACCACGGTTTGACCGATGTTGAGGATGTTGCTGAAACACAGGTACAGCGTGAGGCCGGAGGCAAAGGAATTGAAGAAAAACATGAACATCACCGGCATGCCGTATTGCATGTATTTCATCACTTTCATCTGGTCGTTCTGCATGGCCGAGGCGTCCATTTGTTTCATCGAATACCAGGTGTACCAGAGGGTGGTAACGACCCATATCAGCGTGAACAGACTAAGGTGATTGCCCGCTCCGAAAGGCAACTGGAATGGCAACTGCATGATACTGTCGTAACTGGACAGGTCGGTAGCCCAGAGAAAACTCGCCTGCCGGAATTCGATGGCCGCCGGAAAAAACCGGTACAGGGCAAACCAGATGGGCATCTGGAACACAACCGGCAAACACCCGCCAAGCGGGTTTACCCGGTATTCGCTGTACATTTTCATCGTTTCCACAGACATCGCCTGCTGATCGTCGCCGTGCTTTTTCTTGAGCGCTTCTATTCGGGGCTTCAGCGCAGCCATTTTGGACTGACTGAGCACCATGCGATATGTAAGCGGATAGAGCACCAGTTTTACCAAAAGCGTGAGCACCAGTATCACGATGCCCTGACTGCTGATAAAGCGGGAAAGGAACTCGAAAATGGGGTGAATAACCCAGCGGTTAATAGCCCCGAACACGCTGGCGCCGAATGGAATAATGTCTTCGAGGCTGACACCGAATTTGCGCAGGCGGTCGAATTCATTGGGGCCTGCATATATCGTCATATTGGCCGAACCATTATCCAGCGGCACCAATGCAGTGGTTTTCAGCAGTTTCAGATCCGGTTCCCGGTCAGTGAACATCTGCGTTTCACCTACAAATTCGCGAAAAGTGAAATTGTTGGCAATCAAGGAGGTGTTGAAAAACTGGCTGCTGTGCGAAAACCAGCTCACGGGTTGCTCGCCGAGGCTTTCAACGGCATTTTTGCGGCAATTGCAGTAATCGGCGGATTTGTCGGCAGGCTTGAAATACACAGACGACATATTCCGCTCGTATTGCTGGTTTTTTTCCAGTTTGTCGAGATAGTTGACCCAGGTGAGGCGCAGAGAATTCTCGGCGAGTACGTTTTTGAGGCCGTTTCCGCCGACTTTGTATTCCATGCGGTAATTGTCCGGGCTGAGGGTATAGCTCTGTTCGAGGTAGCGTCCCTCTCCGGCGTCGGCGCGGAAAGTGATGGTATTGCCTTCCCTTGTCGGTTTGAAATAAAGATCGGCGGTGCTTATTTTGCCGAGCCCGTTCAGGGTCATCTCGTATTCGAAGCGGTTTTTGTTGTCTTCAAGCAGACGGACGGGCCCCCTTCGATCGGGACCGGTGGTGTCGGCGATGATCCTGTCGAATTTCTTGAGATACACTTCCTTGATCCGGCCCCCTTTATTCGTAAACGTCACCCGCATGAGATCGCTTTCCAGCACTTCAAATTGTTCCTGACCTGTCGCTGCTCCTGCAAAAGGGCCAAAACGCGCCGTCAGGATGATGTTTTTCGCTGAATCTGACTGGGCAGGCAGCGCAGCATCCGGCTTGCCGGCCGGCGTGGCGTTGTCCTGTGTGGCAGCCTGCTGGGGTTGCCCCTGGTCGGCCGCCTGGGTTGTTTGTGTCGTTTGCTGATCCTGGGCGGGTTTGGGCGGCGCCGAATATTGCATCCACAGATAGAGGAGCAGAAAAATCAGCCCCATGCCGATAAATGTACTGATTTGACTCTGTTTTTCTTCCATAAATTGTTCCCTCAACTGCCTCCCTCCTTGGTTGCGGAGTGATGGGGAGGACTAAAGCGCCGCAAAAGTATGTCAAAACCCATCATCGTCATACGAAAGCTCGAAGATTCTCCCGAATGGCTCGACCGAAGGCTTGTTACAGCGTATATACATACGATTTACAGCACCTCCCATGTACGCGGTGGCATGACCCTCCGGTTGCATCCCGGGCAATCGCTACCGCAACAATTGGAGGATTTTCTGGAAGAACAAAATTGCAATACATGCGCCATTATTACGGCCTGGAACCCCGGATCAGTCACACAGACTGTCTCGCAAAACACCCGCAATAACAGGAAACTGGAAGCAGATCTGCTCGAAGTGTCGGCGCTGGTACTCCCGGGCACAAACATCGACCCGGACAACCGCTGGCCATCCGAGGAAAGTTATTTTGCTTTCGGAATTTTTGCAGAAAATGCGGTGCAACTCGGCAGAAAATACGGGCAAAATGCCATTGTCTGGCTGGAAAAAAGCAAACAACCCGAGTTATGGTGGCTCCTGTAGCCGGCAATCCGGCAATTTAACAATGTAGCAATCCGGCAATCCAGAACAATGTAGCAATCCAGCCCATGAGGAGCAAACGACTGCTTATCTTTGCCGCCCAGTACCAACGTTCATCCGTCATCATACCCGAAAGTGGATTTTAAAAAAGTTCCTTCCCCCTGTTTCATCCTTGAAGAAGCGCGTCTCCGCAAAAACCTCGAATTGATATCCCGTGTGCAGCGCGAGGCGGGTGTCCAGATCATATTGGCATTCAAGGGTTTCGCGATGTGGAGTACATTTCCCGTTGTGCGCGAATATGTGCAGGGCGCTACTGCGTCTTCACTGCACGAGGCGCGCCTTTGTTTCGAGGAGATGAAAACAAAAGCGCACACCTATGCGGTTGCGTACCTGCCGCGGGAGTTCGGGAAGATCATGGGTTACTCCAGCCATATCACGTTTAATTCCATTTCGCAATACAGACGTTTCAGGCGAAAACTGGAAAAATATCCCGACCACATTAGCCCCGGTATCCGGGTCAACCCGGGCTGGTCGCCCGTCGGAACGGCGTTGTACAACCCTGCTTCGCCCGGCTCGAGACTCGGCGAACCCGTAGAAAACTTTAAAGGCAATCTTCCCACAGGTATCGAAGGGCTTCACTTTCACACGCTTTGCGAAAGCACGAGTTTTGATCTTGAAAAGACGCTGGGGTATTTTGAAACGCAATTCGGCCGGTTTTTGCCCGGCCTGAAATGGGTCAACTTCGGCGGCGGCCACCTGATGACGCGGCAGGGTTATGATGTGGCGCATCTGATCGGCGTTTTGAAGGCATTCCGGGGTCGGTATCCGCATCTCCAGGTTATTCTGGAGCCCGGAAGCGCGTTTGCCTGGGATACCGGCGTACTGGTGAGCACGGTACTGGATATCGTCAGAAACAAGGGCGTGAAAACGGCCATCCTCGATGTATCCTTCACCGCGCATATGCCCGATACACTCGAAATGCCGTACCGGCCCCGCATTCGCGGAGCTTCGGAAGAGGTGACGGCCGGCGACAAACACCTGTACCGCCTGGGTGGCGTAAGTTGCCTGAGCGGCGACTTTTTAGAAGAATATGCGTTCGAAGGCCCCCTTAAAGTGGGTGAAAAGATCGTTTTTGAAGATATGATCCATTATACGATGGTGAAAACCACCACCTTTAACGGGGTAACGCATCCGGCCATTACGATCCTGCGCCCGGACGGTAAACTGGAGGTGGTCCGGCGATTTGGATACAATGATTATAAACGGCGCTTGTCTTGACCCTGGATAGCGTTTTCAGGGCCGGGGCCGGACTGCCGCCGCTTCATCGGGGAGCAGTGATGGGCCATGAGTGATAAACGATGTTTATTGATTGAAAGCCAATGCTTTGTGGAAATACTGTCACCCATTTGTTATCACTTCCCATTCAGGAATGGCCGGGTACTTTTTATCTGACGAAGATGAAGTACATCAGTACCATCAACAACAGCGTGGCGATCGCCAGTATGGTTAGAAACTTGCGGTTATCTTCTTTGTCCTGCTTGACGAAACGCTGCTTTTTCGGTGCTTTCACTTTGTTTGACATAATCCGTTGATTTTAAAACACATACTACTTGGTTTGTCTTTTTTCCTTCCCCGTATCGGGTTTGGAAGCCGAAATATACGGAAGCGATTTTTTGCTCAGAAATTTACGGGGGTCAACTTTTGCAAAGAATAAAATCTGCCACCCGGGATAATATCTTTGCCACTCGTTACACATTCAAAACATTACGAGACTTTACAAGATGATGAAAAAACTTTTACTCATAACATGCTGCCTGGCCGCATTCAGCCGCTCCGGGCTTGCCCAGCACCCGGTTGAAAAGCAATCGGACAGCTCCCGTGTGGAAGGCCCTGCAATGACTCCGCCCGCAAAGGTGGTATCGGATAGCATACTGGTTACCATTATTCTGAAACACCAGCAAAATAAAAACCTGCCGGAAATACGCCGCGTGCTCGAAGCACAAGGCTTTTGGGACATCTTTCCGCCGCAGGATGCCCGTGTGGTATCCTGGACGATCGCCATGGGACTCGGCCATATCATCATCCTGAAGATTCCGGCAGGCGCCGAACGCAGGCTGAACCTGTCGCTGGAAAACGGCGCCTGGGGAGCCTTCGACACGGAAATATACCTCACATACGACTACAAAGAGGTTTGGGAGGACTATATCGAACGTCGCGAAGAGGCGAAAGAGGACCGGAATTGACGGCAGACACAGGCTATCCCGGTTTTTACTGCTGCAGTCGGGGGTAAATATTTGATGATACCCGGTTCATCCCGAATTTTTTAATTTACGTAAACGTCTTTTAATCACCGGGGCATAAAAACAGGCTATCGGAAATGATTTGATAATCTGTGTTTTATCTTCCCGGTCCCACAATTGAAATCGCAGGTTGAAAATTCGGGATGAACCGTGTTTCCTAAAAATCTTCAAAATAAGTCCGTGCATTGCGGGCCACGTTGCGTTGCATGGTGGTGGCGTCGTGGTAATTGTCGCCTTCCGTTTGTGTTCCCGCAGCATGTGCATACAGCGTGATCTCCCAGCGCGGATTGTTGATCTCCCCGCGCGCCGTAGAATGCAGCATGATAAAATCTTCGCCGGCGAGGCTCGGGTTGTAGAACAGGAATTTCACGTTTTTCTGGTTGGTTTTCGGGAAATTGTAGTACACCCATATCTCGTAAGGCGGCGCTCCCGGGTCATCTTCCACGTGAATAAAATCGTCCGGGCGGCCAAAACGAAGGAACGTACGGCCCCGGTCCGTTTCAAAACCATACCGGAATCCGCTTTTGAATTTTTCATGGACGGCTGCGGCCACCTGCATAAATTTCTGGTAGGCCTGCTCCGGGTTGTTGGCATCCTGCCGCACGAAGTAACGGAAGAGATAATACCGCATGGGCTTTAGTTCTTTTCCCTGCAGGATATTTTTCAGCGTTTCGGATTCCTCGCCGACTGCCATGGCGGAAATGGCGCGGAGTCCGTACCGGAGGGTTTCTTCATCGAGATTTTCCACGAACTGTCTGGACAACACCTCGTCTGTGATCTCGTTTTCCGTCACATGCAGAAAGGGATTGCTTCGTTGAAACGTAAGTGAACGGGTGTTCAGCAATTCATTGGCGGCATTGCGCAATTCCACGGTGAGGGAATAGTTGCCGCTTTCGAGCTTGCTGATGTCCATTTGCACCAGTATAGCATCGATGGAAGAAGGTTTTTTCCGTTGATTTCCTACTGAAACAAGGGTTTTAATACCGTTGCCTTTTTCCTGCTCGATAAAATAACGAACCGAGTAGTCGGCATCGACGATGCTGTGATTCGAATGGTATATCTCGGCGTAAAACGCAAGCAATACGGCGCTCCGGTCGTAAAAATTGAAAGGCAGCGGCTCCAGGTAATATCCGTTTTTGGTGAAGGGATTGTCCGAATTGTCGGCCCTGAACCCGCGCAGCAATTGCACTTCCGACAAATGAATATTCTCATCGATGGCAACAAGGAGCGGCGCAGCGTAGCTGTCCTTGTTTTCCGCGTCGTTGATGTCCTGAAAGCTGATCTCAAGCGTGTATTCACCGTTCGGGATGGATAATCGCTTGACATCGAGCAAGTTTTGCGGTATGTCTACGAGCGGGCTGTTGAGTACATATTTTTCAAAATTCACCACCGTTTCACCCTTTTTTATCAAAATCAGGGTTTCCACCCCGGCCTGCAAGTGCGTACTGTCTGCCCGTTTGAAGGTAACGGACGCCGCCGCGATTTCTATGTTGATTTCGATATATGGTTTCTCCGGAGTGGCATACACGGCGTAAGAGACGCCTGTATCAAGGGCCCGGCCGGCAAAATGCAGGAGCAATCCGGCGATGCAGAAAAAAAGCGATTTTGTTTTCATAGCAAGAACGTTGAAAAGTAAACGATTGTCTCTGCCCCAAAAGTCAGGTTCCCGGCGATTTTGAAACGGACAAGTTTTGCGAAAAGTCAGGTTTCCCGACGCAATGCTGCAGAAACGAATCGCTGCAAATTTCGCTCATATTTCCATGCTCTGCTGATTTTTTCAGCTCTTGAAAATCAGGTAAGACAACATGACCAGCAAAATGATCAGCAAATAGGTGATCCATATCTTGTTGCTGAACCGGAACAGTCGCCGTTTTTCCCCGGTGCCGGCGGCCGCTCCGGCACCTGAGCGTTGCCGGGCAATGTACGTCACGTAAAGAAAACAGAAGAAATTGATGCCTAACGTCAGCATGAGAAAAATGTAGGCCAGGTTCATCGAATCCGTTGCGGGCGATATCTGCACCAGGTTAATGGAGTAGGCCACCGTGGCGAGGAACGAGGTGATGATCAGTTCGCCGACTTCTTCAAAACTGGCTTTGTGGAAGAACAGCATGAAAATAGGCAGCGCGCTGAACATGAGGAAGGGCAGTACGATCAGGATAATGGCTCCCCAGGGCTGCCGGCTCACTTTGAGGTGAATATTCAGGGTTTTGTATTTCTCGAGGAACTGCGCCCTGTCGTCAGGATCGAATGTTACTTTATTGGGCGAACCCAGCGAATTGGTGATCTGGTTGTCGAGGGTAACGTAGTATTCCTCTGAATCCCAGTCGTTCAGCCTGAAATCGTTGATCTTGTCTTTTACCTGAAGACGACTGTAATCGAAGCTGGTCTTGATCTTGTCGCTGGGCGCAAGGGCCGAGACGGGGATCAGGAGCTCGTAGCGATCGAACGGGAAATTAAACGAATTGAAGTTGCCCAGAAACTTTCCACTGATGCGGTGTATGCTGACCACGTAGTTGCTATCGTGTTTCTGGGCGATGGCGTACCGGTTGCCCTCTTCGGAACTGATGTTGGGAAAATCGATGTAGCCCTCCTTGTCGATGTGGTTTGAATCCACGATGACCCAGTACAAAAGGTTGCAGTCGAACGTATTTTTACGCACGTCGATGTCGCTGATGCCGATGATGTCGATGCCTACGCGCAGATCGGGGATGGGCTCTCCCTCGCTGTTGATCTGGATCGGACAACTGCGTGTATTGCCACTTCTTATTTCCTCGAAATTCGGCTCGGGTTTCTGGATAAGCAGGGTGTCGAATACATATAACTCATTGTATATGGATGTTTTACGCCCTTTCAGTTTGTCGTGGAAATAACCGGCTATCTCGTTGCGGCTGATGGAGTCTGCCCGGAGCGCGGACTCAAAGATATTCATGGTATCGAAGCAGCGGCGCAAGGTCAGATCCGCCTGGCGCTCCCGTTCCCTTTCGATCTCCCGTTGCTTGGCGGTCATTTTGCGGCCTTTCCTTTCTTCTTTGATGAAAGGATTCGGATAAATGGATTTGATGATTTTTTTATCGTGGTAAACTTCCAGCGGCAGCAGGTTTTCACTGTTCACCAGCCGGATGAAAGTATGCCCTTTTTCCTTTGTAATTTTTTCCAGTTCCTTGTCCGTCAGGCTGGTCTGGATACCGACGAAAGTCTTGGGCGGCAGCGGCTCGTGTTCCAGAAAGCGCATAATGGAATCACCGTAGCCGGCATGGGTATTGAGCAGAATGACGTCTTCCTGCGGCCGGTTGAGCATTTTGCGCAACATTCGTTTCATCGAAGCGACCGAATCGGAGGGCACTTCCCGGTTTCTGATATAACTGCTCTGCCAGAGGCAAACCGAGTCGTAACTGAGATGATTCTTGATGATGCTCTCCACAAAACGTTCGTGCAGGAGGTAGTCGCATTCGGTGACAAACCCGATATGCCTGGCTTTCAGCACGGTGGCCATGAACTGGACGAGGTAGTTCGGATTGGGATCGCTGGGGTTGAGAAATACGGCATTATCGCCAAAATCGAGTTTGTTCTGGTCGGCAGTTTGTGAAATGACAGGCATGCCCTGCCGGATCAGCGGTGCAGCATACCGGATATATTTGCCCCAGGTATTATCCACAACGAGCACGATGTTCGTATCGGCCATCATTTCCTGGTAACGCGGTACGATCAGGGAATCCTTGTAATCGCACTGAAATGTCTTGAGGCGATACTCTACAGGGTAAGGTTTGGGGTCTTCATGCGCATTGATACGGTCAAGATAGGTCTGCAATGCCACGATGTGCAGCGAATCCGAGTAATTGTTGGCGCTGTCCCGGGCAACGTCCGTGTAATTGAAACCCAGGTAGGCAACATATTTTACCGGACGCAGCCCCAATACCGACTTTTTACAGGCGGAATATGAGACGAGTGTCAGAACAGCAAAGGCGAAGATGATTTTTTGCATGGTGGGTTTATCATTTGATTACGCATGGTTTTCAAAGGCTAAGGTAATAATGTATGACCCAAAAAGTAAAAAAACGCGATAGCGACAGCTCGGGTCTGACGAAACACGATCGCGCTTTGATACAAACGGGTTATTTCTTCAACAGGGGCAACAGTACACAGGAAGCCCCCACTGGCGCGTGATACACCCGGATATTGGCCGGTATGAAGTCTTCGTCCTTTGCCTGATAGATATTCACGAACTGCTGCGGATTGCGGTCGGCCAGAGGAAACCAGGTACTTTGAATCTGGACCATGATCTTGTGCCCCCGCAGGAAGGTATGGGCTACGTCCGGCAGGTCGAATTTCACTTCCGAAATGGTTTCAGGAGGGAAAGGTTGCCCTTTTTCAAAGCCGTTTCGGTAGCGTCCGCGCATGATCTCGCCCCGTACCAGCATCTGATAGCCGCCGAGCGGCACGCCGTTTTCCACGCCTTTGAGCGTATCGGGGAAAACGTCGATCAGTTTTACCACAAAATCGGCGTCGGAGGTGCTCACGCTTACCCAGAGGTCGGCGGTCACGGTGCCTGTCACCGTGGCGGGTTCCTGCAATACGTCGGTTTGGTACACCAGCACATCGGGCCTGCGCGCGGCAAAGCGCTGGTCGTCCGTCATGTATTCGCGTGTGCGGGACAGGTGTACGTCTTCCGTGTAGGGCACCGGTTTGGCCGGATCGCTGGTGTATTCGTCCATTATCTTGTCGGGCGTCAGCCCTTCAGCCGACGGAGGCGGTGTTTTAGACAAGACACCTCCTTCATGGAAATAGAATTTTGCCGGATGCGCGAAACGTGGCGGCCAGGCGTCGTAGCTGGTCCACTCGTTGCTGCCTGTTTCAAAAACGGTCGCTCCGGGCAGATCCATCTTGCCATTGTCTTTCAGGTAAAATTCAAAAAACTTGAATTCGATCTCTTTTTGGTAATAATCACTCGTTTTTTTGCCAAAAACAACGTTGCCGAGTCGCTCGCCGGTGGTACGCGCCCAGCCGCCGTGCGACCACGGGCCCATCACGAGACGGTTGCTGAAACTGTCGGGGTTCTGTTTCCTGATCGCCTCGTACACGCGCCAGGCGCCGAAACAATCCTCCGCGTCGAACAGCCCGCCGACGGTCATGACGGCCGGCATGATGTTTTTCAGGTGCGGGCGGGGGTTGCGCGCTTTCCACCAGTCGTCGTAGTCGGGGTGCGACATGAGATCATTCCAGAACGGGATGCCCTTCATACCGAATTTATCTGCGTAGTTGTGCAGTGCGCCTGCGCGCAGGTAGAAATCGTAGTTGTCGGGCGTTTTCCAGTCTTGAAAACCTTGTGCGGATTCTGTTGTGGGTTCGGGACGCGGCTTGCCGAAGCCCGAATAAAATGAAAAAGCGTCCATCAGCATGAAAGCGCCGTTGTGGTGGAAGTCGTCGCCAATAAACCAGTCGGTCACGGGCGCCTGCGGCGACACGCATTTGATGGCCGGATGGCCTGCCAGCACGGCCATAGTGGAATAAAAACCGGGGTAAGAAATGCCGTACACACCGATCCGGCCATTGTTGCCGGGCGTATTTTTCAGCAGCCAGTCGGCCGTGTCGTAGGTATCGCTCGCTTCATCGACGTCCTGCGGTGTTTTTTTGTCGCTGATAAACGGTCGCACATCCACGAAATCACCCTCGCTCATATAGCGGCCCCTGACGTCCTGGAATACCATAATATAGCCCGACTTCGCCAGGTACATGTTTTGAAAACCCGTCACAAAGTTTTTTTCGCCGTAAGGAGAGCAGGAGTACGGCGTGCGCTTGAGCAAAATGGGATAGCTGCGTCTTGTATCCTTTGGCGTATAGATCGCTGTAAACAGCCGTTTACCGTCGCGCATGGGTATCATGACCTCGCGTTTGGTAAAGTTATTGCGGATATAGGCGGAATCGGCGGCAGGCGTTTGTGCCGTGAGTGCGACGGCCTGCATTGTGAAAAGGAACAGCGGGAGAAAAAAACGTTTTATCATCGGTCGGACAGCAGTAATTTGTTTTACCGCACAAATTCTGAAAATTTTAGAAGTTCGCTTATGCTTTTCCGGGCGTATGACAAATGAATTTGGTCGAGTAAGATACGGTTTCTGTCGCGCCGATTGGCAGGTTCATTGAACCAATTCATGCCCTTTTTGTTTGTAACCTTTTGACATACAGATTTTTGGATCAAATTTTTTGAAGCAGAAGCAAAAACACAAACCTGCAACCTCTTTGTAAAAGACCCTGTCTTATACGGCATTACAATCACGACAATCATCTTCTTTAAATATGAAAACGAATATTTTCCGGACAATCGTCCTTTGCCTTTTCCTCAGCCTTTACCACACCACCTCGACTTCCGCCGCCACCACATCCTTCGGACAGGATCCGGACATCAAAGTTGTCGTCAGCCAGAAACGCATCTGGCTCGTCACCGATGAAATTTCAGTAAAAAACTTGACCGTCCAGGTTATGAATGCCCTGGGAAAGGTCGTTATGGAAAAAAACTTTTCCTCCAAAATGACCGACTGGTCGCTTCAGATCGGTTCACTGCCCGCAGGATCGTACACCGTGATGGTGGGTTCCAAAAAAATGACCGATTTCACACGGTAACCGGACCGGCAGACAAATAAACACGTAAACACAAACGGGCGGCTTCCGAAATTCGGAGGCCGCCTGCATTTTTTCAAACCGGTCATCGAAAGTTGCAACATTTATAACCCGGAAAATTCCGAAACCCTGTAACCTTGCGATGCAATGCAAAACCAAATCTTTAACGAAGACTGTATCGCCGGTATGGCTGCCCGGATTCCCGACGCTTCGGTGGATCTGGTGATCACCGACCCTCCGTTCGGCATCGAATTTCAGGCAAAAAAAGCCAATTACAACCGGAAAGGCGGCCGGGTACTGGAAGGTTACAACGAGGTAAAAGGCGCTGATTATCTGGCTTTTACCCAGGGCTGGCTCGGCGAGGTGCGGCGCGTGCTGAAACCCGAAGGTTCTCTCTACATATTTTCAGGCTGGAATTACCTGAAAGACCTGCTGATCGCGCTCGACGATCTGGATTTCACGCTGGTGAACCACCTCGTGTGGAAATACCAGTTCGGCCTCGTCACCACCCGGAAGTATGTGACCTCTCATTACCATATACTGTTTGCCGGGATCGACGAAAAGAAGAGACGTTTTTTTCCGTATGCACGGTTTGACAAGGACGAACGCCATCCGGACGGCGGAAGCGCCCACTACAAAGACAAGGAAGACGTGTGGAACATCCCGCGCGAGTACTGGACGGGCGACGTAAAAACGCCCACCAAACTGCCTGCCGAGATCATCCGGAAAATACTGGCATACAGCAGTCTGCCCGGCGACGTTGTGCTCGATCCTTTCCTGGGCTCGGGGCAGGTGGCTGTGGTCAGCCAGCTCGAAGGGCGCCGGTACCTGGGTTTCGAGGTGGTACCGGAATACTTCGAATTCGCCCAAAAACGGCTGTCAAGCGGACAATATCGCATCAAGGCAGAGGAATGATTAGGGAGGGTTGAGAGGGTTTAGAAGGGTTGAGCGAAGCTTCTCAACCCCCTCAACCTTTCCCAACCTTTAGAATCAAACGAAACGATTGAGGATATTCTCCATCAGTTCCTGCCTGCCGCTGCGCTGCACGGGTTCGCCGTTGCGTTTGGCTATCCTCACCAGGTCATTCATTTTCAGTTTGCCGGATTCGAACAATTGTCCGTCGCCGTCGTCGAAAGAAGCATAGCGGTCTTTCCGCAAGCTCCGGTATGGCGAATGGGAGAGGACGGCGTCAGCGGCGAGCAGGGCGCGTGCGAAGACGTCGATGCCGCCGATGTGCGCATGGAACAGATCGGCGAGGTCCGTGGAATTGCGCCGTGTTTTGGCGTCGAAATTGACGCCGCCGCCCTGCAGGCCGCCCGATTCGAGGATGACCAGCCAGGCTTCCGTGAGTTCGTATACGTTGTTCGGGAATTGATCGGTATCCCAGCCGTTCTGGTAGTCGCCGCGGTTGGCGTCGATGCTTCCGAGCAGTCCGGCATTGGCAGCCACCTGCAATTCGTGCTGAAAACTGTGCAGGGCAAGGGTGGCGTGATTGACCTCCACATTGAGTTTAAAGTCCTTTAACAGCCCGTATTCGCGCAGAAAACCGATCACCGTCGCCGAATCGAAATCGTACTGGTGCTTGCTGGGCTCCATCGGCTTGGGTTCGATAAAAAATGTGCCTTTGAAGCCGTTTTTACGCGCATAATCCTTCGCCATGTGCAGAAAACGCGCCATGTGATCCAGTTCGCGTTTCATGTCGGTGTTCAGCAGCGACTGGTAACCTTCGCGGCCGCCCCAGAACACGTAGTTTTCTCCCCCGAGGGCAATGGTCAGGTCGAGCGCCATTTTTACCTGCGCACCCGCGTGGGCCACGACGGCAAAATCGGGATTGGTGGCTGCTCCGTTCATGTAGCGCGGGTTGCCGAACAGGTTGGCTGTGCCCCACAGCAGTTGAACGCCCGAAGCGGCCATTTTCTCTTTGGCATATTCACCGACAGCCTGCAAGCGGCGTTCGCTTTTGCCCAGACTTTCGGCCTCCGCCACCAGGTCGAAATCGTGAAAGCAGTAGTATGGCAAACCCAGTTTGGTGATAAACTCGAATGCAGCGTCCATTTTGTCCTTCGCCTGCCGAACCGGATCCTTGGCATGCAGCCATGGAAATTGCTTGGTCGGCGCGCCGAACGGATCGCCGCCCGTGCCACAGAGCGTATGCCAGTAAGCCACCGCAAATTTGAAATGCTCACGCATGGTTTTTCCGGCGACGACCCTGTTCTCATCGTAATAGCGATAAGCGAACGGGTTGTCGGATTGCGGGCCTTCGTATTTTATTTTGCCGATGCCTTTGAAGTATTCCGTGTCGCCGGATGTGGGTTTGATTGGATTCAAATTTGCCATGAGTAAGTGTAAGTGAGTGATGTTATTATTGTACGGCGAAACACCAGTTTCGCCTGATTGCAGTGAAACCGGTGCTTCACTATAGTTAAAATTTATCGAGGTATGCCGACCAATGCTCGTAGGCATCCCGGCAAGCATTGCTCTGGTCCTGTGGCTCGTAGGTATGCACGTGTTCGAGCGCACCAAGGCCTTCCCGCACGTCCGGGTACAAACCGATCCCGACGCCGGAAGCAATTGCCGCGCCCGCCGCGCCCGTCGTCCGCAACATTTCGATGCGGCATCCGAGCAGTTGTGCGATGGTGTTGGAAAAAATGGCGGAAAGAAACAGGTTGTCATTGCCTACGCGCATGACCGATACGTTCAGCCCCAGTTCCTGCAATACTTTCATGCCGTATACAAAGGAAAAAGCCACGCCTTCCAGGGCGGCCCGGTACAAATGCGGTCTGCCATGCCGGTTCAGTTGCAGGTTGACGATCGATGCGCCGGTATTCATATTGCCGAGCATACGCTCCGCGCCGTTGCCAAACGGAATAATGCGCAAGCCATCCGAACCGGTAGGCACGGAAGCCGCCATGCGTTCCATGTCATCGTACAATACACCGTCGGCCGCTATCTGTTTGCGCATCCATCCATACATGCTCCCGGCGCCGTTGATGCACAGCAAAACGCCGATGCGAGGCGTCTGCGGGTTGTGGTTGACATGGGCAAAGCTGTTCACCCGGTTTTGCCTGTCAGAAACAAGGCTGTCGACGACGCCGTACACGACGCCCGAAGTGCCGCCGGTAGCCGCGACTTCGCCGGGGTTGAGCGCGTTGAGAGCCAGCGCGTTGTTCGGCTGGTCGCCCGCGCGATAAGTCACCGGAACGCCGGCTTTCAAACCGAGATACCCGGCGGCTGTTTCGGTTAACCGGCCCTGGTTACCGAAAGTCGGAACTGTTGGCGGGATCAGCGAACCGTCGATTCCGTAGTAATCCAGCAGTCGCCGGGCCACGCCGTTTTCGGCAAAATCCCACAGAATTCCTTCGGAAAGCCCGGAGATGGTCGTCAGCGGCTCGCCGGTCATCCGGTAGGCGATGTAGTCGCCGGGCAGCATGAAATAGCGGATCCGCTCGTATTGCTCCGGTTCGTTGTCCCTGACCCACTTCAGTTTGGATGCCGTGAAATTTCCGGGGCCGTTCAGGTAATGCTGCAGACAATAATCTTCCCCGATGTCGCGGAATGCCGCATCGCCGATGGAAACGGCGCGACTGTCGCACCAGATAATGGAAGGGCGAACGACTTCGCCTTCGCGATCTATGGCAACCAGCCCGTGCATCTGGTATGCGATTCCGATGGAAGCGATGTCTGCCGGTGCAATCCCCGTTCGCCCGAGCAGTTTCTGAACGGCGTCACGACAGTTATCCCACCAGTTTTCGGGGTCTTGTTCCGCCCAGCCGGGTTGCGGCGCCATGATGTCCATCTCCGTTTCGGGAGCATTGGCAATGCCTGCGGTTTTGCCCGTGCGGGCGTCTACGAGGGCGGCTTTTATGGAAGAACTACCTATGTCTATGCCTAACAGGTACACGCGGAAGGATTGTTTGATTAATTGAAAGAAGGTATCTGCCGAAAATCGCCGACAGGTACCGGACCGGCGAAGTTAAGTGCTCCCCTGAATATTTTGAGGCCGGAACAATCAAAATGGTTTTTTAGCGGCACGTTAAACGTTCCTTAATAAAACAGCAGGCAAGGCGCGCCATATCGTTAGCGAAGAATCATTTCACAATTAAAATATTCTACCATGTATGCAATGTCATTTTTTACAGCCTTGATATGTTGCCTGCCGTTCAATGGCAGCCTTTTTGCGCAAAATACTTCAAACCGGCATGAAGTCGGGTTGCAATTCAGCGGTGTGAATTTTAATGGAGACAATTCTTTTAATGTCGTTTACAAAAAATAGATTGGCGAAAGCCGCTTCCGGCGTTTCCGGGCTGCTTTCGGCCAACTGGACGTCATCTATGTGGGGAGAGAAATCCAGTCGTCGCTGGAGGCGGGCATTTATTTCGGCGTGGAACAGCGCAAAAAAGAGGGCGATTACCTTGTGTTTTACGACGGCTGGGAAGCCGGCGCCAAAGTTGCGCGCTTGAACAACAACAGCGATTTTTCGCGATGGACCATCGGTGCGGAAATCGGTTACGTACTCGGCTTGCAACACGAATTCAACGATCGCTGGGCTATCAACATCGAAACGGTGCCGGGAATGCGGACCAGGTTCATCAAGACGAGGGGCGAGAAACTTTTAACAAATGTTTCGGCCGGGTTCACCAGTCTGGCTTCCATGGCGATTATCCGGTCGTTTTGAGGTTATTTTCTCCCGTACAGCCACTCCAGCGTGTTCTTGTAAAATATATTCTCCAAAGTCGATCCCGGCAGTCCCATCTGCTCTATGAATGTACCGATCTCCAGGTCGCCGAGCGGGAAGGGATAGTCGCTGCCGAGACACACTTTTTCATCGCCGATCACTTCCAGGATATAGCGCAGTAATTGCGGGTCGTGCGTCGCCGAATCTACCCAGAATTTTCCGAGGTAATCGCGCGGCGGCACCGGGTTGTCCACCGCCACGAGGTCGGGGCGGCAGTTAAAGCCGTGCTGCACCCGCCCGATGGTGGGTATGAACGAGCCGCCGGCATGCGCGAAGCAAATGCGCAGATCGGGCAGGCGTTCCATGACGCCGCCGAATATGAGCGAGCAGGCGGCGCGGCTGGTCTCGGCGGGCATGCCTACCAGCCAGGGCAGCCAGTATTTGCGCATCTGGGCTTCGCCCATCATTTCCCATGGATGCACGAACAAGGCCATGTCAAGCGACTGGCAGGCCTCGAAAATCGGGAAAAACTGCGGCTCGCTCAGGTTCAACTGGTTTACGTTGGAACCGATCTGCACGCCGGGGAAACCGAGGTCTTTCAAACGTTCCAACTCCTTGACTGCCAGATCGGTATCCTGCATCGGGATGGTGCCGAGCGCGACATAATGCTCGGGGAAATCATCCACAACGCCGGCGAGATGGTCGTTGAGATACATGGACAGGTCGAGGCAATCGGCGGGTTTGGCCCAGTAGGAAAACATGACCGGGATGGTACACACCACCTGCACCGGCGTGCGGTAGCGCGCGTATTCCGGGATGCGCACTTCCGGGTCCCAGCAGTTTTCTCCGATCTCCCGAAAAAACACGTCGCCTTTCATCATGCGCGCGAAGCCGGGGCGGTGGTGCTCCAGGTGTATAAACTCCCCGTAGCCGAACTTGTCTGCGAAATTGGGCAGACGCTCGGGCAGGAGGTGGGTGTGCATGTCGATTTTGTGCATACTTTTCTCCGGTTTCAAGGTTCAGTATTGTGACGGGTGCAAAGGTTGGAAAAAGTTGGGACAGGTTTCGGAAGAGGTGTGGCATGAATAAGGCGGTAAAATTGCAAAAGCAATTTTACCGCCTTATTCATGCCACACCTAATGTCCGGCGGTGACTGTTACTCACCGCCGGACTTTGTCAATGCGGGTCTATTCTTTCACCAATCTTCCCGACGCCACGCCATTCGCAGTGCGTACCTGCCAGAAATACACGCCATTTGGCTGACTTTTGAGTGAAACGGGCACCAGTTCATGATTCTGCGCCACCCAGTTTTTATTAAACACTAACTTGCCGTCGGCGGAAAAAATGTCGAGTTCGGTTTTGCCGGATACGTTTTTCAGGTCGAAAATCGTCTCGTCGGCGACGGGATTTGGGAACACGCCGGCCTCGGGCGCTGCCGCTTCCGGCGCAGAGACGGGCTGGAACGCAAGCGCCGCGTTCACGGCGCCGATGGCTTCCACGCGCCCCCAGCCGTAGGCGTGGTTGGGGCGGTCGGTACCCAATGTTGGCGGGCAATCCATCGTGTCGGCATGAAACACCGAAGTCTGCTCGATGATATCTTCAATCTCTTCTACGTGACCGGCCAGCGCCGGGTTGGCGGAAAGCATGAGCGCGACGAGGCCGACGACGTGCGGACCGGCCATGCTGGTACCCCAGAAATGAGCATACCCGCCGTTGCGTACGCTGGACCGCACGGCTGCGCCGGGAGCGCACACATTTGGCTTGGTACGGAAACTGCTGTCGACGAGCACCGGCCCGCGACTGCTGAAGCCGGTGATGGTGTCGTTGCTCATCGTGGCGCCGACGCTGAAACTCTCTTCAAAATATCCCGGAGGGCCGCTGGTTGTACCGCAGGTACCGTTGTTGCCGTCGTTGCCGTTGCTCACCACGACCACGATGCCGGCCGCTTTCATATTGATCACCGCGATACGGAGTAATTCGTTGATTGACAGATCGGTACAGCCCTCGAAGGTAGCGCAGTACCAGGAATTGTTGATCACGTCGGGTGATTTCGCAGGGTTGGGGTTGTCGCCGTTGAGGTCGGTGGGCGCGAGGAACCATTCGAAACATTCGAGGTATGACGAAGGTTTGCCCCAGCCGCGCTCCATATTGCGGCAACCGACCCATTTGGCTCCTGGCGCTACCCCGATCTGGTTGCCAAAACCGTCGTCGCCAGTCATGGTGCCCATGGTATGCGTGCCGTGGTTGTTGTCGTCGCAGGGCGCCTGCGCGTCGAGGCCGCAGGGATTGTTGAACGGGTTGGCGGTCGTATCGCCGTTCAGCGGGTTAAGTTCGTGGATGGCGTCGTGCCAGTTGTATTGGTGACTGGTGGTAAGCGAATCGCCCGTCCAGCCGCGGTAGTGGGTTTTGATGGCCGGGTGCCACCATTCGTAACCGGTGTCGGCGCCGCCGACGGTGACGCCCTGGCCTGTGTAGCCCAGCGCCCAGACGGCCGGTGCGTTGATCTTGTCGACACCCCATTCAACGGTGCTGCGCCCGGAGGGCGTGTCGCCGCTTGTTTGGACGGGGCCCTGAAATTTTATCCAGGGATCGGCGCCCAGCCATTCGACTTCCGGCAGTTCAGCCAGTTGACGAGCGATAGATACGTCCGCTTTTTCCACCGCAAGGGCATTGACGAGGTAAAGGCGGTTGGCGAAAACCTGCTGTTCGCGGACGATTCGCGTGGCGTTTGCCTGCGAGCGGGCGGCGGTTTCGACGAGCCTGTTGTAAACGTACCGGTTTTTTTCAGACTTGGTTTTCAGGAGGCGGGCGCCGGAGAGATCGGCGTGATCGCGGAAAATGACGATGAAATCGGCCTTTTCACCCCGATCAAGCGCAGTACGTATTTCAGGAGATACTTTTGATTGCCACGCCGCAGGCGACTGGCCGAAAGAGACGATTACAGCGGTGCCAAGAAGCAGCGCAAACAGCAGGATTTTTTTCATGTATGCGTTTGTAAAGATTATGGTAACCACGGCAACCGCCGTCATTACGATTCGCTTTTATATCGCCTCAAAAGTACGCGCTCTGCACAATCCTGTCCGGCCAGAATCAGCAAACGTCTATCTTTGCAGAAAAAACCGGAGGTTTCTCTGAAACGGAGTGCCTTCTCATTGCTTAAACATATGAAAATTGCAATCGGCTGCGACCACGCGGGCTTTCCTTACAAAGACGGCATCATTGCGATGCTGCAATCCCAGGGGCACATGGTGCTCGATTTCGGTACCAATTCGCTCGAATCGGTGGACTATCCCGATTTTGCCCATGAGGTGGCCAAATCGGTGGAATCCGGCACGGCAGACCGGGGCGTGCTGCTTTGCGGCAGCGGCAACGGCGTCGCCATTACGGCAAACAAACACCAGGGGATTCGCTGCGCTTTGTGCTGGATGGAAGAAATTGCCGCCCTCGCCCGGCAACACAACAACGCCAATGTGATCGCGTTACCTGCCCGTTTTGTGCCCGAAATACTCGCCCAGGCAATGGTGCGTATTTTTCTCAGCACGGAATTTGAAGGAGGACGCCACGAGCGGCGCGTAGAGAAAATCGCCTGCGCCTGAACGTGTACTTAACTTTTGAACAACAATTTCTCCAGTGTGCAAGCAAACCGGATTGGGGATATTTGCGCCTTGTTTCCGGCAGCACGAGCTGCCATTCCGGACATTTTAAACTTTGAACCAAGAAAGAGATATGAAACTGCGTTTCGCTTTTTTATTGTTCCTGTTGCCCGTGTTTGCCCTCACGGCACAGCGGGATTCGACCAAAACCAAAAGATCGCCCCAGGAAAAATACATGAGTTCGCTCGGTATCCCCGATCCCACACCATTTGCCGCAGGCATTACCGCCGGGGAACTGAAATCACTGCTCGACGTGCTGGCATCCCGGGAAATGGAAGGCCGCGAAACAGGCGAGCCGGGCCAGCGCAAAGCGGCCGATTTCATCGCCGCCCAGTTCAAGGCGCTCGGTTTGCCGACCGTGGCAGACCGGAATTCGTACTTTCAGAAAATCAGTTTGCAAAGCGACAACTGGAAGGACATTGGCCTGAAAGTAGGAGAACAGGAATTCAAAAACCGGACGGACTTTTACGTTTTTCCCACCTTTAACCAGGATAATCCGAAGCTGGAACTGAAAGAGGTGGTGTTTGTCGGCTACGGCATAGAGGACACGAAATACAACGATTACGGCTCGGCAGACGTAAAAGGGAAGGCGGTCATTTTTTACGATGGCGAACCGATGGACAACAATGGCAAATCGCTCATCACGGGCTCCGAGTTTCGCTCCTCGTGGTCGCTTGACTGGAAACGGAAAGTCGAGCTCGCCAAAAAGAAAGGCGCCCTGATGGTCTTTATCGTAGACAGCAACTTCGATGAAAGCCTGAAAAAGAACCGCCAGCTAATTTCTACCCGTGGCTGGAAGGCCGCGACTACGATGGGCGACAAGCAACCCGACGATTTTGTCAATAATATGTTCGTTTCGCCGGCTGTGGCAGCGGCTATTCTCGGCAAAAAGGCTGATAAAGCAGAAGACGCGATCTCCGCGTTGCGCAGCGGTAAGGAATTCAAGCCCGTAAAAGTGAAAGCCAAACTGGAAGTCCGGCTCGACAAGGAAACCAAATACCTCGAAGGCGCGAACGTGATCGGTTTCATTGAGGGCTCCGATCCGAGGATAAAAGACGAGTACGTTTTTATTACGGCTCACTACGACCACCTGGGTATGTCGGACAGCACGGTCATCTATTACGGCGCCGACGATAATGCTTCCGGTACATCGGGCGTGATCGAGATTGCCCGGGCTTTTGCCGAAGCGAAAAAAAGTGGCGTTGGACCCAAACGAAGCGTTGTCTGCATGCTCGTAAGCGGTGAGGAAAAAGGGCTGCTCGGTTCGAGGTATTACGTCGATTTTCCGTTGTTTCCGCTCAAAAAAACCATCGTCGACGTCAATATTGATATGATCGGCCGGGTAGATGACGCCCATGCCGGCAACCCGGACTACATCTATGTGATCGGCGCCGACCGCATCAGTCCCACACTTCACGAAATCAACGAAACTGCCAATAAATACTATACAAAACTGACGCTCGACTATAAATACAACGCCACCGACGACCCCAACCACTACTACGAGCGCAGCGACCACTATAATTTTGCCGAACAGGGCATACCTGCGATTTTTTATTTCAACGGTACGCATGCCGACTACCACAAACCGACTGATACGGCGGACAAGATCAATTTCGATGCGATGGCCAAAAGAACCCAACTGGCGTTTTATACGGCCTGGGACATTGCCAATCGCTCTTCGCGCCTGACGGTGAGTATTCCTTCGGATAAAAGCAAAAAAGATTGACGCTTACTTCCCGAGTTGTTTCCGCCACTGCTCGATAGCCGCCCGGATCGCTTCCTGGCGGTTTTCCGGGTCGGGGTGCGTGCTTTGAAACTCGGGGGTGCGGTTTGGTCCGGCGGCCTGCTTGAGCACCTCCATCACCTGGATGAGGTTTTCAGGGTCGTAGCCTGCCTCGAGCATAAAGCGGACGCCGAGGTTGTCGCTCTGCAATTCCTGCGCCCTGCCGTACTTGAGCTGGATCATATTGGCTACCGACTGGGCAATATAGGCGGTATTCGGATTGGAAGGATCGTAGGTGGCCATGGTAACGGCGCCGGTAATACCCTGTGCCAGTTCCATTTGCGCCATTTTTTCGGCACTGTGACGCGCTACCACGTGACCGATCTCGTGACCGAGCACGCCGGCAAGCATGTCTTCATTGAGCGAGCGGCCGTCGGTCGTCAGGCGTACGAGCAAGCCTTCGGTGATAAATACCTGGCCGCCGGGCAGGGCGAAAGCGTTGATGGTGTTCGGGTCGGCGAGGAGGTGGAAGTCGTATTTGTAAGGCGTCCGGGCGGCGGCTGAATTCCGCACAACTTTTTGCCCTACCTGTTCGACAATGGCAGTCATTTGCTGGTTCGAACTGAGTCCGCCCATCTCCTGTGCCATTTCGGGAGCACTTTGCAGGCCAAGCGCGATTTCCTGTTCCGGCGACATGGAAATGTGCTGCGTCTCGCCGGTAATTTCGTTTGTCGAGCTGTTGCTGTAATACCTGCAAAAGGCAAATCCTGCCATGACAACTGCAATGATGATGGTCGGGGAGATGCGGAACCCGCCGCCTTGACGTTGCGCGTACATAGTTTTTCTTAGTTTGGTGAATCAATAAAACGGGCGAAAGGTGTTTACCCTTTCGCCCGCTAAGATAGATTTTTAAGAAAACCCGAACGATTAAATTTAGTTGAACAGATCCCGCATATCCTCGTCGTCCTCGTCTTTCAGGTTGCCTGTGAGGAAATCCTTGAACACCCATTTCGTCTGTACAAACTCCTTGCTGAGCACCTCGAACTCCGCCAGACCGTGCAGGGCAAGTTCTGCGAACGTATACATGTCGGCTTTTGCGGCATCGGTGGATTCGGCCACTTTCGTCAGGCCCGCAACCTGGTCGAGTTCCAGGTAGAATTTCTTGTTGGGCAGGTCGGTGAAAAGGTCTGTGACATTACCCGCTGCAAACCAGGCTTTTACGACGCCGTATGGGTCGCGTTCCTGGCCGCGTTTCAATTTGGTCGGGTTGGGGAAATGCTGAAGGAATACCTTTTTGATGGCTGTGCCGATGATGTTCAGCGCCACGACATAAGGCCCTTCCTGCTCGCCTTCGTATACCATTTCCACCTTGCCGGTAAGGGCCGGAATGACGCCCCAGAAATCGGTGATGCGGGCCGTCGTTTTTTCTTCTCCGTTGCGCAGCAGTCGGCGCTCGGCAGTCGAGTACAGGTTTTCGTATGCCGAAATCGTCAGACGGGCGCTCACGCCGCTTTTTTTATCCACGAATTCGCTTTCACGGGCTGCGAACGCGATTTCTTCGATGAGGTTTTTCAATATTTCCGGAACATGAATTTGCGCCTTTTGTTCCGGAGTGATGCGCGATTCCTGTTCGGTGATCTTGCGGCCGATGTCGATCGAGGCAGGGTAGTGCGTGGTGATCTGGCTTTCGATACGGTCTTTCAGCGGCGTGATGATGCTTCCGCGGTTGGTATAGTCTTCCGGGTTGGCGGTGAAAATGAACTCCACATCCAGCGGCAGGCGGAGTTTGAAGCCCCGGATCTGCATATCGCCTTCCTGCAGTACGTTGAACAGCGACACCTGAATTCGGGCTTGAAGGTCGGGTAACTCGTTGATAACGAACAAACAACGGTGCGCGCGCGGGATCAGCCCGAAATGTATGACGCGCTCGTCGGAATACGGCAGACGCAGGTTGGCGGCCTTGATGGGGTCCACGTCGCCCACAAGGTCGGCGATACTGACGTCGGGGGTGGCGAGTTTTTCCACGTAGCGCTGGTCGCGGTGCATCCATTCAACGGGGGTATCGTCGCCTTTTTCAGCGATCAGGTCTTTTGCGAAGCGGCTGATGGGCGCGAGGGGGTCGTCGTTGAGTTCGCTGCCTGCCACGACGGGCGTGTATTCGTCGAGCAGGTTGATGAGCATGCGGGCAAGGCGCGTCTTGGCCTGACCGCGCAGACCGAGCAGCAGGATATTGTGCCGGCTCAGCACGGCCCGCTCCACATCGGGTAAAACGGTATCGTCGAAGCCGAAAATGCCCGGGAAAATGGTCTCTTTCCGGCGAATTTTGTCGATCAGATTGTCGCGCAGTTCCTGTTTTACGCTTTTAGGCCGGTAGCCGCTTTTTTTCAATTCGCCGAGGGTGCGAATCTGGTGGATGTCTTTCATGCCGGGCAAAACGCTGACAGGCCGCTTTTGTTTACAAATCGGCCCGCCGGCATTTTATATTTTCACCAATCGCTCCGTTTGGCTGTAACCGGCGGTCCGGAAACGCAGCAGGTAAAGCCCGGCGGAAACGGTGTTGGGCAGGTCAATGTCAAAGTTGTTTTCGCCGGAAACCGGTTCCTCAAAATTCCAGGACCCGAGCAAACGGCCTTGAATATCCATCAGTTCGAATCGAACGGGTTGCGGTGCAGAGAGCGTCAGTTTGCAGGCAAGACGGTCGGATACCGGATTGGCCCCGAGTTTCAGGACGGGTGAGTCCGCAACCGATGGTTGCCCGTTTGTCGGGGTTGTTTCTCCCAGGTATGCCCAGAAACGGACCAGCGAGATGTCATAATTACCCACACTTATACAACCCAGCGTTCCCGCACCGACGATTTTCCCGTCGGGTTGAAGTGCAATGGCGTTGATCACCTGGGTGCAGTACTGTTGATTGGCGTTTGCCTGGGCAAGTCCCTGATAGCCGAAATTGGGGTCTGTCTGGCCAAAGCGATCGTACCGGACAAGGGCATAATCGGGGAAAAGGTTATTGACACTCCCGGCAGCGATGATCTTGCCGTCGGGTTGTATGATCAGGTCGTTGACCGTGCTGTACTGCGGGAAAAAAGCCCGCCCGGCATTACCGAAATTCATATCGATGTCACCGTTTTCGAGTACGCGCAATACCTGGAATTCCGAGCCTCCGGCGAACAGCATTTTGCCGTCCTGTTGCATTTTTGCCTTGAAATTAACGCCTTTAAAGTCATAAATGTGCTGTCCGGCTATTGTGTCCGGCGCGCCGTTTTCCCAAAAATGAACGGTGGCGAGTTGTCCGACCCCGCCGCCGAAGCCGGCATTGCTGGCGGCGCACGCGACAAGAAAATCACCGGATTCCTGCAATAAAACCCCCGTTCCTTTTTCATCCAGGAAGCTCGGAATGTCGTAAATAACCCTACCGTCGGTCCCGAATTCGGGATCGAATTGTCCGTCGGGCAGGAAGCGCGCCGCCATGATTTTTAGCTGGTCAAAAAATTTCTCCTCATAACCGGCTGCGAGTATCTTCCCGTCCGGTTGAAGTACGAGGGCCTCGATTCCGGCCCTGTTATCGAATACTATCACACCCTCGTCCCCAAAGCTGTCGTCAGGCGTGCCGTCGGGCAGATAGCGCGCCAATACGGCGTGATAGGACCCAAAATATTGTGCATACCCGCCGGCAACGATTTTGCCGTCCGGCTGAATGGCGATCGCGTTGAATATCTCCTTGTTTGGATAGGTCAGATTGTCGATATCGGTGAAGACCTTTCCTTCGGTGCCAAAACTGCTGTCGGGGGTGCCATCGGGATTATAGCGAAGCAACGTAAGCAGGTTGCCGACATTGGTGGATTGACCGTTGGATTTGGAGGTGCCGCCAACGATGATCTTGCCGTCAGCCTGCAGGGCAATGCACTGGGCTTTATCATCAGCGGAAAAATTGGCCAGCACAAAGCCGGATTGACCGAAATCAGTGTCAAGGCTGCCCGGAACCTGGGCGTGTATTTGATTGCGGGAAAAAACGGTGAGCAGGAGAAGCGGAATAAAGTGATTCCATGCAGGGTTGTTCGGCATAGTCGAGGAATTTTAGAGGATGCCGGGGTTTTTCTGCGAGGGGCGAAAACGCCTGGTTTTAACCCGTTCACCGGCATGGTGGAAGTGTTGAGTTGAACAAATTTACTGCAACCCTTTGGCCTGTCCCATAATATGACGGCTCATTGCCACGAATGGCGAAATTCAATCCGTGAAATCCATCATCAACAGGCGGTGATGCGCTATTCGGGACAAGTGGTGAGTTTGAACCTGATTATCAATGATTTGGATTTTGCCACGCGCACAAATTTGGCGCTATCCGGCATCACCACTGACCGACTCCTGCTTCTCCTGCCTTTGGTCCCGCAATACCGCGATCCCGGCGTTCAACTCGAAGCCGATCAGCAGGATCATGCAGTTCAGGTTGATCCAGACCATCAGCACGATCAGCGTGCCGATGGAGCCGTAGAGTTTGTTGTAGTTGCCGAAATTGTCGACGTAGAAGGAAAAACCCCAGGATGTCAGGATGGACAAGGGCGTGGCGAGCATGGCGCCGGGGTTGAAAAAGGGAATGAGCCGCCGCGTGGAAGAGCCGAAACGGTAGATCATGGAAAACAGGGTGTAGAACAACAGGACCACCACTACCCAGCGCAGCGAGAAAAAGGCCAGGCGGGTGATCACGTCCACCTTTATGTACTGGAAGACAAAATTGAGGATCGTATTCCCCAGAATGACGAGGATAACCGAGGCTACCAATACAAAGCCGACAAGGAAGGTGAGCTGAATGGCGATCAGGCGCTTTTGAAAGGCCGTGCGCCGTTTAAAGGTGATGGTGTAATCTTTTTCCAGGCCCCGCATCATGGACAACATGCCGTTGGAGGCAAACCAGATGGCCAGAAAAAAACCTGCGGACAGCAAGCCTTCCTTGGGTTTGGTGGCGATATCCTTGATTGTCCCGAAGATCATGTCGCCCGCCTTGCCGGGCATTACCTCCTTGATGGAGCTTTGCAGGGTGCCGAAGAAATCGACGCTGATCGGCAGGTACGGCAATAAAGAAATCAGCACCAGGATGCCCGGGAAAATGGCCATGAAAAAACTGAAGGCCATGCTGTTGGCGCGGGTTGTAATGGCGTCGTCATGCGTTTCCTTCTCGATGAATATGAACAGGTTGTACAAGGGAATGCGCTGAAGCCCCGGCAGCGAATGCGTTTTTGCCCACTCGATCAGCCGCATCCGGAGCGGATGGGTAGCGAAGTAGCGGTAAACGCGTCTTATTTGTTCAATTCTGTTCACCTGTCTGCCGTCGGAGGTTATTTTTCAAAATGAGGTCTGAGTCTTTCCAGCAGGTATTCCGGGGCAGGCACCACTTTTTTGGTTTTGGCGTCGAAAAAGCACAGCCGCACACGGCCTGCATTGACGAGTTTTTTCCGCTCGTTGAACACTTCAACGTGGAAAGTGATGTATTCGCCGGGCAGTTCGCGCAGTTCCGAGCGCACGGTCAGCAACTCGTCGTAATACGCCGGCCGCACGAAACGCATGTCGAGACTCACTACCGGGAGCCAGATGCCGTGCACTTCCTCCAGTTCTTTATACGTCACACCCAAAGAACGGATCATCTCTACGCGGCCCACCTCGAAATACTGGGCGTAGTTGCCGTAGTAGAGGTAACCCATCTGGTCGGTTTCGCCGTAACGGACGCGGATATGGATTTCGTGTGTGTACATGGTACGGTTGGCAGGTTTCGGGTTTGCGGGTAGTCGGGTTGGGCTCCGGGCTATTCATCGGATTTTGCCAACCCGAAACCTGAAACCCGCCAACCCGCAAACCTTTTTCAAATCTCCTCCCTTTCAATTGGACACGTCATGCAGTGGCTCCCGCCACGTGCCCTCGACAGTTCGTTGGAAGGTATCGTAATGATCGTGTTTTCTATTTTATCGATGGTGATCTTGCCGTTGTCGATGTCGCGGAGAATTTTTTCCGCACCGATGACTTTATAGCCGAAATCCTTGAACGCGCGTTCGGTCACGGGATTGCGATCGTAGGTAATGGCCACGCCGGGCTTGAGCGCCACGAGATTGCAGCCGTCGGTCCATTGTTCGCGTTCCTGGTAAGGGCTTTCGCCGCGGCCCGCCCAGATGAATTCCATGTTGGGATTCACTTCAGCCAGCAGAAAATCGCGCAGACTGGGGTATTCGATGGTTTCGCCGTTGGAGCGGTGTACGTCGACATAGGAGCCGAGACCTTCCTGCACGATGGGCCGGTATGCGACGAAGTGGTTGTGGTTGATCTGGGTGAATACCGTATCGATGTGCATGTAGGTGCGCTCGGCAGGGATGTTCACCTGCACCACGTTTTTGATGATACCCCGGTCGAACAGGTAATTTTTGATCATTTGAAAAGCGTACTCATTGGTGCGTTCGGAGCACCCGATGAGCAGGTAGTCCTTGTTCAGCACCATGACGTCGCCGCCTTCCACGCTGATGGTTTCGCCTTTTTTATTAGGCGGGAATTTGTCCACGCGGTTCAGGTTGATGGTTCGGCCGTCTGCTTTCAGGCGGCGAAACACCGGGTGGCTGCTGAAAATCAGGCGGGTGAGGAAGTTTTCCCGGAAGCGCGCCGTCTTGTTGGCCTTTGTGATGATGACGTGGCCTTTCACCGTGACAGCGATATCGCGGGTGAAAATGAGGTTGGGGATAGGGTCGAACAGGATGCGGTCTTCGGGTTCGAGGTAGCCGGTGATGAGGGTGTCGGCCAGTTGCTCGGACGATAATCCCGCCAGCCGGGGGATAAATGAATACGGAAGTTCCTCAAAATCAGTGATTTTATTGATCACCTCGTATTTGCTTTCCTCATCCCGGGTGCTTTCTGCCAGCAGATCGCGTACTTCCAGCACATTTTCCTTGCCGAGGAATGCCTTTAGCACGGAAATAAAGGTGTCGTGTTCGTCCTGCATATTGGGCAGGTGTACGATGTCGTCGAACAGGAGCTCGCCTGCGCGTTTGGGAGTGATGCGGGCAATGCCTTCGTCGGGGCGGTGTACGATTACCTTTTTGAGCCTGCCGATTTCTGAATCTACGTAAATACGACTGTTCGCGTCCATAAATTGATGATGTTGATTTATCCTTGGTTGGGCAAAAGAGCGGCAAAAGTAGAACGAAAAATCGGGGTAGGCCGCGACTAATTTATTATGTCGATTAAAAGCAATTACGGCTCATATCCGGCATTTCAGCGTGTTTGTCATCATGGTTGTAGCAAAAACAATGAAATCGGCATACCGCAAAGGCTTGTCCTGAAAGACTTGTATCCAGGAGCGTTTCCCGGAAACGCAGTATTAAACACATTCAAAATACGACAACGCGAAATGAATTACGGCGGCTTCCCTTTGCGGCAAGAAACCAGGTTCATAAAGGCGAACATCGTTCGCAAACGGCACAATCGCCAAGCGGGCGCCGGCCCGGATAACCCGTCCGGATATCTTGAAAAACAGCCGAGTGGCATTACCGGCTCCATGTCGTGACTTCATTCCCGTAAAGAATTATTAAAAATTTCTTCACATCCGTTGCAAACATGCCACCCTTCTCTACCTTTGCGCCTCCGGTTTTTAACGGTTCTTTAACCTTTCTCCTGCAATAAGTCTGTTTAGAGTTCATCTAAATAATATACTTTCTTGGCGGTTCGCTTTGCGGAAATAGGGGCGTTGGTAATTTTGCGCACACAATTGAATGACCAATATCATCTCCGGAACTTACATCGGGCAATCGAAAAAATACAACTACACTCTGAATATGTTGCTGAAACGCATTTGTTGGGTTTTCACGCTCTTTTTTGCTGCCTCGCTTTCGCTCTCCGCGGCTCCCACAATCGAAGAAGGTAAAACCCTTTTCACTGCCAACTGCGCCTCCTGTCATAATAAAAACATGAAGGACAACCTCACCGGCCCCGCTTTGGGCGGAGTTGAGGATCGTTGGTCAGGTTTTCCGCGCAAGGACCTGTATGCCTGGGTGCGCAACTCCCAGTCGCTCATTGCAACCGGACATCCGCGCGCCAACGAACTGTGGGCCAAGTGGAAACCGACGATGATGAATAACTTCCCGGGACTGACGGACGATCAGATCGAGAGTGTTCTTCTCTATGTGAACGATCAATACGTCAACGCTGGCAAAAAGGTGGTACCGCCTGGTGGCGACATTCCTACGGAAAAGGAGAGCGAAACACCCTGGATGTTCATCGGTCTTACGATCATTCTCGGGTTGCTGGCCTTTGCGCTCATGCGCATTATCGACAACCTCGGCAACATCACCCGCGTGCAGGCCGGCGATGCCCCCGTTCGCAAGAGCGTGGCCCAGACGCTGACAAGCAAAGGCGCGATCGCCTTTATGGTTTTTGCCGTGACCCTGATCTTTGGCTATAAAACGGTGGATAATGCCACCAGAATGGGCCGTGAACAGAATTATCAGCCGGATCAGCCCATCGCGTTCAGCCACAAACTGCACGCCGGCACGAATAAAATCGATTGCCAGTATTGCCACGATGCCGCCCGCCGCTCCAAACAGTCGTTCATTCCAGGCACCAATACCTGCATGAATTGCCACGCGGCGGTAAAAAAAGGCAGCAAAACGGGTACTTCCGAAATTACAAAGATCTTCGCCTCTATCGGTTTCGACCCGCTCCAGAATAAATACATTCCCGATTACGAAAACTGGAGCGACAAGCAGATCGAAGACCTCTATAAAAAATGGATCGGCCAGGAATACATGTCCGCCAACACCCTGACGGCACTGGACGACAATGGCCGCATGACCGTTGAAACACAATGGGAAGGCGTCGTCAAGGCGCTCAAAAACGACCTGAACGGCAAAATACAGGGGCCGATCGAGTGGACCCGTATCCACAACCTCCCCGACCACGTTTATTTCAATCACTCCCAGCACGTTACCGTCGGACAGATCGCTTGTCAGAAATGCCACGGCCCCGTGCAGGAAATGGACGTTGTGTATCAGTACTCCACCCTCGGAATGGGCTGGTGCATCAATTGCCACCGCGAAACGGAGGTGAAATTCAAAGACAACGCTTACTACGATCAATACGAGCGCTACCATAAGGAACTGGCCTCCGGCAAACGCGAAAAGGTGACGGTGGAAGACATTGGCGGCCTCGAATGCCAGAAATGTCACTATTAAATTTAATGTGCTGATGTGCTTTTGATAATGGGCTATTTCAAGCCATTACAATAATCTGAGCAGCCCATTAGCCCATTAATCACATTAGCAAATTAGCACATTAACCCCATTAGCCCATTAGCAAATTAACCCCATTAGCAAATCAGCACATTAGCAAATTAGCACATTGAAAAATATGCACCACGATAACGGTATTTGGGTCAGCACGGAAGATTTGATGCGGGAAGACGCCTTCCTGCAATCGGCTGAAAAAGAATTTTCCATTGAAAACATCGACCAAACCGACGGCAAATGGGAAACCAACCGCCGTGACTTCCTGAAACTGCTCGGTTTCGGCCTGGGCGCTGCCACACTTGCGGCCTCCTGCGAGATTCCAGTCAAAAAAGCCATTCCGTACGTTACCAAACCGGACGAAATCGTTCCGGGCGTGGCCAACTATTTCGCGTCTTCCTTTGTCAACGGCGGCGATTATTGCCCCGTTCTGGTGAAGACCCGTGAAGGCCGCCCGATCAAAATTGAAGGCAATACGCTCAGCAGCATCACCAAAGGCGGCACCAGCGCACGGGCGCAGGCATCCGTTCTCAGCCTCTACGACAACCGCCGCATTCAGCACGCGGGTCTTGTAAAGGACGGCAATGTGACGAAGCAGGAGTGGAATGCGCTCGACCGGGAAGTAAAAGCCAAACTGGCTGCCGGCGGCAATATCAGGTTGATCACCAATACCATTATCAGCCCGACGGCAAAAAAGGCGCTGACGGAATTTACCACCAAATACCCGGGCAGCCGCGCCGTGACCTACGATCCCGTATCGCATGCAGCCCTGCTCGCCGCCAACCAGCAATGCTTCGGCGCGCGGGTGATCCCCAACTATAAATTCGGCGATGCCGAAGTCATTGTCTCTTTCGGCGCCGATTTCCTCGGCACCTGGATCAGCCCGGTCGAATATGCACGCGCCTATGCTGAAAACCGCAAAATCCGCGGTGTAAAAGGCGCTAAAATGTCGCGCCACTACCAGGTAGAAAGCCATATGTCGCTTACAGGCTCGAATGCCGACAACCGCATTCTGGTAAAACCGAGCGAACAGGGCGCAGCCATCGTTGCCTTGTACAACGAACTGACCGGTAACAGCGGCGGTCCCAAACTCAGCAACGAAAAGGCCGCGGCAGCCATCAAAAAAATGGCGCACGACCTGGCCGAACACAAGGGCAAATCGCTCGTCGTATCCGGCTCCAACAACGTGATGGAGCAGGTTTACGTCAATATGATCAACGACCGGCTCGGAAATATCAACGCCACGGTCGATTTCAGCGCCGTATCCAACCAGCGCCAGGGCGACGAGCGCGACATGATGCGCCTGATCGAAGAAATGAACGCAGGGCAGGTGGCTGTTGTGATCGTTTGGGGAGCCAACCCGGCTTACGAACTTCCCAATGCCGCCAAATTCAAGGAGGCATTCGCCAAAGTTGGCACCCGGATATCGTTTTCCGGTGTCATGGACGAGACCACAGCCCTTTGCAGCCATTCAGCCCCGACCCACCACCAGCTCGAATCCTGGGGCGACGCAGAACCCAAAGCCGGCTACTTCAGCCTGATCCAGCCAACCATTGCACCACTTTTCGCCACGCGCCAGGCAGAACACTCCCTGCTCGAATGGGCGGACAGCCCCAACCTCGACCGGCAGGCCGAACAACCATACTACGAATACCTGAAGGCAGCCTGGGCCGCTGAAATTTTCGGACGCCAGACCAAATATGCCACACAACAGGCATTCTGGGATATGAGCCTCCACGACGGCGTGGTGGAACTGCCTCCCGTAGCCTTGACGGCTGTCATGAACAACGTGTCGCTGAACCCGGATGCCGTAACCAAACCCTCCGGCAGCGAACTCGAGATATCTTTTTACGAAACGGTCAACGTCGGAGGCGGCCAATACGCGCACAACCCCTGGTTGCAGGAAATGCCGGATCCGGTAACCCGCACCGTGTGGGGCAACTACCTCCACATTCCGGTGGAGTGGGATGGCGTGAATCATATCAACGGCTGGAAGGGCCTCAACGACGGCGACAACGTTGAAGTTGAAATAAACGGCCAGAAACTGACCTGCACGGTCGTTCGTACTTTCGGCCAGGCGCCCGGCACGGTAGCCATCGCACTCGGCGGCGGACGCGAATCGGGCGGTTGCGGCGTCGGCTTCGGCGTAAACGTAAATCCATGGCTTCCGGTAGACGGTGGTCTTATCCAGTACTTTGCCAAAGACGTAAAAGTGTCCGACAAAGTGGGCGTCGACAAAAACTTCGCCTGCGTTCAGTTCCACCATACCATGGGTGTGCAGGCGCTGGGCAAAGAAGAAGGCAAAGAGATCAATGTAGACGAAAAATCACTGGGCTGGAAAGGTTTTCAGGGCGCTCTTACCGATCGTTCGATCATTTTCCATGCACACGTGGACGAACTTCCCAAGTTTGCCTCGGAGATGGAAGAGTTTCATGCCGAGAGCAAACACCTCAATGAGCAAACCCTTTACCCCGACCGCAGCGATTATTTCGGAACGGGTATGAAATGGGGCATGTACGTCGATATGAATGCCTGTGTCGGCTGCGGCGCATGCCAGGTTGCCTGCGTCAGCGAGAACAACGTTCCGGTGGTCGGCAAAAACGAGGTGCATCGCCACCATGAAATGACCTGGTTGCGCATCGATCGCTATTTCTACGGCGACTTCGAAAACCCGAAAGTTGTGTATCAGCCGATGATGTGCCAGCACTGCGACAATGCGCCCTGTGAAAACGTGTGTCCGGTTGCCGCTACCAACCACTCCATGGAAGGCATCAACCAAATGGCATACAACCGCTGCATCGGCACGCGCTACTGCGCCAACAACTGTCCTTTCAAGGTGCGTCGCTTCAACTGGCTCGACTACACCACAGCAGACGTATGGCCGGCCAACGAAGAGCGCGTATTCCACGCGGAAGGCGACGAATTGCCGTTCTATGCCGATAACCTTGTTCGTATGGTGCTCAATCCGGATGTAACGATCCGTTCGAGGGGCGTTATTGAAAAATGTTCATTCTGCATTCAGCGCATACAGGAGGGTAAACTGACCGCCAAACGCGAAAACCGCGCGATCATGGACAATGATATCCGGTCGGCCTGCCAGACGGCCTGCCCGACAGGCGCCATCATATTCGGCAACCTCAACAACCCGGACAGCGAAGTAAGCAAACTCACCAAAGCCGCAGGCGCTATTGCCTATAAGGTACTGGAAGAGATCAACGTTCGCCCCGCAGTGAACTATTCAGCAAAGATTACCAACAGCAACGAAGAACTTTATTCTTAAAAGGGGTTTGAGGTTTCAGGATTTCAAGGTTTCAGGGTTATCCGCCCAAAAACCTGAAACCCTGGAACCCTGAAACCATCTAACCATAATAAAAAAGTATGTCTCAAGCAGTTGCGCCGGTTCGGCACGTTTTGATTGAAGGCAATAAATCCTACCACAATATCACGGAGGATTTGTGCACCCCTACTGAAAAAGCGCCTTCACGGGAGTGGATAATCGCTTTCTCGATCGCTTCGGCTTTCCTCGGGCTGTACATATTCTCCATTATTTGGACGGTATGGAAAGGCATCGGTTCCTGGAACCTCAACCGTACGATCAACTGGGGTTGGGATATTACCAACTTCGTGTGGTGGATCGGTATTGGTCACGCAGGGACGCTGATTTCGGCCATTTTGTTGCTGTTCCGCCAGCGCTGGCGGACGGGGGTGAACCGCGCTGCGGAAGCCATGACCATCTTCGCCGTGATCTGCGCCGGCCAGTTCCCCGTTTTCCACATGGGGCGGGTGTGGCTCGCATTCTTCATCTTCCCGTTCCCGAATACCCGCGGACCGCTTTGGGTGAACTTTAACTCGCCGCTGTTGTGGGACGTATTTGCCATATCGACGTATTTCTCGGTTTCGCTCCTGTTCTGGTACACCGGTTTGGTACCTGACCTTGCTACCGTCCGCGACCGCGCGTCGGGTTTCCGCAGAAAGATGTACGAGATTTTTTCTTTCGGGTGGACCGGCAGCGCCAAACACTGGCAGCGCCATGAGGCTCTTTCGCTGGTATTGGCCGGCATTTCAACGCCGCTGGTACTTTCGGTACATACCATCGTATCCTTCGACTTTGCCACGTCGGTTGTTCCGGGCTGGCATACCACCATTTTCCCGCCTTATTTTGTTGCGGGCGCTATCTTCTCGGGATTTGCCATGGTGCAGACGCTGATGGTGATCACCCGTAAAGTGCTGAAACTGGAAGAATATATTACGCTGAACCACATTGAATCCATGAACAAGGTTATCGTGCTTACGGGTACGATCGTCGGTGTGGCGTACCTCACCGAGTTGTTCATCTCCTGGTATTCGGGTTATATCTACGAGCAATTTGCTTTCTACAACCGCGTATTCGGCATTTACTGGTGGGCATATTTCGGTATGATGTTCTGCAACGTGGTCAGTCCGCAGCTCTTCTGGTCGCGGAAGATCCGCCGCAGCATCTGGTGGACGTTCTTCCTTTCCATCGTGGTGAATATCGGAATGTGGTTTGAGCGTTTTGTGATTATCGCAACGACGCTGGCCCGCGATTTTTTACCGTCTTCCTGGAGTTACTACAGCCCGAGCTGGGTAGAGATATGCATTTTCTCCGGCACCATCGGTCTGTTCTTCGTTTGTTACCTGATCTTCACCCGCGTTGCGCCGGTGGTCGCCATTGCCGAAATCAAAGCCATTTTGAAAGTGGCAGGCGATCAGTACATCGGACCGAATGCCCAGAAACAGGCGCATGGCCACGCCAAAAGCGAACCCGCGAAAAAAGATCATTGATACCCGACCCTGAACGCCCAACTTCAAACTTCAAACATTTTTTATAAATGGCTGCTGAAAGTAAAAAAGTTCTTTACGGACTTTACAACGACGAAGAAGACCTGAAAGGCGCAATCAAAACTGCGAATGCGGCGCACCTGAATATCATGGACGTGTTTACGCCCTTCCCGGTTCACGGGCTGGACCCGATTCTCGGATTGAAAGAGAGCCGCCTGCACATCCTCGGCTTTATTTACGGGGCTGTGGGCGCAACCTTCGGATTTCTCGCCATGACCTGGATATTCACGAGCGACTGGCCGATCGTGTTTGGCGGCAAACCGTTCTGGTCGGTGCCGGCTTTCATCCCGATCACCTTCGAGATGACGGTATTGTTCTCCGCATGGGGTATGACCATTTCCTTCTACACCATCTGTGGTATGTGGCCGGGTGTGAAGGCGAAATCGCTCGATAATCGCATTACGGATGACAAATTCTGCATCGCTTTCGATGTAACCAGCGCACCGGACAGCGATGTGAAAAACCTTCAGGGCTTTTTTACCAATACCGGCGCTTCCGAAGTGAATGTAAAGGCAATGTAACCCACTGATAACCAACAACCAACAACGGACAACTAATAAAGAATATGAAATACGCAATTGGCGCGATTCTCGGCGTTGCATTTTTTGCCTGGGCGTTTTCGCTGTGCTCACCGGCCGGCAAGAACAAAACCGGGCATGAATACATGCCGGACATGTATCACCCTGTCGGTTATGAAGCCAACCAGTACAGTGCCTATTACTGGAATCACTGGGATGATAAAAGCACCTTCACGAAGGCCCAACTATCCATGCCGCGCGGCAAGGTGAACGGAACGATTCCCCGCGGTTACACTGCCGCATATTATGGCCAGGATATCGGCTATGTACGTGGAAAAAATGCCGACAACGCCATCGCTGCCCCCGTAAACGGTGAAGCGCCGTTTTACTACGCGAATAATGAAGATGACCGTCTGCGCTGCGAGCAACAGATGACCGACAATCCCTATCCGATCACAAAGGAAGGGCTCGATCGCGCGAAAAACCTGTACACGATATATTGCGGCATTTGCCATGGCGACAAAGCCGACGGACAGGGATGGCTTGTTACGATGCCTGATACGAAGTACCCCGCCCAGCCCAAAAACCTGATCGGCGACGACATGATCGCTGCCGGCAACGGACGCTTTTATTTTGCCATGATGTACGGTAAAAACGTGATGGGCGGCTACTCGGACAAACTCTCGTTCGAAGAACGCTGGCAGGTGTTGCACTACATCCGTTCGCTGCAGGCCAAATCCAAGAACCTGGAATACAGCGAAACCGCCAATACCCTGAGCAACGTTGAAAAACCGGCCAAGGGCGTAGCCACTGGCCCCGCAAGGGCAGTTGTCGCACCGCCGCCGCCACCGTCAAAATAAGAGATCGATTTTCCGTAAATAAACCATCCCGTTGAACCTGATCTATACAAAATAACTTTATTGGGCTCTGCCCAAACCTGCGATATGAATCTGACCAAGACGCAATTTGTATTTGAAGGCAAAACCAAACGCGTGCTCATCGGCGGTATGGCACTGGGAGTGCTTTGCCTTGCTCTCTCCGCGCTCAACGATGACGAGTTTCACACGCGCTTCTGGACCAATTTCCTTCACAACTCGGTGTATTTCACCGCGGTGGCTTTTATGGCCGTGTTTTTCCTGTCGGCCCAGTTAACAGCATTTGCCGGCTGGCTGACCGTCATCAAACGCATTTGGGAAGGCATGGGACAGTTCATGCTGGTGGGGCTTGTTCTGATAGGCATTATTGTCATTGGCGTGTGGGGGCATCTCCATCACCTTTACCACTGGAACGATCCGAATCTGAACATCACCGATCCCGCAGGCCCGCACTATGATCGCATTCTGGCAGGCAAATCTGGTTTTCTGAACCCGGTGTTCTTTACGATCGCCAGCCTCGGCTTCCTCGGCATCTGGTATTTCTGGGCGTATAAAATGCGTCAAAACTCCATTGCGCAGGATACCATGGAAACTCCGTCCCTGGATTATTACAAAAAAGAACGCAAGTGGGCGGCGTCATTCCTGCCGATCGGCGGCTTCCTCAGCGCCGTATTTTTCTGGCAGGTGCTGATGTCGGTCGACCCCCATTGGTACAGCACCATGTTTGCATGGTATTCCACGGCTTCGGCCTGGCTGGGCGCGCTTGCCCTGACCGTCATGATCATAATTTACCTCAAATCGCAAGGGTATCTCGAATACGTCACCTACGATCACCTGCACGATGTTGGCAAATACCTTTTCGGTATCAGCGTGTTCTGGACATACCTGTGGTTTGACCAGTTTATGTTGATCTGGTATGCCAATAACGGTGAGGAAACGATCTACTTCAAGGAACGCATGGAAAATTACCCTGTGCTTTTCTGGGGCAACCTGCTCATGAACTTCGTGGCGCCGTTCCTTATTCTGATGCGCAACGATACCAAGCGCAAATTCGGAACCATGTTCTTTGTGGCCATCATCGTTTTCTTTGGCCATTGGTGGGATTATTTCTACATGATCAAGCCGGGCGCACGGATTGCGGCTCATGAGGCCAGGGAAATGGCCGAAGGCGTTCAACATAAAGTAAGTCTGAATACAACGAGCGAACTTCACACGCCCGGAAATATCCAAATCGCCTTGAGCAAGGCCGGAGGCGATCAGGCGCAGGAACCCGCAGCGGATAAACCGGCCGAAAAGCCTGCCGAAGGCCAGGCAGCGCCGCAGGAAAGCGCCAATGACGCTGAACATCCGGGAGCAGGCCAACAAAGCGCCACTGCCTCCGACGAACCGGCAACTCCGGAACACGGCGGGGAGACCCATGCCGAGGGCGGAGAAGAACATGGCGAAGGCGTGGCGGAAGGCCCAGGCAGTTTCAAGTTAGGCTATACCATACCCGGATTGGAAGAAATCGGAATTATGCTTGGGTTCCTGAGCCTGTTTCTGTTCTTCGTTTTCACCCAGCTCGAGCGCGCGTCGCTCGTGCCGCTGAAAGATCCGTACCTCGAAGAAAGCCTCCACCACGAAACGGGCGCCAATATTGAAAGCGAAGGCGGCGGCGATCACCACTGATTTATACTCATTCTATTCAAGCCTCAGTATCCGCAAAACCACCGAACAAACTTTTTACCTTTGGGTTAAAGCAATAAAATTCAATGACAGCGCTAATCATAATACTCTGCGTCATCCTGATTTCCATCGTTTTGGTGCAAATCGGGAAAGTTACCGAGCTCACCGCCCAGATCAAGGGGGAGAGTGAAGCAATGCGCGACACCAGCAAATGGAATGGCTGGCTGTCCCTCGCATTCATGGTCGTTTTTCTGGGAGGTGTGTGTATTTCTGCCTACTATTATAAAAATGAAATGATGGGCTACGGCCCCCATACTTCGGCATCGGCACATGGCAGCACGCTGGACGATTTGTTCCACATTACACTGCTGTTCACAGGGGTCGTGTTCGTATTATGCCATATAGCATTGTTCTGGTTTGCCTATAAATATCGCTGGCAAGAAGGACGCAAGGCGCAATTTATCGCCCATGATAACCGTCTCGAACTGATCTGGACAGCCATCCCCGCCGTCGTGATGACCATCCTCGTGGTACGCGGCCTGAATGCCTGGAATACGGTTATGGCCGACGTGAAGCCTGATGAAGATTTTATCGAAATCGAGGCCACGGGGCAACAGTTTAACTGGATCATCCGCTACCCCGGACCGGACGGCAAACTGGGTACGCGCAACTACAAACTTACGACAGCCAACAACCAGCTGGGCATGGACTTTACGGATCCCAAAACCTGGGATGATGTGATTCCCGGCCAGGAACTTACCTCCCCGTAGGCAAAAAAGTGCGTGTTCGCATAACGGCTAAAGACGTGCTCCACAACTTCTTTCTCCCGCACTTTCGTGTGAAAATGGATGCCGTGCCGGGTATGCCGACCTATTTCATTTTTACGCCGATAAAAACAACCGCCGATTATCGTAACGAATTGCGCAAATACGAGGACTACAACGTGCCTGCCGACGAAGCAGATCCAACAGGACCCAAGCGCTGGGAAAAATTCGAATACGAACTGGCATGTGCAGAACTCTGCGGGAAGGGCCACTACTCCATGAAGCGCATCCTGCGCGTGGTGCCCCAGGCTGAATTTGATGAGTGGTACAAAAAACAGGAATCTTTTTACCTGACCCAGGTTCGCGGAAAAGAAGATGATCCCAACAAGGACAAGGTTCTGGATATAGAAGTCCGTCAGCGCGCGCAGGAATTCAGCGACAACGTAAAAAAAGCCGTTGAATCCTCCAATGCAACAGATAAAACATTAACACTCAATCATATCAATTTTGAGACGGGCTCGTCAACGCTTACCTCGAACAGCCGTTACGAACTGGACAACCTGGTAACAGCCCTGACTGCATACCCCGGTCTGGTGATTGAAATAGCAGGCCATACCGATAATACCGGCGATCCGGCAGCAAACCTTTCGCTCTCTGCGGCACGTGCGGCTGCAGTGGCAAAGTACCTGACGGACAGGGGCATTTCGGAAAGCAGGCTGCGGACGAGAGGTTATGGCGAAACCAAACCGCTGGCGCCAAACGATACGGAAGAAAACCGTGCGAAAAACCGCCGCACGGAATTCACGATCCTGAACCAGACCACTGCTTCTTAAAGTATTACAGACACCGCGAACCCAACGAAAGTCTCATTATACAAATCGTACAAAACTCCTGGCTATTATGGCTCATGTAGTTACCGCCGCTGAAACTCTGGAAGAAAAACTCACGCAAGAGTTGGGTTATGATGATCATTTCCATGAGCATCACCATGGCGACAAGTTTCAGTCGAATTTTCTAACGACCTACATTTTCAGCACCGATCACAAAATGATCGGCCGCCAATTCCTCATCACGGGGATATTTTGGGCATTCGTGGGTGCTGCCATGTCCATCGTTTTCCGCCTGCAGCTCGGCTTCCCCGAAGCGGATATGGCATGGCTGAGACCCATACTTGGAAAATGGATACAGGTAAACGATGCCGGCATCGGCAAACTCGATCCGGAGTTTTACTACTCCCTTGTGACAATGCACGGCACGATTCTCGTGTTTTTCGTGCTGACGGCCGGTCTGAGCGGTACGTTTGCCAACCTGCTTATCCCCGTGCAAATCGGCGCGCGTGATATGGCATCTCCCTTGCTGAACGCATTTTCCTACTGGTTCTTCTTCCTCGCCGGTGTGGTGATGTTCCTGTCGCTGTTCCTCAGCACCGGGCCATTTTCGGGGGGATGGACGGCTTATCCGCCTTTAAGCGCATTGCCACAGGCATCCGACGGCTCAAAAGCGGGGATGACGATGTGGATAGTGGGTATGGCGCTCTTTGTCGTGTCGTCCTTGCTGGGGGGCATCAACTATATCACGACGATCCTTAACATGCGCACCAAGGGCATGAATATGTGGCGCATGCCGCTCACCATCTGGGCTATTTTGGTCACGGCTATTTTGGGTGTGTTGTCATTCCCGGTATTGCTGTCGGGCGTGCTTCTTCTTATGTTCGACCGCAGCCTCGGCACTTCGTTCTATCTGAGCGAAATCGTCGTAGGCGGTCAGGTACTTGACCGGATAGGCGGCAGCCCGATCCTCTACCAGCACTTGTTCTGGTTCCTCGGTCACCCGGAGGTGTATATCATCATCCTGCCCTCCATGGGAATCGTATCGGAGGTGTTGTCGGTGCATGCCCGCAAGCCGATCTTCGGCTATCGCGCCATGGTGTACTCCATTCTGGCCATCGGTTTCCTTTCATTTATCGTGTGGGCGCACCACATGTTTATGTCGGGCGTAAACCCCTTCATCAGTAATTTCTTTGTGGTGTTCACGCTGATTATAGCCGTACCCTCGGCTATTAAGGTGTTCAACTGGATCTCAACGGTTTACGGATCAAACTTCCGCTTCAACTCGGCAAGCCTCTTTGCCGTTGGGTTTGTTTCCATGTTTATTTCCGGCGGTCTGACGGGTATATTCCTCGGCAACTCGGCGATCGATATCCAGATGCACGACACTTACTTTGTGGTTGCGCACTTCCACATTGTGATGGGTGTTGCGGCGTTCTTTGGGATGTTTGCCGGTATTTACCACTGGTTTCCCAAGATGTTCAGCCGGATGATGAACGAAACGCTCGGCAAAATTCACTTTTGGGGTACCCTTATCGGAGCATACGCCATTTTCTGGCCAATGCACTATACAGGTATGGCAGGTGTACCGCGCCGCTACTACAGTCTCGAAAATTTCGATTCGTTCAAACACTTTGTTGACTTGAACAGATTTATCACTGTGGCTGCCATCGTGGTTTTCTTCCTGCAGGTATTGTTCATTATCAATTTCTTCTACTCCATTTTCAGCGGTCGCAAGATGACCAGCAAAAATCCGTGGGGATCGAACACGCTGGAATGGACGACACCTATCAAACCGGGGCACGGCAACTGGCCGGGCAATATTCCTTCCGTACAACGCTGGCCGTATGATTATGGCAAAGACGGTACGGAGTTCATTCCGCAATACGTGCCTTTGAAAGAAGGAGAACACGATCACGGACACTAATCTGACTGAAAAGAGTTGATAATGGAGCGCAACCAGGCAAAGCAGGTAACAGTATTTGAAGGCTTGACACAATCGGTGACCGATTTCGGTTTGCTGGTAAAGTTCAAGCTGACATTGCTGGTTCTTTTTTCGGCGGTCATGTCCTATGCAATTGTATGCAACGGAGATGTGGACTGGATGACGATGGGTTTGCTGGCATTCGGAGGCTTTATGGTAACGGGGGCTGCCAATGCACTCAACCAGGTACTCGAACGCGATTACGATCTGTTGATGACGCGCACCGCCAACCGGCCCGTTGCCACCGGGCGGATGAGCGTTTCAAAAGCCGTGTTGTGGGCGGGTTTGATGGCGCTGGCAGGTATTACGGTACTTTCCATGTTCAGCCCGCTTACGGGGTTTCTCGGCACCTTGTCGCTGATAAGTTATGCCTTCGTTTACACGCCCTTAAAGCGCTCCACGTCGCTGTCTGTGGTGGTGGGCGCCATACCGGGAGCATTACCGCTGATAATCGGTTGCGTGGTGCACGAAGGCGCTATCTCGCATACGGCGCTGATGTTGTTCACGCTCCAGTTTTTGTGGCAGTTTCCACATTTCTGGGCGGTGGCGTGGCTGGCCGACGATGATTATAAACAAGCGGGTTTTTACCTGTTGCCCTCAAAAAACGGAGAAAAAGATGCTACAACAGGCCTTTTATCCTTCGTTTTTTGCCTGCTTATGATCGGCAATGCCGCTTTGGGTTATTCGCTGGGCCTGACAGGAGGACTTGCAACACTTGTGCTGGTTGCGTTGAACGCTTATTGGGCGTGGTATTGCTGGAAGTTGTATAAAGAGTGTTCGCGGGAAGCGGCGCGCAGGCAAATGTTTTTTTCTTTTCTGCATTTGCCGGTGTCGCTGATCGTACTGCTGATTGACAAAATGTAAAATTTGATCGCGGTTGATAATCGTTTATCCGGGTTGGGCACCAACCTTGCAGACGGTTATCAAGCGTTTAAACCAAAAATATGGGTGCTGTTTCATCTCCCGTAATAAGCCGGAACAAGATCTATCCGCAAAAACTGGCGTTGTGGGTTGCCATCGGAAGCATCATAATGATGTTCGGCGCCTTTACAAGTGCCTATGTGGTACGGCGTTCGGCGGGCAACTGGCTGGAGTTTAAACTCCCGGATATTTTCTTTTTTAATACAGTGGTGATCGTTGCGAGCAGTTTTACGATTCACTATGCATACCACTCGTTTAAAAAAGGGAACGAAAAATTGTATAAAGCGCTGCTGGTCACAACCTTTGCGCTGGGTATTGCTTTTGTGATACTACAGTACAAGGGCTGGGAAGCCCTCAACGCAATAGGCGCGACTTTTACTGCAAATCCCTCCAGTTCGTTCGTATACGTAATTTCGGGGATGCATGCAGCCCACGTACTGGGCGGTATCGCCGCATTGGTTGTTGCGCTGACGCATGCTTTTATATTGCCGTTCAAACCGACTGTGCGGCGCAGGCAGCGTTTCGAACTGGTGGTGCATTACTGGCATTTTGTTGATGTGCTTTGGGTATATCTCATCATGTTTTTCATGCTCCAATCGCAATAAAATAAATCGTCCGCCTTTCCGCATCTGCCGGTCGGCGACCAAATAAGAATAAAGCCTAATATTAATAACTGACTGATTATCATGGCAGAAACATCTGTTGCTCACGCACACGAAGCGCACGATCAGGGGGAAGGACCCGAACTTTGGGAAGGCGGGAAACCACCGTTTAAGGCCAGTTACGGCAAGTTGATGATGTGGTATTTCCTCGTATCGGACGCATTCACGTTCGCCGGATTTCTGATTGCCTACGGCGCGCTGCGTTTCAGCATGCCGACCTGGCCGGAGCCGGACTTTGTGTTTGCATCCTTTCCGTTTGTAAAGGCCCACTGGCCATTGATTTTTGTTACGTTCATGACATTCGTGCTGATTTTCAGCTCGGTGACGATGGTGCGTGCCGTACAGGAAGGACACCGCGAAAACAGGCGGGGCGTCGTATTCTGGATGATCCTGACCATCCTTGGCGGGGCAACCTTTCTTGGCAGCCAGGCATACGAATGGACAACGCTGATCGTGCATGAAAATGTAAGCGTACGGCAAAACCCGTTTGGACGTCATATCGCCGATGGTGTGTACCTCAACGACGACGGCACGGAAGCCAAAAAGCCCGATGGCACGCCCGATACCTTTCACAACGGGGAGTCATACCTGTTGCATACGCACAAGGTGACTCAACCCGACGGTACGGTAAAAGAAGTATTGAATCAGCGCAAAGTGAAATATACAACCGGCGCCTATGCCGGCCGGACGGGTGTCCAGGAACTGGGACCGAAAGCATTCGGCGCACTCTTTTTCTTTATCACGGGTTTCCACGGTTTTCACGTGTTTTCAGGCGTGCTGTTCCTTTCCATTATCATGATCAATGCCGCAAGCGGTCTTTATGCCGCCCGTCGCAACGGATACGAAATGGTGGAAAAGATCGGCCTCTACTGGCACTTTGTGGATTTGGTCTGGGTATTTGTGTTCCTCGTGTTTTACCTGCTCTGATCCTCCCGAACCATCCTGTTAACAACGCATCAACAGTTCAACAATTCAACATTTTTTGAAAATGGCTGGACATCAAACATATGAAGAACAAAAGGCGCTGGTATTTCGAGGTCTTATGATACTCGGCGCCGTTACCATTGTGGAAGTAGTAGTTGCCTTATTCGCCAAAGGTCACATCATTGAAGGCGTATCGTTTAAACATGGATTTGGCCACTACCTCTACATGTTGTTGATGGTAGGCTTTTCCTTCTTCAAGGCATATTTCATCATTTTCTTTTTCATGCACATGGCCTATGAAGTACGCGGGCTGATGCTGAGCGTTCTGCTGCCGACCACCCTGCTCATCTGGGCGATCATCGCTTTCTTCCAGGAAGGCAGCTCGTGGGGTGCAAGAAGGGAACTGATCAAAGAAAAGAATGAGGAAGTAGCCAAACCTGCATCCTCCGGCCAACCGACAGGGTATCTGTTGCCCGGTACAATGAAAGGTTAACAATACCAAAAAAGGCGGGGCAACAAAACCTCGCCTTTTTTGTTATTTGACAGAAATTTATGGAAAATAACGACGGAAAGCCCTCAGCCGGGCGAAAAATCTATATAGCCGCAGCGCTGTTCCTCATTCTCATCGTATTGCCGGGAGCATCCTGGCTGTACCTTCGCGGCGGCCTCAACTGGCACAAAAAGGCCGTGGCCGAACTCTCGGTGTACGGAAAGATCAGGAGTGTCCCTATTATATGGCAGGATCAGACCAAGGAAGATCTCCTGAAAACCAAAGTCGTCGTTATACACAGTTTCGGCGACAACCCGGACCTCACCGAGGCCAACAAGAAGATAATCGATACGGGTGAAAGGCTCTTCAAGCAATTCGGTAATAATCCGTACTTCCGCCTCGCCATGATCTACAAGGGCGGGACAGCCGAATTCCGATCCTATGCGCAGACCCTGCCCAGCGCCGATTATGCCACCTGGGTGTGGACGGGCGGCGTGGGGGCATGGCAGCCTATCCTTCAGAACGGTTATGAATACTACTGCATGTCGGAAAAAACGAAACCCGATCCGGAATACTACGCGTTGGCCGATACCGCGGGTACTATTCGCAGATATTACAACGCATTGGATGACAAACAAGTAGACCGGATGGTGCAGCATATCGCGTTGCTCCTGCCGACACAATAAGTACTGCATATGTCAACAGTTCAAGCCAATATTCAACTCGAAAAACGCCTCAACGTGGTGGCATATATCGTGTCTGCCGTCGTGTTGCTGCTGGTCGGGATGATGCGCCGGTATAAAGTTGAAATTCCGGGTATTGACTTCAGTTTTTTGCCGCCCTTGCACGCTTCGCTGAATGCGCTTACGGCCGTCATTCTGCTTGCGGCACTCTATTTTATAAAAAACAAGCAGGTGGAAAACCACCGCAGGGCCATCTATGCAGCCATGACCTGCTCTGCACTTTTCCTGCTTTCCTACGTTTTGTACCACTTTACTACCCCGGAGACGCGCTATGAAGGGGTGGGCGTATGGCGAACGGTTTATTTCTTTTTCCTGATCACACACGTCATACTTGCGGCCCTGACGCTTCCGTTTATTCTTTTTACATTTACACGCGCTTATACAGGGCAGTTTGCGCGGCATAAAAAAATGGCGCGCTGGGTTTATCCCCTCTGGTTGTATGTAGCCGTGACCGGACCTGTTTGTTACCTGATGCTGCGTCCTTACTATCCGAATTGACAATAAGAGATTATGAAAAATCGCATTTTACAATTCATACGATTGTCCGCCCTGCTTTTCCTGCTGGCGGGATCTGCTGCGCCCGCCTCCGCCCAGTGTCCGATGTGTCGCATGTCGGCAGAATCGAACCTTAAAAACGGCGGCACCGACGGACGCGGACTGAATGCGGGTATTATGTATATGCTGTTGTTGCCCTATCTGACGGCCGCCAGTATCGGTTTTTGGTGGTGGTACAACCGCAAAGACGAAGATGAAGAATCCGAATCGTTTTCAGAAGAAGACTTCGCCACCTACAATTAATTCACCTCGATGCCCGGCAGAAAAATTCTCGCCGGGCATCGGTGTTTATAGGCCCGTCCTTACTTTCGCATTTTCATCCACTCACTCGAAAACTGTTGTTACATGAAACAAAAGTTAATCTATTTGCTCGCCTCTCTTGCCATGATATTGTTAAATCCGGTTGTTCATCACGCTGCAACGGCTGTTTCTCCGCAGGAAATGCGCACAGGGCTGGCCGAAAAACTGCGCTCCAATCCGGAGACCCTGGTTAATACAGAAATGAAAGCCTCGAAACGACTGAAAAGGCTCGCCAGGCGGCTCGAACGCAAAATGGCGAGACACGGTATGCAGGTCGATTTCAGCGATCCCGTGGATCAATGGTTGTGGTACGGTGTTTTCGGCCTGGGTATCGCCATTCTGTTGTCATTTTTCAACTTCGGCCTGGGCGGTCTGATTGCATTTCTCGCCCTGGTCTGCCTGGTAATCTGGGTTGTCAAACGCGGCGGTTCCGTCTGATCGCAAAAGAAGAGGCCGCCTCCGGGAATAACCCCGGAGACGGCCTCTTGCAAATATTTTTTGTTGCTAATGTGCTGAATTTGAAATTATCAGAACCATTAATCGAATCAGTTAATGGTATAACGGGCACTCAAGGCGCCGTAACCACCGCCAAACCCGTTGCCGTAGCCATTGACAAAAAATACCGGTAACCAGTCTACCGAAAGATTGACCGGCGCATTGGCGAATTTGTAATCCAGACCGAGCGTTCCAAGTATTCCGATACTGGTATTCGTATTGTTGTCGCCGACAAAAACATCGTCATAATGCCACAGGAAAACCGAAGCGCCGCCGCCAAAGTACCATTTCAGCCCGTCAACACCTGAAATGGGCATATGGTGCTCATACAAAGCGCCGACACTGATCCAACGATACAGACTATAGGAACGGAAACCGAGAAATGCCTCTATCGCCCCCGGCTCGCTGATAAACTGCTTGTAGGAAATGGATGCCGGGTATCCGAGGCGTAAACCGATGGCAGAATGGTAACTTTGAGCGTTGGAAGCGTAGCAAAAGCCGAGGGCAAATGCCAGGGTGAGCAACAATTGTTTTGTTCGCATGTTGATTGTGTGTTTGATTTTTAACTGTTTTATCGGGTAAATTTAAAGTGTTTTGCAATGCTGAAAATTTATCCGCCCCGGATTTATTTTTGAATCCGCTTTTCTTTTCCGGAAACATGCGAAAATTCCCAACTTCGCGTTCGTCTTAGCCAATAAAAATGAAAATTGCCGTATTCCCGGGGTCTTTTGATCCCATCACCATCGGCCACGTTGACCTCATTCGGCGTGCCTTGCCCTTGTTCGACAAGGTCATCATCGCGGTAGGCGTCAATTCCACGAAGAAAAACCTGTTCCCCCTCGAACAACGGCTCGAATGGCTGCGCCAGGTGTCTGTTATATTCCCCAATGTAGAGGTGGATTACTTTGAAAAACTGACTGCGCACTATTGCCTCCGTATCGGAGCCCAGTACCTGCTCCGCGGACTGCGCAACGGCTCCGATTTTGACTACGAAAAAACGATATCGCAACTCAACCATATTGTCGGAAACGGCATTGAAACCGTATTCCTGATCTCTCAACCTGAATATTCGCATATCAGCAGTACGATCGTGCGGGAAATTATCGTGGGCGGCGGCGACCCCACGCCGTTTATTCCGGTGGAAGTCGCGCAAACATTCCAGTCGGCCCTGCAGGCGCGCGACCGCAATGATTAAAAAGAACCAGAGACGAGGACTGAAAAGTCTTCAATACATATACTAACCAAACACCCGGATTGCAGTATCCGCACCACAAGTTTATGACAGACGCAATATTTACCGTCCCGCAACCGGTCAACGAGCCGGTCTGGAACTACGCCCCCGGCTCGCCGGAAAAAGCAGCCCTGAAAGCAGCTCTTGCAGAAGCCAAATCGCATAAAAAAGACGTGCCTATGTATATCGGCGGAGAGCACGTGTTTACGAAAGACAAGGTGGCCATGCACCCGCCCCATGAACTGAAACATACGCTCGGTCATTATTCAAAAGGCAAGGCAAGCCACGTGAAGGCTGCCATTGATGCGGCCCTGAAGGCAAAACCGGCCTGGGAAGCCATGCCCTGGCAGGAGCGCGCCGCCGTCTTTCTCCGCGCCTCCGATCTGCTCACAGGCCCCTACCGCGCCAAAATGAGCGCCGCTACCATGCTCTGCCAAAGCAAAAACGCTTTTCAGGCGGAGATCGACTGCATTTGCGAACTGGCGGATTTCTGGCGTTACAATGTGTATTTCATGCAGGAAATATACAAACAGCAGCCGCTCAGCACGCGAACCATATGGAACCGCACGGACTGGCGCCCCCTCGAAGGCTTTGTTTTTGCCCTGACGCCGTTCAATTTCACCGCTATTGCGGGCAACCTGCCCACCGCGCCCGCCATGCTCGGCAACGTCGCCGTCTGGAAACCCGCAGAATCGCAGATATATTCCGCCTCCGTCATCATGGAAATCCTGGAAGAAGCCGGCCTGCCCGCCGGTGTCATCAACCTGGTGTACGTGGACGGCCCGACCGCCGGCGAGGTCATTTTCAACCACCCCGAATTCGCGGGAATACACTTTACGGGCAGTACCGGCGTGTTCCAGCGCATCTGGAAAACGATCGGCGACAACATCGCCATGTACAAATCGTACCCGCGCATCGTGGGCGAAACGGGTGGCAAGGACTTCGTGATGGTGCACAAATCCGCCGATCCGAAAGCCGTCGCCGTCGCGCTCGCACGCGGGGCCTTCGAATTTCAGGGGCAAAAATGCTCCGCCGCTTCACGGGCCTACGTTCCCAAATCGCTCTGGAAAGAAGTGAAAAATTACCTCGTGGCCGACCTGAAAAGCATGAATATGGGCACCACGGAGGATTTCCGGAATTTCATCAACGCGGTGATCGACCAAAAGGCGTTCGATAAAATATCCGCCTACATCGACGCGGCGAAAAAATCGGACAAGGTGAAAGTCATCGCCGGTGGCAACCACGATAAATCCAAAGGTTATTTTATCGAACCGACCGTCCTGGAAGTCTCCGACCCGATGTACGTGACGATGTGCGAGGAGATTTTCGGCCCCGTACTGACGATTTACGTGTATGAGGATAAGAAGTACGAAAAGACGCTCGAATTGCTCGATTCTACCTCGCCCTATGCGCTCACGGGCGCGATATTCGCCAATGACCGCGCGGCGCTGGCGCTGGCGAATGAGAAACTCCGCAACGCCGCGGGCAACTACTACATCAACGACAAGCCCACCGGCGCCGTGGTCGGCCAGCAGCCCTTCGGCGGCGCCCGCGCTTCCGGCACCAACGACAAGGCCGGCTCCATGCTCAACATGTACCGCTGGCTGTCACCGCGCACGATCAAGGAGAATTTCGTGCCGCCTGTGGATTACCGGTATCCGTTTTTGGGAGAGGAATAGTGGTTTGCGCAGCACTCACCGGGTGACTCAAAGTCACCCGGTGAGTGGGTCACGTGACGTGACTCAAAGTCACCCGGTGAGTGGCTCAACGTGAGTGCTTAAGACAAATTCAAAAGATCCCTTGCCAATACCTGATTGCACAACGTCCCACTCCGCAATCCGAGGTAATCCCGGGAGGAAGAATACGGCCATTCTTCCGCTCGTTTCACCAGACCGGCCTTTACCGGATTTTCATGGATGTACTGAAAACAGGTGTATCCATATTCGTTCCAGAACTGTGAACGCGTCCGTCGGTCTTCAAGAGCGATAAAGCCTTCCATCCAGCCGTCTTTGGCTTTGGTGTCTTCCCGGAATAATGCACCGGTCCGGTTTTCCTGTTTATTGATGGCCCGGGTATAGGAACGCAGCAAAATGGCAATGGAGTCATTGAGCGCACGCCATTCACCGGGTGACTTCAAGTCACCCGGTGAATAGGCTTTAACCTCCCGAACATAAAACAACCAGTGGAAGTGATTGGGCATCAGGCAATAACACAGCATATCGCCATGAGGCAGCAGATATTTCCGCATTTTTTGCTGGAAAAACAAATAGTTGTCCGGTTTGAAAAAGATGGGTTGCCGGTTGTTGCCCTGGTTATAGATATGGAAAATGGTGTCAGGTTCGAAGCGCATGGCTGGGGGTATTTTCTGCGCACTAAGATAATGAGAAAACGTGGGTATTCACCGGGTGACTCAAAGTCACCCGGTGAATGCTGCGCACCGAGTAAAAAATAGTGAGGCATTGACTTCAAGTTAACGCCTCACAAGATACTGATGCTCATTTTTGGTTTTGAGTCAACGCCTCACTGGAAATGGCCAACTGAAAGTTGGCGTTACCCGTTCTCTGTAAAGCCCGGATACAGGGTCATGCCGCCGTCTACAAAGATCGTGGTGCCGTGGATGTAGTCCGACTCGTCGGAGGCCAGCCAGACGGCTACCGCGCCGATGTCGGAAGTTTCGCCGACGCGCTTGTAGGGGATGAGTTGGAGGAGTTTGGCTTCCGCTTCGGGTGTTTCCCAGGCAG
>JAKOXM010000591.1 GCA_029781095.1 Bacteroidota bacterium
CTGGGGCGGGTTCCGGAAGACGTTCCGATCCACAACGACATGTTCATGTTCAACCTTGGCTTGGCCAATCAGACCAATCCGACCCATTCCATGTGGGATCGGCTGTTCTTTCAGTTCGGCACCGTCAAGATCGACTTCATGCGCAAGAGCATTTTTGCAAGTCAGTTGCTGCAAACCGCCGAACATGCGCCGCAATGGAAAAACACACCCGCGCTTGAACTGATTCAAGATGCTCTTGGCCAAGAATAAATCGGCACAGCTGTACCATTTATCAATTCAATCATGACATCACAAATTCAGCCGCCCATCTCGAATATTTCGGTTTATTTTGAAACCTACACGAAATTTTTTTGCTCCGTCATCTTTGAAGGGGTGATCAATTTTTTCTCGCCGGCCGGGAAAAACATCCAATCCATTACAGTGAATGGGAAGGATATAATTGCCAGCAACGTAAAATTTGGCATTGCAGACCAAACAAAGCTGCAAAAATCGACAAAATTCAGAATACAAATTCTACTGGAGAACGACGAATTTCCAGAAACCATTGAATTCGCCTTTAATATCGAAAATTCCGGCTCGATCCGGGCGCAGTGGTCACCTCCCAAAGACCATCACCCCGTAAAATTAACAGAAAAATTCAGGAACCACCTGAAGACCAACCACTGTCGCTCATTGCTCGATATCGGCGGGAGGGCTCGCAGCGGACTGCTACGGAGCGAAGAATTCAGCAATCTTGACGTTGAAGTACTTGACATCATACCTGGCGACGGTGTTACGACGGTATGCGATGCTCACAAAATGAGCGAGGTACTTGAATCTGCGAAATTCGATGCCGTATGCAGTTTTTTTGTCTTCGAACACCTGGTGATGCCATGGAAAGTCGCAATAGAAATGAACCGGGTCATGAAAACCGGCGCGCAAGCCTTCATCATAACGCACCAGACTGTCGGAATGCACGATATGCCGTGGGATTTTTTCAGATTTTCGGATTCGGCATGGAAAGCTTTATTCAACAGGCACACGGGTTTCGAAATCATCGAAACCGAACTGCAAAGTCCAAACTACATCATTCCATTCAGATGGAATCCAAATTATGCCGATGCTGAAAAGGCCTGCGGATTCGAATATTCCGCCGTACTTGTCAAAAAGACAGCTGACGCAATGATAGATTGGCCATTGCAGGCCTCGGATGTCACCAACGATTTTTATCCACTTGGCGAGGACAATTCAATCAGCAAGCTGAAAATTTGAATTATTAAAATCCGAACCGTCATTCGTAACATCATCCAATTTTTCACAGGGTATCAACATGATTACCAAATACACCGAAGACCACGAATGGATCAACGTCGAGGGCGACATCGCCACCGTCGGCATCACGGCGCACGCGCAGGACGCGCTGGGCGACGTGGTGTTTGTCGACCTGCCCACCGTGGGCCAGGGCTACGCGCAGAAGGAAACGGCTGGCGTGGTCGAGAGCGTGAAGGCCGCGGCCGACGTGTACATGCCGATCAGCGGCGAGGTCACCGAGGTCAACGAGGCCCTGCGCGCCGAGCCGAGCCTGGCCAACAGCGACCCGCTGGGCGCGGGCTGGTTCTTCAAGGTCAAGCTGGCCGACCCCAGCCAGCTCGATGCGCTGATGGACGAAGCGGCCTACGCCGAGTTCAGCAAGGACTGAGCCGTCCGTGAAGTGTGTCCCGCACGCCGGCTCGCCTGCGTGCGGTTTTTAAGCCCAATCGGCCGCTTGCGCCCGTCAGATGGTCGCCGGCAGCTCTCGTATTTGAAGCACTGTCGTCGTTTGCCCCGCCATGAGCCACCCTGCCCTGCACGATCTTGAAAACCCCGGCGAATTCATCGCCCGCCACATCGGCCTGACGCCCGCCGACGAACAGGCCATGCTGGCCGTCATCGGCGAGCCCTCGCGCCGCGCGCTGATCGACTCCATCGTGCCGCGCAGCATCGCGCGCAGTGCGCCCATGGACCTGCCGCCCGCCGCGACCGAAGCCGCCGCGCTGGCCGAGCTGAAAGCCATCGCGACGCAGAACCGCCACGACATCAAGAGCTTCATCGGCCAGGGCTATT
>JAKOXM010000616.1 GCA_029781095.1 Bacteroidota bacterium
AACGGGAACCCTTCAAAAAATCTGCGTTTTCAGCTTCGCTGCGGGAATGTAAAAACGACTGTCAGTGAATCGGGAATAGGCAGTTTAACGCTCTCCAAACTGAACAAACGGCTCGACGATGCGGAATTTTTATGGCTGAGAGCGTTCGAGGCCGACGGTATCGCAACACGCCCGGTTGTTATGCTTTTTTACCCACGCGACGTCATGGCCGGTCGGGTAATATCCGGCACGCCCCTTCCGAAAACGCTGTTCGATTTTTCCGCTTACCCCAACCCCGCCCACGATAAAATAACGCTGCGGTTCAATTTGCCAAAAGCCGGAAAAGGTCGACTGAGCATCGTAAATTCTATTGGCCAGGAGGTGTATTCCCTCGAAACGGACTTTCAGGCCGGCGAAGGGTCTTACACGATCCAGACCCGCGACCTGAAAAATACCGGCGTGTTTTTCGCCGTACTCGAAATGCCGGAAGGGAAGGTGAAGCGGCAATTTATCGTGGAGTGATCCGGTCTGGGGAAATTTGATTGCAGTAAGAAAAAGAGGCTGTCTTGCAGAACTTTGCAAGACAGCCTCTTCAACTATTCGTAAACTCCGGGTAATTAATCCTCGTTGGCCGGGCGCGGGAACTGTTCCCAAACGTCGTCGCCGGCGCGGTCTTTCGGCAGCGTTTCGAGCCTTCCGTACCGGCGCATGTCAACCCAGCGATGGCCTTCGCCATAGAGCGAATAACGGCGCTGCTTGAGCATTTCGTTGATCAGCTCATCCTTTGTGGTGCTACCGGAGTAGTTGCCGAGACCGGCTGCGTTGCGGATGATATTGAGTGCTCCCACTGCGTCGTTCAGAGACGTTGCGTCGCCTTTCTGGATTTTTGCTTCGGCATAGATCAGGATCAGTTCTTCATTGCGAATGATCGGTACCGGCGAAGAATTGGTCGCATACACGGTAAAGTCATAATCGCTCTGCAGGCCGTCCTGAAATTCGGTGTCCGTGCGTTTGGTGACCTTGCTCAGGCGATTGTCGCCCGCTTCGGCATCGGTAACAAATGAAGGATGCGCCACGCGCGATTCGCCTGTTGCGTTCAGCGGGTACCATTGCGGGTTCAAGGCATCTCCGCCCGATGTGGAATACGGGTGGTAGGCGCCCGTGTGCAGATCGCCGTTCAGATCGAAGAACGATCCGGCGAGTGCCGTCAGCGCGAGATCCCAGTCCGATTTGTACACGTGGACGCGTGCGGCGAGCGCGCGATTCACTTTGGCAAACGAGGCCGGTGTATCAAAGCCTGCAAAGCCGCTGCTCAGGCTGAACGGAAATTCGGCACCGCCGCTGGTCAGTTGGCTGTTGCCCTCGTCAAGCAGCGACGCAATGGCGCGCAGGGCTGCAGGAGGGTCGTTTTCTCCGACAAAGGCGCCCAGGTTGTTCGGATCGGAAACATCGATACGAACGCCGTTTTTGTATTGTTGTACCCACACGAGCAGCAACTCGTACGCCTTGATCGTATTGGCAAAACCTTTGGCGGCGCTCCGTACCTCATTGGTAGTCAGCGCCTTGGAATTATCGACAGCTTCGAGCAGGATATTCGCATTTTTAATCGTGCGATAACGGGCCGCATACGGGTTTGTTGTGTAAAAAGTGTTGTTGTCCAGCACAGCCGAGCCTTTTCCCAACAAATCGGAAGTAAAACGCGGATCGGATGTGGAAAAACGGTAAAATTCCCGGCCAATCGCACCTACTCCGTCAAAATAGAAACCGAGGTTGAGGCGCATGCCGCCTTCAATGCCCGTGACCAGGTTCTGGATTTCGCTCAGCGAAGCGTTGGAAGTAATGGCGCCGACACTCGGGTTGTTCGGATCCTCGATGGTGTCGATGTTGCAGGCAGCAAATCCCATGACAAACAGCGCCGGAAGAAAAATTTTAGAAATATTTCGCAGTATCATATTGTTTCAATTTTTGAAAATGAAAGTGTTGGACCTTGAGAATTGAAAACATCCCCATATCCGTACTCAAAACGTAGCGCCGATGGTAAAGAAGTAACTCTTTGCCGACGGGAACGGCGTAACCTCCACGTTGGATGAAATGGCGTTCGTGCCAAAGTTGGACACCTCGGGGTCGTAGCTGTTGTAGTCGAAGAAGTTGAGCAGGTTGCGGCCCGAAAAACCGATACGCACCTTGGCTTTATCCTTGAACCAGCTCGACGGAAGGTTGTATTTCAGGGCTACTTCGCGCAGACGAACGTAACCGGCATTTTCCACCCATGCACCGGCAGAAACGCCGAGTTGCGACAGGCGGTAGGCGCCGTTTGTGAGCGCTCCGGAGGGGTCAATTGTTTTGTTGTCGTAGTCCGCGCTGGTTCCGAAAATATCGGACAGCAGCGTGCTCAGGTTGATGTTTTTGCCGCCTTGTTTCCAGTGAAACAGGAAGTTCAGTTCCCAGTCACGATAGCGAACGCCGTTGTTGAATGCCATCTGGAAGTCGGGCTCGGCGTCGCCGAATACTTTCAAACCGTTGGCGTCCGGATTTGGGTCGATACCCACAACCTGGGTTGGCGATTTACCTTCCTCGATACGGTACGTGCCGAGCGTTGCGCCGAATGCGCCGAGGTTATAGGCGGGCACATCGAGGCGGGTGATCTTCGCCGTATTTTTCCAGAAGCTGATGCGGCTGTCCCAGTTGAAATCACGTGAGCGCACGGGGTTGAGGTCCAGCGCAATTTCGAAACCGTTGTTTTTCAGATCGGCAGCATTCTTCCATGCCGATGTGAAGCCCGAAGAACTCGGCGTGTTGACCAGCAGGATCAGGTCCTTGATTTTCTTCGTGTAATACGTGAACTCCAGGTTGAACCGGTTTTGCACAAATCCGAGGTCGAAACCGGCCTCGATTTCTGTTTGCCGTTCGGGTCCGATGGTGGTGTTGCCGAGCGTGATACCGATAATGGAACCGGTGTTGCCGCCGATAATGATCGGGTTGAGCGGCGTGTATGTAGCGCCGAAGGGCCCGAAGTTGCCTGACTGGCCAAAAGCGCCGCGGAGTTTGAACTGGCTAACGGTACTTCCGAGGCTGGTTATTTCGTGGATGTTGAGAGCCAGCGATGCTTTCGGGTAATAGTACAATTTGTTTACGTCACCGTTGCGGCTCGACTTGTCGCCGCGGATGCCGACCGTAAAGATGGCCATGTCCTTGAAATTGACTTCTTCCTGTGCGAAAAAGCCTTTATCCACCTGTTTGAGGCGTTCCTGGATTACTTGCACGGAACCGGCCTGATTCAGGTTGGTCTGCGAACCGATGAGCTGGGTTGCCAGGGTATTGATAAAATCCTGGTCCAGATTTTCCTGCGTCAGACCACCCTGTGTCCGGAAAGAAATATTGCTGTTTGTCGTGAAGGTATGCACGAGGAATGCAGCGATGTTGGTGCCGAAGCTGCTCGCTGTGCCGGCGATGGAAACGCCGTTGGTGCCGTTGCCGTCTTTCTGGAACTGGAGTTCGCGCGGAAAGATGGAACGGGTGCGCAGGGTATACTGGTCGGCGCCACCGCGCACGATCAGGTTCAGCGAGTTCTGATCGTTGGTCCACAGGTGGAAAGTACCGATGCCACCGCCGAGAATACGATCCACTTTTTCTTTGTTCGTGACCAGGTCGCGCGTCTGCAGGAAGTTGGACGGCGCGTACGGGTTGTTCGGATAGTTGCCCTGGGCATCGGGGAAAAGGTCGGCCCACGACGGCGTGGATACGTAGGAGACACCCAGCGTGGTCGACGTGTTGTCGTTGTTGAAATAACCGCGTGCCGATTCCGAGTTAACGTAGTTGAGGTTGATTTGCAGATCAGCCCATTTGAACAGTTTCGGATCGAGGTTAAGGCGTACGGAGGTTTTGTCGTAGCCCGTGTTTTTCACGATCCCGTCTTCCGATTTGCGGGTAACGCCGGCGAAATAGCCTAATTTGTCCGTACCCCCGTTGATGGAAAGCCGCGTGGTGCTGAGCATGCCTTTTTCTCCGAACAGTTCGTCTTCGTAGTTGTATATTTTACCTGCCGAGACAGCCTGGTTGTAATTGGCTACTTCGGCTGCGCCGAACGCGGCTTCCACTTTGGTTGCATCCCACTGACGCACACCGAGCTTCTTCAGTTGCTGCTGGTAACCAATAGATTGTGAGACATTCACCTCCGTGCTGCCGTCGCGGCGGCCCCGCTTGGTGCTGATGATCACCACACCTGCTGCTGCCCGCGAACCGTAGATAGCGGCTGCGGAGGCGCCTTTGAGCACTTCGATGCGGTCGATGTCCTCCGGATCGAGATCGGCAACCCGGTTGGAGGGGTTGTCCTGGTACTGCGTGCTGCCCTGGCCTGCGGCCTGTGACACGAAGTTCGTGTTTGACC
>JAKOXM010000621.1 GCA_029781095.1 Bacteroidota bacterium
CAATTTCAGTCCGCCGGGGACGTCTGTGATGCCTTTGCCATCGTTATTGCCGCCGTCTATGCCCGAATTGGGGCCTCCCCAAACCTGGGAAATGGGGTGGTTGGTGTGTACTTTGACGCCGTTGAAATACATGGTCATCAGCGGTTTTTCGGTAAGTTTGCCATCTTTGAAACGCGCCGCCCGGAAAACGATATCGTAGGCGTTCCATTTTCCTGCCCCATGGTAGGGATAGTACGGCGATGCTTTTTCATTGATCACTGCCGCCATGCCGTGCGTGGTTGAATCCCCGTCGAGCACCTGTATTTCGTAGCGGTTCTGGAGGTATACTCCGCTGTTGCCGCCCGGTTTGACGATCAGGAATTCCACGTGCAACCGGAAATCGCGGTATTTTTCCTTCGTGACAATATCGGCAGCGCCGTATTTGCCCCCCGCCGATGCGGGATCGTTTGTGTTCACTGCGGTGCCGCCGTCAACAGGATCTTTCACGATCTGCCATTTGATCGGCAGGGATGCGGACAGTCTCGGGCCTTCCCAGTAAGTCCATTTCTTGTCGAGCATATCCCGGCTGCCGTCAAAAAGGACTTTTGCGCCTTTGGGTGCTTTGGCGCCGACGCCGACCTGGGCGGCGATATCCGTGGAAGCGAAACCCGACAGAATCAGGACGATCGCGAAGAGTTGGAAGGGGTTTGCAGCGTATTTCTTCATTTCTCGGACTTGTTTTTATGGTCGTTCCTCGTCGGGCCTGCTTTCTGCCGGTTGTTCTGTGGAGGTGTCTTCCCGGCTGTTTTCGTCAACCGGCTCATTTTCAACGTTTTCGGCGATATAGATTGTTTCCGTTCCGTTGTCGGCGGGCAATTCGCCGGTTTCAGGAATATCAACAGATTCCGGATCTTCCAGTATAATAGCGGTTTCGGCATCCTTTTTCTCATCGATAAAACCGTCGCGGAAAAATCGCCGTTGAAACAACAAAATGCTGGTGATGCCGATGGTAATGGACGCATCCGCCACGTTGAATATGGGGCTGAAGAACAGGAAACTGTCGCCGCCCAGCCACTCGGGCAAATGAATCGTGGTGATGGGGAAATAGAACATATCGACCACCCTGCCATGCAGGAATCCGTTCATGGGCAGGCTTTCGGTCAGGCCGTACCCGTGCCCGAACCGGGTGAGGTGGGCGATTCCTTCATCATGGTATCCGCCGGAAAAGATGAGCGCGTATAAAGTGCTGTCGATGATATTTCCCAAAGCGCCGGCGGTGATCAGTCCTATACAATATATAAACCCGATGGGGGCTGCGGCCCTGATCAGCATGCGGGTGTACCAGATGAGTCCCGCTACCATGATAATGCGGAACGAGCTGAGCAGCAGTTTGCCGTAATCGAATTCCCCGTGCGTCATGTTGAACTCGATGCCGAAAGCCATGCCTTTGTTTTCTACAAAGTGCAGGCGCGCCCATTCGAGTCCGAACATTTTGAGGTCCTGGTTCAGTTCAAAATTTGTCTTGATGTAAAATTTGAGCGCCTGGTCGATCAACACCACCAGCAATACCAACAGCGCCACCTTATATCCCTGTTTCAACGTATCAGTATGTTTTTGTGAAAAAAGCACCGCAAAGAAACGAGGTTTTTTGCGGATTGTAACGCTGGTTGCTTTTGGCTGCCGCAATTAAAGAGGAACAAGTTTTGGTAGTGTCTCAAATTTGTTGATTGTTAAAGTTAGTAATATTT
>JAKOXM010000661.1 GCA_029781095.1 Bacteroidota bacterium
TTGGGGCACCTGGCCGCATACGGCCTGCTCATGTGGCTGCTATTGTGGGGCAACCGGCGATCTGCAGGACGCCGGCCCGACTGGAAGACAGGACTGACTTTGTTCGCTTTTTCATCCGGCTACGGGATCCTGATGGAATTCGTGCAGGGAGCCTTCATTCCCGGAAGGTTTTATGAGGTGGATGATATGATCGCCAATGCAACCGGAGCCGCTTTGGCATGGGGGGTATACAGGTTATTCGAGAGGAATACACGCCTCACAAGCGTGTTTTAAAATCAAATAATACCACGACGACACGACGAAAAACGACGCAATTTATTGACATTGAAATATTTATAAAAATCTCATTTGTACCTGTAAAATGCCGGATTTGAAAGACGGATTTTACAGTCTGAAGGAGATTTTCCAAACCGATAAACCGTCGTACCCCGCCGCGTCGTTGTGGTTGTAAATCTTGCAAAGCTGCTTATTACAATTTCTCCGTATGGCACTCATTCTTCCCTGTCGCGACTTTACGCCCCATTTCGGCCAGGACTGCTTTTTGGCAGAAAACGCAACCATTATCGGCGATGTCGTCATGGGTGATCAATGTTCGGTGTGGTTCCAGGCAGTGGTGCGCGGCGACGTGAATTTCATCCGCATCGGCAATAAGGTCAACATCCAGGACGGCGCCATTCTGCATGGTACTTACCAGAAGTGCGGCACCACGATCGGCAATAACGTCAGCATCGGCCACCGGGCACTCGTACACGGCTGCACCCTGCACGACAACGTGCTCATCGGCATGGGCGCCATCGTAATGGACGAGGCGGTGATAGAAGAAAATTGCCTGATCGCTGCGGGCGCGGTTGTACTGGAGAAAACCGTATGCCATACAGGCGGCGTCTATGCAGGCGTGCCCGCAAGACGCGTTAAAGAACTTACCCCGGATTTGTTTAGAGGCCAGATCGAGCGGATCGCCAATAATTACGTGTTTTACGCGGGGTGGTTTAAATAACGGACCGGTCAGCGAAACTTCACACCGTTGATTTTCCCTGTCGCTACCGAACCGTCCGATTTGGTAACTTTTACGGTCAGGCTGAATGTCTGATCGGGCTGGCTCGGTTTTTCCGGTGTAAAAACCACAAAATCCCAATCCGCATTGGGAAACTCAAGATCGGATACCGTCTGCGTGATCGGCAGGCCGATACTGGCCGCGCGGCCATTAAAAAATATGGAACTGAGCGATTTGCCCGCGGGCAGGGTATCGTTAAAGTCTTTGTCGGCCAGTATTTCCACTGCTTCCATCTTGTATTTGGCTCCATCCTCGCCGGGTAAGGGACAACTGTTGCCGTATGCGGATGGTGTGAAAACCGGTTGTGCAATCGAGCTGATATATTCCACGTCGCCGGGTTGCACGCGGAGGGTGACGACGGTATCCTGGCTGGGGGTGAGTACCAGCAAATCCGAGGTGATAAGGAGCTGGTGATAATCAAAAAATGGTTTGATGTCGCCGCAACAGGCATCAAAAAGTTGAAGTCCGCCGCACAGGAGGGCAAGAACGCCGAGTTTCTTTTTCATTGAAAATGAATGGGGCCGGTGGTCGCCTGAAGGGTGTCGCCCTTGGTTTTCACCAGCCGGATTTTGAATTGATAAGAGTCGTTCAGATTGGTAGGCCTTTCTGCTCCAAAGAGTTGAATGGGCCGGTCCGGCTTCCCAAAGGTAAACGCTTCCTGTTCAGGAACCTGAATCAGCACGTCGCCGGCAGCGATAAAAAATAAGGCATTCAGCGATGCGCCTGCTGGCAGGGTATCGTTGTAAGCCTTGTCTGCCGTAATATTTAAAAAGAAAGGGAATTTGTCGCCTTCGATGCCATTGTAGCCGCAGTCGCAACCGTATGCAGCTGATAAAAACCGAAAACGCGGGGCAGGGCAGGTCTGCGCCAGGAATTCGACCGGTCCGGGTATTACACTGATCGCGAAACTCTGGTTAGCCCCGATATCCGGGCCGCTGGATGTGAGCGAGATGCTCTTGTAGTCAAAAAAAGGAAGATAATCCGCGCAATCGCAATCAGTACAGGATTCGGATACCTGCAATCCGGTGTACATAAAAAAAAGAAAAATGATTTTAGCGGTGCGTGCGTTCATGGCAGTTTTATTTCAAAAATAGCAGGTTGCGGAAGCACAACGACGCTTATTTCCGAGCTATGTACAAACCTGTCAAAATTACAGCCGTACCAAGCAGGTCAACCGCACCGATGATTTCTCCATCGAATACGCCCAATATAATGGCGGAAACAGGCAACAGATACGTAACCGAAGTGGCAAAGATGGCGCTCGTACGTTGCAGCAACCAAAAATACAGGATGGAGCCGCCCACAGTGCCCAGCGCCGCCAGGTAAAATATGTAACCGAGGCCCTTCAATCCGTCGGGGTGTTGCCAAACGGCCTGCCAGCCTCCCGACCACCACAGTCCAATGACAAACATCCAGCCGGTGAGCACGAATGCTGCCGAAGCAATGGCTGCCGGGTGCATGTTGCGCAGCCATTTATTCACCACATTGGCATTGACGGCATAACAGACGGTGGCCAAAGCACATAAACCTGCAAAAAAGAAATTGCCGCTTACGCTGCTTTTACTATTGAAAAAGATCAGCATGACGGCGCCTCCCAGACCAAGGATCACGCCGGTTATTTTGTTCCGGGTGAAGGTCATTTGAAAAAAGGTAACACCGATCAGCAGCGTAAAAAGTGGCGTCAGCGAATTAAGCACCCCCGCCAGGCTGCTGTCGACGTGGCGTTGCGCCACGGCAAAAAGGAAGTTGGGAATGGCCGATCCGCAAAAAGCGACTACGATCAATGACCGCCACCGTTTCCAGTCGATTTTAGACCAAAATGCCACAGCGATGGGCAGATAAATGGCCGTGGCGAATACCATGCGCCACATGGCCATCTGGACCGGGTCGAATATCCGGACCGAGCGCTTGATAAACAGGAAGGATGCGCCCCAAATGATGGCCAGCAGAAACAATAAAAACCAGTCCAAAAAGGACGGCGGGCGGTGGGACATGCGTTCTTGTTTCTTAGTTATCGGTATGGATTCCTTGTTGTTCGTTTCTCGTGCTGACCTCCATCGCGCGTGCTCAAAGCGGGTCAGTGTCCGCCTCCCGCAGGGAATGCCGCCGGTTGCTGATTGTTTTTGGTGATTTTTACAAATAAAACGGCCACGGCTGCGCAGATAAGCAGGGCGCCGGCCAGCCGGATGACATTTTCCGGGTTACCATGCAGCCACGATCTGTAATACAGGGGCAGGGTGAAAATCTGGATCATCATGGGTATCACGATGAACATGTTGAAAATGCCCATGTACACCCCGGTGCGCTCCGGCGGAATGCTGCCGGCCAGCATGATATACGGATTGCCCATCATACTGGCCCAGGCCAAACCGATGCCGATCATGGGAATGAACAAAAGCGTCTCCGTATTGATCAGCGGAATGCAGATCATGCCGATTCCGGCAAGGGTAAGGCAAAAACTGTGCATCACCTTGGGCCCGAAGCGCTTTGTAAACGGTACGAGTGCAAACGCGCCTATGAAGGCTATGAAATTGTAAAAACCGCCCACTTGGCCATTGATGAGGCCGGCTTCCCTGAAACCTGCGGCCGATTGCTCCGTAGTTTGAAAGAAGGTTGTGGAAATGGACAATACAATATACTGCCAGTAGCAGAACATCGCATACCACTGAAACAGTTTTACGAGGGCCAGTTGCTTCATGGTTAGCGGCATGTCCTTTACAGCATCGACGATCTCCCGGAAAGTATTCATCCAGCCGGTGGGCATTTTACTGATACGATCCTTTTCTTCTTCGGTTAAGGGGTTTTCTTTGGTGGTTTTTACCGTCCATAGAATAGAAGACAGGGAAAAAAAGGCGCCGATGATAAATGCGGTGACCGTTATATACGGGATGTTTTTTGCATTTACGGCGTCCTTGTTCATGCCGACGAGCACCAAAAGCGTCGGAGTCAGGTACGAGAGCGTTTGGCCCAGTCCGGTAAAGGCGCTTTGGGTCAAAAAGCCGATGGAGTGCTGATTTTCATTGAGTTTGTCGCTCACGAAGGCGCGGTAGGGCTCCATTGTAACGTTGTTGGCTGCGTCGAGTATCCAAAGCAGGCTGGCGGCCATCCAAAGGGTACTGCTGAAAGGCATAAACAGCAGGCTGACGCTGCAAAAAACGGCGCCAACCAGAAAGTAGGGCGTTCTACGGCCCAGTTTGCTGGTGGTTTTGTCGCTCATAGCCCCGATAATCGGCTGAATAATAAGTCCCGTCATCGGCCCCGCCAGCCACAGATAAGGCAGGCTGGCCTCATCGGCCCCGAGGTACTTGTAAATCGGGCTCATATTGCTTTGCTGCAAACCGAAGCTGTACTGAATGCCGAAGAACCCGAAATTCATGTTGAGAATCTGCCAGAAACTGAGGCGAGGTTTCAAAGTTGCCATGAGGAATGATTGTTTTAGGCGCAGAAAATGTTGTGGCAAACGTACTCTAAAAGAATCGGATGGCAAATCAGGGATTTTATGACCCGTAAAATTCTTCTACTTTAGCCTTCAAAATAATAAAATGAAGAACCACGCTCCCATTCTATCCGCTGTTCTCCTGAGCTTCGCCGTTTATTTCCCGGGCAAAAAAATGGCCCTTCCCGCTCAATTTGCCGCACCCACACAGGAATACACCATTGCATTGTCGGATTCTTTTCACACCAACCCCCACCAGATCGTGCCGGGTCGGCCGGGTTTCCTGCAACCCAACAGCGGTATCCGCGGGGGCGATTTCGTACTGGATTCCCTGCGCTTCACCGTGGGGCTGATCGACCTCGATGCAGACGGGCGTTTTAATGAAGTCGATGACGACCGTATTTTTCTGACCATTTATAAAAACCGCCAGATCAGGCTCAACTATACCTATGGAACATCCGCCATGCCGCTCCATGCCAGCGGCGACACCCTGCAGGTCGACCATCGTTTTTTTCGGGTGCGCTTTGCCGCCGAAGACGGAACAAGCCTCGTAATAGAGCCGGTCGGGAAGCCCGAAACTCAATCCAATCTGTTGAAAATCATTACCAAAATCCCCGACGCTGTGGTGGAAAACTATACCGGCGGGAAAACACATCTCCGCGACCTGATCGATCACAAACACCAGATATACCTCGCTTTCTGGGCCATGTCCGACCGAAAAGTCGAGTTCGACCATTGCCCTGCCCGCCATCTGCCTGTTATTCAGCAATATTCCGACAAGGTTCGCCTGGTGTCGGTCCATTTTAATGGCAACGAAACCGACGACATGTATGAAATCAACAAGGACTATTTCTTTGAAATGATCTCAAAGCCCTGGCTGACGGTCAAATGCGACCGGGATTTGTACCTGCAATTGCAACAGGACTTCACTTATTATCAGGGGATACTGGTGGACAAAGACGGGAATATCACCCAGTTGTACCTGTCGTGGAAAGATATGGCGGAAAAATGCCCGTCTATGAGGTAAAAGCCAT
>JAKOXM010000662.1 GCA_029781095.1 Bacteroidota bacterium
GTCGTATTTATACAGATCGTACCGTTCGATGATCCCGATGAGTTTTTCTGCGTAGCTGCGATCAGTTGCATAACCGATCGACTTCAGGCCATAGGCCCATTTCCTGTAGTCGTGACCGTAGCGTTTCAGTTTGGCATACCGACCGGATGAAATCAACTGGCTGTGCGCATTCCAGCTTTCCCATGGCGTTTTGAACTTCCGGAAAAAATCCTTGTGCGTATCATCGGTAAAGTTGGTGCAGTGGCCTTTTTTGCAGTTTCGTGAAAAGCATTTGATACCGAAATGGTTATTGTTTTCTACAGCGAGCTTGCTGGTGCCTGCCCGGCTCTCGATCAATCCTTGTGCGAGACTGATGCTTGCCGGCACGCCGTATTTTACCATCTCGTCAATAGCGACCTTTTTGAAGCGGTCCACATAATCGCTTGATTGTTCGGACGACAGTTCGTTTTTGCTCACCGGTGCGGCATCATCCCGGGTTTTTCCGGCACTCGTCCTGGCTTTCGGCATTTCTTTTCGCTCTTTCCATTCGAACGAGGTACCGACACTTTGCACGCTTTGTTCTTCTGTCATCAGGCCTTGCCTTGACCCTATAAACTCATTGGAAAACAATAAAAAATAACCGGCAAGCACCAAAAAACCGATTTTAAGCAGCGCATTGCGCTGAAACACATTAAAGGTCATTCGATGCGCCTGAAAACGCAGCGCAACCCAGGACCGCATCAGGCGATGCCTGATTTGCCGGATCAATTCGGACAAGGAAATTTCCTCTCTCTGGTCGAAAACAACACGGCTTGGACTGGCATTGGAGCGCCGCCTTCTGCTGTTATTGTAAAAACGGGATCCCTGCTGGGTGATCATTGCCTCCGGCTCCGAAATTTTTTTGGAAATGCTCATAACGAAGTGCGGAATAAAAAATGAAAATTGTCTTTTGCTTTTACTTCTGATTGTCGAGGGACAAAAGTAAAACAGAAATTTCTTTTTTAAAACAAATTATTTATATTTTATCAAACCTCTTTTTAAGATTTTTCATAAAATATTTATTATCAAACACTTATTCTTTTAAAGGCAAAACACAAAGTTTGTTAATTAATATTTTTCGGAGATATCTTCGGCTCTTTGGCCGGCAATCCGGCGCCGGCCCTGCCGTGAGATCGGAGTTCAGGCAGCCTTTTCCCGTATGGAAGCGCCAACTCAGGCAGCGTTCGCGACCTGTGCTGCGTTCATTTATCTTGGAACCACATGCGCAGCGGTTTTGCCGAACGGATACGACACTTTAACTTTCCAACGGAAATCAACTTATGGATTTCGCCCTCAACTTGGAACGCGCCGAAACAGATCTCGTCGCCGCCCTCACTCGTCAGGAGCGCTGGGCGCAACAACAGTTGTACGAACAGTACTACGGTAAAATGATGGGTATTTGTCTGCGCTATGCCGGATCGCGCGACGAAGCACTTGATTTGTTGCACGAAGGCTTCATCAAGGTTTTTCAAAACATCGGCCGTTATCGCCCCGGCACCTCGCTGCCGGCCTGGATGCGCACCATTATTGTCAATACCTGTATTGATTACTATCGAAAAACCGTTCGTCGCAGAACGGAAGACATCACCGATGCGCACCAGGTGAGCAATGACGATCCTGATATTTTGAGTAACCTCACTGAGCAGGAAATCCTGTCTGCGGTACAGGAACTTTCGCCGGCGTACCGGGCCGTATTCAACCTGTACGTGGTTGAAGGATACTCGCACAAGGAAATTGCCGATGCGCTTCATATTACCGAAAGCACTTCGCGCAGCAACCTTGTAAAAGCCCGTACCAAATTGCAGGAACATTTTACCGCCATGCGAATGGAATTCGGTTACCGCTCCGGCGGCAACCCCGAACAAGGCATATAAACAATTGTAAACGAGGCACTTATTGCCATGAAAGATACCTTTTTCGACAAACGCCTGAAGGCATCCCTCGAGAATCTCGAAGCGCCTTACGATCCGGCTTCCTGGAATGCCCTCGAACATCGGCTGAATGCGCCGATTGCCGAAGAGCATCCTTCGCCTGTAGACAATGTTGACAAGGCGGTATTCCGGACGCTCGACCGGCTGGAAGCGTCGTATCAGCCCGCGCATTGGGATATGCTCGCCGGCCGGATGAACCAGGCTGCCCGGGTCCGCCGTCGCCTGTGGATCATGAAGATTTCCGAGGCAGCCATTTTTCTGCTGCTGCTGGCAAATCTTGACGGTTTCCTGCGCATCGGCTCCAATCCGGAAACACCTGCTCCCCGGACACCTGCCTCTCAGCGCTTGCAGGCAGAGGCCCGTTCCAGACACCACAAAAACAATATTTCTGCTGCTGCGATACGTGATAATTCGGGCCCGGAACCGGTCAGCGCCGGAATGCTCCAAACGGAAGATAACTATATCGATATGCAAGCACTCAACGGTTCGAATATCCTGACTACCGACCCGTTTGAGACGCTTTCGGACTTGACTTTGAATGCAACTTCGGCCGCGGCTGTCCTGCTCAATCCCACCGAAACGCCGACGCCCGAACACTGGGCTTCCCTTCCGGCCATTGTCAAACTTCCCATTCTGCTTGGCAGTCCCCTCGAATCGTCTGAAAACAGGGCATTTGCGGCGCCGGTTGCGCAGACCATCAAATCGGCGGGACAACACCGTTTTTATGCCTCCACGTACGGCTCATACGATTGGAATCATGTTAGCAGCACCGATTACGTCCATTCGGCCAGCGGTTACGGCGGCGGTATGGCAATCGGCTATCGAATCGGAAAATGGGGTGTGGAAGCAGGGCTTGCGTACAACCGGAAGCAATACGAACCCAAACGCGAAGAAGAAATTTACAAAGGCAATACCCAAAACGGCTACTACGGCTCTTACGCCAAAACCGTAGATGCCGATCTCGTTTCGGTGCCGGTCAAAGTAATGCGTCGCCTGGGGCAACTCGGTCAGTTATCGGCACACGCCGTCGGCGGGGTCACGACGAATTTCGTTCTGGACAAAAGTTACCAATATTCCTCTACCTATTATCCCGGGCAGGCGCCGCCCGACCCCAATTTCTCGCCCGGCCAACAACCGCAATTGCGCCAGAAAGGTCGCGGATTGCTTGAAAAGGGTGCGCTGGATGGCAATGTTTACATTTCCGCCGATGCAGGAGTACGTCTCGAACACCCGCTCGGCAGGCATTTTGTGGCCTTCGTGGAACCGGTTTATCGCCATGCCATCGGCGGAAAAAGCATCGGCCCGAATCCTGCAAAAATCAATACCTTCTCCGTGCAGGCCGGTGTCCTGGCTACC
>JAKOXM010000675.1 GCA_029781095.1 Bacteroidota bacterium
AAAAATTCAATCCGCACCGGAAGTGCAGGCCGTGCCCGGAATGGAGGAAATCGGAAGAAAAAACGGGTTCGTGTTTTTCAGGCGAAGTGCCCTTAAGCGGTAATTGCTGTAACCCGGAACGATGTTCCGGTACTAATAAACATACTCGACCGAAAGCATGACTCTCGGATCTCTGGGATGCAGCATAACGCTGTCCTGATCGTATTTCCAGTCAAAAAAATAGATGAAATTGCCGAACATGTATTCGGATCCAAGCAGGTTGTTTTCATCTTCCAGTTCCCACTTGTTCTGCCCGTTGATGACACTGTCGATCCGGACGTCCGGATCTAAGTCAAAAGTGTACGTTTGGGAAAGGTCCGCATTTGGAATGACATCCGAATAAAAGAGCCAGTTGCCTTTATTATCATCCATCGTAAATCGGAGATCCGGCCCCGTTCCGTCGCTGTCCCATGGATTGCCATTTGCATCGAGCGCAGGAATACCGCTGATCGTAACTGACTTTAAAATAACTCCTTTGGGCGGGGCCGGGCTTGCCATGTCGTCCTTATCAGTATGACATGAAAGACCCGTGATTGTGAAAATCAAGATCGAAGCAAATATTTTAAATTTCATAACAGCCTGAATTTTAGGATTTTGACCCTGCAATATCCACCTCGCGCCGCTCTATGACCGGCACGTTTTTCACGACCATGTGCATCGTATTCCGGATACGCTCTTCAAAAAGCACGATTTTTCCTTTTTTCAGGTTGTCGATGGTCTCCTGCGTATAATGCCTGATCGTGATTAGTTCGAGGCCTTCTTCCATTTTCACCTTGAATTCATCGGAAATCTCTTTGATGAACTGTTCGATTCGATCGGGCACATTCGACACGCAAATAGTAAAACTGATGGCGCCGTTTTGCATCATATTGACGAAAATGCGGAGGTCGGCGGCCTTGCGGAACAGCCGCGCCATGTGTTGTTCCGCAACGAAAGAATAGTCCAGCGTACTGATGTGCAACAAAGCCTGGTTTTTCTCCACCACCACGATAGGCGGATAATTATCCTCTGTATCGCTGCTGATCTCGGTGCCGGGCGCCTCCGGATTCAGGAACGACTTGACATAGAGCGGAATATTTTTGTTCTGCAAGGGCTTGATCGTTTTCGGGTGTATCACCTGTGCGCCGTAGTAGGTCATTTCGATGGCTTCCTTGTAGGAAAGCCTGTCCAGTTTGATTGTATTTTCAAACAGACGGGGATCAGCGTTCAGTACACCGGGGACGTCCTTCCAGATGCTCATACTTTCGGCATCGAGGCAAAAGGAGAAAATAGCGGCAGAATAATCGGAGCCTTCGCGCCCAAGCGTGGTGGTGAAATTCTCCGTAGTAGACCCGATAAAGCCTTGCGTAACGACAAAACTGCCCTGGGCAAGGATCGGAGGAACAATTTTCTGTGCATTGGCCCTGGTCTTGTCCCAGATTACCCAGCCTTCCCGGTAGGTATTATCGGTAGCCACTACATCGCGCGCATCCAGCCAGTGCGTCGCCATACCCGTTTTATTCAGGTAAGCGGCCACAATCCGGGAAGATACGAGTTCGCCGACGCAGACGATCTGATCGTACATATAGTCATAATTATCCGCGGGTTTGTCGTCGAGCACCCATTCGCCTTCCACAAAAGTGTCGTTCACTGCCGAAAAAACCTCATCGCCTTCGTCGAACAATTCGCGCATCATGGCGTAATGGCGCTCTTTAAGGGCATCGTAAAGTTCCCGCGCCTTGCCGGTTTGCCTGGCGTGCGCAGCCACAACCTCTTCCAGTGCGTTGGTGGTTTTGCCCATCGCCGAGACGATGATGACCAGTTGTTCATTTTTATGTCGTTGCAGGATGGCTGCCACATTTTTTACGGCTGCTGCATCTTTGATGCTGGCGCCACCGAATTTGAATACTTTCACTGTTGCTGAATGATGATTGCCAATGTTGATGTTTGCGGTGGCAAAGGTAGAAAGGTCTTTTGAATCGAAACCGGTATGAAAAGTATTTACTACTTAAGCAGGTGTTCAAAGATGAACACGGTTATAAAATGGGTAATGTTTTGAAAGTTAGCACATTAGTACATTTTTTAATGAGCACATCCACTCACCTCATCGCGAGGGTAACCGCGTAGTAAGTATAACCGTTGATATATTGGGTGTTAAAGGAATAGCGGAACAACTTGCCGACGACCACCTGGCTGCCGTCGTTGTTATTGTGCTTTTCGTTAATAGCGTTTTTTACCTTTTGATGGGCGCCTTCATCGAGCGTCAAGAAAGTGATGTCATTCGCGTTTGTTCGCCAGAGTATCACCTGCTGATAGATAGCCTTTCCCTTTACTGTTGTCTCCCAGCATTTTTCGTAGTGCCGTGTGTTGGTGGCGCCGGTGCCCGTTTCCCGCATCAGATCGAAGCCAAGATCAAGTATCTTCGATTCCTTGTCGGCAGGGGCGGCTTTTTCAATAACCTGTAAGGTGTTGAGGTCGATTTCGGAGCATTGGGCGCTGAGGAAGAAAGGGGCGGACAGGATGAGTGCGAGGGTGAAGGCAGATTTCATAAATGCGGTTTGGATATAAAAAGCGCAAAGAAACTTCACATTCAAGAAAATAATATCCCGATTTTGGTTAAAATCAATTTATTACTGCCGTTTATTTTTTTCATCCGCGCCGTTCCACGATTTCCATGAAAACCGTTCCATCGCTTTGTCAAATCGCTCTCGCTTCAATTCGATTCCACGCCTGACAGCCTCCGCAGGCATTTCCGGATACATGTTCAATGTCGGCAACAATGCGGCGTTCTCTTCCAGCAGAAAGAGGTTTTTGTTCGAAACGGTATAAATCATGTAATTAACATCCACGCTGCTTTTTGCCGCGCCGGAGAGGTTGTATCGGGTAATGAACACGTCTAAACGAATACTTCGATTAAAGCGATGCGTAATTGATTTTCCTGCTCAGTTCCCACACCACGATTCCCGCCGCCACAGCCACATTCAGCGAATGTTTTGTGCCCGATTGCGGAATTTCAATTGCCCCTTCACACAGGTCGAGTGCCGCTTCACCCACACCTTCCACCTCATTACCAAGTACGAATGCGAATTTATCGTCCTGGGTTGGTCTGAAATCCTGCAACCAGGTTTTATGGGAGGTTTGTTCAACAGCGAATACCCTGTACCCGGAAGACTGGAGTTGCAGAATGGCCCGTGCCGTTTCTGCGACATACTCCCAGGTAACCGATTCCGTACTGCCCAGTGCCGTTTTCAGAATTTCCCGGTGCGGAGGCTGTGCGGTGATGCCGCAAAGCAATATTTTTTCCACAGAAAACGCGTCTGCCGTTCGAAAAACAGAACCTACGTTCAGACCCGACCGGATGTTATCGAGTATCAATACAACGGGTATTTTCTTTTGTTTTTGATATTCGTCTGTCGAAGGCCGGTTGAGCGCCGCCATGCTGAGTTTTTCCATCCCGCAAAAATGACTGTTTGACAGCACTTCGGGAAATCATTTGCCCGGTTTCAAGTAATTTTGCCCCATGGAACAACCGCTGCAGAATACCAAACTGGGCCTGAAACTACCCACCGACCCGCGCTGGGTGAATCTGGCAGAAATCGACCTCGGCGAAATACT
>JAKOXM010000693.1 GCA_029781095.1 Bacteroidota bacterium
GTCGTATCGACAGAGATGCCCACCACATTTTCCGCTACTGCGGGGCCGGCAAGCGACAAGGCCTCCCTGACCGATGCCTCCAGGCCCTCGAGGTAATCCAGCGGGTGCTGGCGAAACTGTGAAGCCGCAGGGTCGCAATATTTTCCGGCCTTCCAGCGCGGGTAATAAAAAACGGCGGATGACACCTCCCGCCCGTCAGCCGTGTCGGCAATCAGGGCACGTACGGAATCTGTACCATAGTCTAGTCCAATGACGTATTTCATGTGTTTCGAGTTTCATGTGCCGGAGTGCGTCATCCAAATTGCAACGGCGTGCTGTATTCCTGCATTCCAAAACCTTCCGACTCCCCCACCCTGCAATACACGCCTTATGAATAAACCGCTTCACTCCAGCGCAATTCATTTTTAAACTGGCGCAATTCCGTTTTCGAATCAATTACGGTCAATTCAATGCCGAACATCCCGGCAAAATCTTCGAAATATTCAGTCGTCAGGTTTTGGCTAAAAACCGTGTGGTGAGCGCCTCCCGCATAAATCCAGGCCGCACAGGCCGTGTTCATATCGGGTAGCGGTTTCCACAGAACGCGGGCAACCGGCAATTTGGGCAACTTTTCTACGGGCGCAACGGCTTCCACCTCGTTGACAAGCATGCGAAAGCGGTCACCCATATCGATCAGCGAGGCATTCAGCGCCGGCCCGCCCGCCACGTCAAATACGAGGCGCACGGGGTCCGCTTTGCCGCCGATACCGAGCGGATGTATCTCGCAGGCCGGTTTGCCTGCAGCTATCGAAGGGCATATTTCGAGCATGTGCGCGCCCAAAACAAGGCGGTTTTCAGGATCGAAATGATAGGTATAATCTTCCATAAAGGAATTGCCACCTGGCAATCCCGCAGCCATGACTTTCGCAGCCCGCACCAGCGCGGCCGTTTTCCAGTCGCCTTCGGCGCCGAAGCCGTAACCCTCGGCCATCAGCCGTTGCGAAGCAATACCCGGCAGCTGTGCAAGGCCATGCAAATCCTCAAAAGTGTCGGTAAAGCCTTTAAAACCTCCGCTTTCGAGGAACGCTCGCATGCCAATTTCTATGCGTGCCGCCTCGCGGAGCGAGTCGTGTGCGCTCCCGCCTTTGCGAAGCGAAGCCGCAAGCCGGTACGTTTCGTCGTATTCCGCAATCAGTTTATCTGTCTGAATATCAGACACTTCATTTACGTATTTTACCAGATCGCCGACACCGTATCCGTTGACCGAGTAGCCGAATTTCATTTCCGCTTCCACTTTATCGCCTTCCGTAACAGCCACTTGCCGCATATTATCTCCGAAACGCGCGATGCGTGCGCCCTGCCAGTCGAATCGCGCGGCAGCAGCCCGCAGCCAGACATTCAGCCGCCGGTGGACTTGCGGGTCCTGCCAGTGGCCGACCACGACCTTGCGGTTCATCCGAAGGCGGGATACCATAAAACCGAACTCGCGGTCTCCGTGTGCCGACTGATTCAGGTTCATAAAATCCATGTCGATCTCTGCCCACGGGATGTTGCAGTTGAATTGCGTATGCAGGTGGCACATCGGTTTTTGAAGACTTTGCAGGCCGCGGATCCACATTTTGGCGGGTGAAAACGTGTGCATCCAGGCTACGATACCGATACAGTTTTCTTCATTGTTGGCAGACTGGCAAAGCCGGTATATTTCGTCGGGTGTTTTGACCACCGGCTTGAAAAGAACCCGAACCGGAATTTCCGCCGAAGTATCCAATGCCCGGGCAATGGTTTGCGAATGTTCCGCTACCTGCCGGAGTATCTCGTCGCCATATAAATGCTGGCTTCCCGTGACAAACCAGACTTCCAGTTTTTTTAAATCAATCATGAAAAAATTCGCGTTTTATTGTTGTACGACGGAATTACTGTTCAATCAAACAGGGGGTTATTTACCCGAATGGCAAAGACATTTGCTGCTGCATTTCAGAAGGTCAAAACATTTTTTAATCGTGTCGTTTTGACACGATTAAAGAGCAAGAAAAATCCGGCTTTTCTTTTTAGGAAAAAACGGACGGCAAAAACTACCTGACCCTCTGCGGCTCTGATCCGGTTCCCGAACCGCTTACTTTATACCCGGTTGCGGCATAAAATGCCAAAATGAATAGAACTTGTTTTTGTATCGCTCCTTATCCAACCGGAAAAGGCCGGCTTTTTTGGTGGTAGACTGGTTATCTTTTTCTCCGGTATCGATCAATAATCCGGTCAAAAGTATTTTCCGGCTAAAATTCCGGCGGTCCAGTTTCATATCGTAAATGGCTTCGTAGAGTTTTTGCAATTGGGGAATGGTAAATCGCTCCGGTAGCAACTCAAAACCCAGCGGATGCAGGGCGGCCTTATACCGAAGATATTCAAGCGCCTTGACCACCATTTCGTCGTGGTCAAAAATCAAATCCGGCTTTTTATCGAGGCTCAACCAATGGGCATTGTGGGCCTTTACCGCTTCCTGATCCTGTTCGTGAATATTGATCAAGGCAAAAAACACCACCGAAATCGTGCGCTCTACCGGGTCCCTGTCGATCTTTCCGGCGGTCATAATCTGCTCCACGTAGATATCCTTCAGGCCCGTCAGGTTGTACAGTATCCGGCTTGCCCCGTCTTCCAGGTCCTCATCCTGCTTCAAAAAACCGCCCATCAGCGACCACTTCCCCTTCTCCGGCTTGAAGTTTCTTTTGATCAGCAAAAGTTTGATTTTCTCTCCGTCAAAGCCGAATATGATGCAATCAATGGCCACCAGCATTCTGATCGCATCCGGGTACCTTTTCATATTGCCACTTTTGCCTGTTTGATTTTCTGTTGCAATTTGCTTTTCCGGAAACCGACTAAAACCGATGCCGCTGTGCAAATATAGATACATGATTTTGAATTGTGTCAATTTTACACAATTTTTCCTCAAGAAAACCTGCATTCAGATAGTCATAATTGCAAATGCCCTGCATCAGAATAAATATCTGCAACTATTTTTGCCTCGTATCGAAACAAATATGGGAACATTCAGCAGGACATTAATAAAGGGAATCGCGAAAGAACAGATGCTCGATCTGGTCCGGGCCGAATACCCGATCGGCAGGGTCGAAATCATCGATCACGAAAACAACGCAATATTTTTCGACAGAAAAAACTACCCGTTTGTACTGTTCGACGCATACCTCGCCGGCTGGACCGAAATGGTTTTGGAATTTCGCATGTCGGCCGCCGAACACGACGGCTTTTTATCGGGGATATCCGGCAGGTTCGAAACAACGGTCATTTTCGGATACAATCAAACCACGACCGGCGACGCCAGGTTCACGGTCTTCAAAAACGGACATAACGTCAGGTCAATATACCAGAAGTCTGAATTCGGGCCACACCGGATCATCACAGTGGAGGACTTCGGCAGCAAATTTCCGTACGAGCAGCATTTCACTTACCCGCCGGTCGGCGAGGATACCACCCGGGGATATCTTCTTGATTATGAAGATATTCAGGAAATGTTCAAAGATGCGGGCTATACGGGACCGGTCAATCTGAACAGCGATGAAAAATATTATCACCTGGAGTGGATCAACGAATAAAATTGTTTGGGATAACCTGCGATCAATCCTCAAAATTTCACTATCCGCCCGCCTTTTTTGCCTTCCATATACCCCCGTATGATCTTCGCTGCATCCGGATCCTCGTAGGACGTGGAAAGGGTTTCAAGCATATCTTCCACGCCCACATCACCTGAAGCAGCATCAAAATAGCCATAGCCCATGTATCGGCCTTCCAGTACGCCGACGACCGATTGTTCGCCCTCCGTACGGCCCTCGCCCAGTATAAAATAACTGCCGGAAAGGCGCCGGTTAATCATTTCAAGGGCCTGGGACACGCGCTCGTTGTACGACTCCGGGGTTTCTTCTCCCACGCAGGCCCCCCGGCATTGCTTGATGCTGTAATGAAAACAGGCGCGATCCGAAGCGTCGAGGTTGCTGAGCCGGAAACAGAGTTCGTGTTGGCGCACAATACTTTGCAGATGCGCCCGGGCGCTGTCCACCTTCGGGTATTCGGACACGGGTTCGAGTTTGCGCGTGTTGCGGACGGTATTTTTGCCAACTGCCAGGCAACGGTAGCCGTTCTGATCGGTATAGGCAAAAATGCAGCCCGCGTACGTGCGG
>JAKOXM010000694.1 GCA_029781095.1 Bacteroidota bacterium
AAACCGGGATTCGACCTTTATCGCAGGCAAGGCATTGTGGAACGAATGGTACGGGGGCAATACGTATCACCAGGAGCCGCTTTATCCATATTTGCTTGCAGTGCTTTATTTTCTGACGGGTAACGGTATATGGTGGATGATGGTTTTGCAGTCCTTGCTTGGCATCGTGAGCGGTGTTCTGCTCTGGTTGATTGCACGGCGCCATTTTGACGATACCATAGCTTTGTTGACAGGGTTGCTGTATTTGTTTTGCGGAGTCATTCTTTTTCAGGAGGCCCTGATCCTGCGTTCGTCATTAAGTGTCTTTTTTACTCTTTTGACGATATGGACGTTTGACCGCGCGCTTGAAAAGCGAACAGGATATGCTTTTCTGATCAGTGGCCTGACGATTGGCGCGGCATACGCGCTTCAATCCGTTTTTTTGATTTTTCTATTGGGGGTGATGCTCATCTGTTTCTGGCGAGCGCGAAAAATGCCGCAGGTATTTGCCCGTAGTGCAGCGTACACCCTTGTCGGCTTTTTCCTGATTTATTCGCCGGTTATCGTGCGCAACAGCCTTGTGGGCGCACCCGTTTTCAGCATCTCCAGCGTCGGACCTGTCACATTTGTGGCAGCTAACGTATACGGTACAAAAACACTATCTAACTGGGCTCCGGAGGCTGCCAAATGCGCTGAAATCATGGGCAAAACCGGCGGCAGGTTCTGGCCAGTAGTCGTGTCTGCGATCAAAACACACCCTTCAGCAGGATCATACCTGCATCTGCTTTGGTCTAAGGCTCAGCGGATTATTGACGGGCTGGAGTGGCCGAATAATGAGAATTACTATTTCTACAAAGAACTGGTGCCGGCTTTGCGAATTGCATTTCTCAATTTTTACTGGATAGCCTGGATCGGCACGGCAGGTTTGATATTCTCTATTTATTACGGCAAAAAACTTGATACACTTTACCTGGCAATATTGCTTCAGGTATCCATCCTGCTGGGTTTCTACGTATTGGGAAGATTCCGTACGCCGCTCGTCGCTTTGATGCTGCCTTTTGCCGCCTATGGATTTGTCGAGTGCCTGCGACTCTGGCGGGCGACCTTAAAACAAATGCTTGCCAAAATCGCAGTTGTATCCCTTTGTTTTTATTTAATGTGCTTTCAATTCTACAGACCGGGTGTCAGCATGCTGGACCCGACGGACTACAACGTGCTTTACGAAATAGCGTATTTCGACCGTATCAAAAACTTCGCACAAGCCAGGCAATGGGATAACGCAATTGCTTTACATCAGGAATTTATGCTTTCCCAGCCGGACTTTGTAAAAAATATCAAGCCGAACCAAATTTTGCAATCCCCGTCAGATATCGACATTCTGGAGCAATTCGCCGGCCATCAGCAAATCCACAGTTATCTCTATGAAGACTCCGGCAATCGGCCGATGGCTGCGGAGCTGATATGGAGACATGATATGATGAAACGGATTGCGGATAATTCCCGAAAGTGTCTTGAAAAATAAACCTGCCGAAAGGCTGTATCAACCATTTCGCCAACTACATTTCATTTTTACAAAATCTAATCCAATGACAAGGTGTTTACATTTTTACCAGGAAACAAAAACGGCGTTCCCGCGCGTCATGCGCTTTTTCGCGATCTTGCTTCTGCTATCCTTACAATCCCGTCTGTATTCGCAATGTGCCAATGACACTATACCACCGGTGGCAGTTTGTGTCGACCAGATAACGGTTGTGATTGGAGTAGACGATCCCAATGACTGCTATGGCCCTGCCGGACCTAATAATGCGCCGCCTGTTGTCTCTGCCGCAGGCGTGTCGTGGGTTTCCGCTTCAGCCTTTAACAGCGGGTCGTACGACGATTGCAACAACATCCATCTGACGGTCCGTCGCGCCGGATTTGTACCGGATTGCTTGAATGATCTCAATGTCTATAATGGAAATGCGCCCTGCGACGACCTTTTTCCCGATTTTCCCAGCGAATTCGAAAGAGCCATTTCTGAATCCGATTCCGTCAAGTTTTACAGCTGTGATGTGGGCTTTGCCAGGGTGGTGGCCATGCGGGTTTACCAGACCGATGCCGCAGGAAATATCATGACGAACAACGGCAATCCCATTTTTACCGAATGCATGGTCGATGTGGAGGTGGTAGACAAAACGAAACCGGCAATCATATGCCCGCCAAATGTCACGGTTTCCTGCCAAAATTTCGATCCCTCGCTTCTTGCTTACGGAGTCGCCGCAGCAACCGACAACGCCTGCCTTGATACCGTCACCAACGAGTTGAACTACAACCTTTTCGATACCATTTGCAACAGAGGCACGATCGTCAGGACATTCCAGGCCTTCGATTGCAGCGGCAATTCGGTTCAATGCACCCACAGAATAGTGGTGAACTACGATCAGGACTATTATATCAGGTTCCCGAATGACCTGATACTTACGTCTCCGGGCGGAAACAGTTTTGGCCAGCCGGAATTTTTCGGGGAGGACTGCGAACTGCTTACTTCGACTTACGAAGACAAATTATTGAACGGGGCGCCGGACGCCGATCTCAGGATAGAACGAACCTGGAAGATCATCAACTGGTGTGCATACGATCCGGGCCAGCCGGTGGTGGAAGTGCCAAACCCTAATCCCGACCCGGCCGGCAACAGCCCGGCAAATTTGCCCGGCCCCACGGTATCGGCTGCCGGCGCACCGGTGCCGTGGAACCCGACGGTCGTAAAGATCACGCCGGCAGACACGGCTACCAATTACTCGGTTTTCTACAATCCGGATGCGAACGGCTATACCTATACCCAGATCATCAAGATCATCGACCCGGTTCAGGCAATCGTATCAGGCAAGGTATTTCTGGATACCCTGAACGATTGCAGCTTCAACGCCGGAGAGCCGCTACTGGCCAACTGGAAAGTAAAAGCGACCGGGCTGGTCAGCGGCGAATCAAATGAAGTCTTTGCAGATAGTACGGGCGGTTATTTTCTGCTTCTCCCGCAAGAGGATACGCTTGCGGAAATAACCCTCGCAGTGCCGTTTAACTTCGGACAAAACTGCCCATCCGTTTATACCATCCAGACGGCCGGTGGCCAAACGACCGTTCTGGACATTCCGGCACACCTCGAAACGACGTGCCCGCGTTTGTCCGTCGATCTGTCCACGCCCTTTCTGCGCCGCTGTTTTCCCAATACCTATGCGGTACAGGCCTGCAACCTTGGTACCGAAACGGTTGAAAATGTGCATGTTGAAGTGGCGCTCGATCCATTCATGACATTTTTGAACAGCAGCATACCCGGCGTCGCGATCGGAAACAATACT
>JAKOXM010000718.1 GCA_029781095.1 Bacteroidota bacterium
ATTACATATGAAAAAGTCGCCTTTCCAACATACGGCCAAAGAGCGTTTTCTGCGCTACGTACAGATAGACACCCAAAGCGACCCCGAGAGCCCGACAGTGCCCAGCACGGAAAAACAAAAGAACCTCAGCAGGATACTGGTGGAAGAATTGAAGGCCATCGGTATCGCCGATGCCGAACTCGATGAATTTGGTTACGTATACGCCACGATTCCGGCCAATACCGACAAAAAAGTGCCGGTGATTTGTTTTTGTTCCCACGTGGATACCTCGCCCGATTGTTCCGGCGCGGGTGTCAGGCCGATCGTACATGCCAACTACAAAGGCCAGGACCTTGTATTGCCCGATGACCCCTCGGTGGTGATACGAATGGCTGAACACGAGGATTTAAAGCATCAGACGGGCAATGATATTATCACGGCCAGCGGCACCACCTTGCTGGGAGCCGACAACAAGGCCGGCGTTGCGGCTATTATGGACGCTGCACATATTTTATTGAATAACAGAAATTTAAAACACGGAAAAATTCGTATTCTTTTTACGCCTGATGAAGAAATCGGACGCGGCGTGGATAAAGTGAATATGAAAAAACTCGGCGCCCGCTATGGATATACCATCGACGGGGAAACAGCCGGAAGCATCGAAGATGAAACCTTTAGCGCCGACGGGGCCGTGATTACCGTGAACGGCATTGCCTCACACCCGGGTTTTGCCAAAGGGAAAATGGAGAATGCCCTGAAAATTGCCGCGCGTATCGTTGCCAAATTTCCGGACAAACTGAGTCCCGAGCATACGGAAGGGAAAGAGGGCTTTATTCACCCGGTTCATATGGAAGGCAACCTGGAAAAAGCCGTGATCAAGCTGATTATTCGCGATTTTTCGGATGCGGGGCTCAAGCGCCATGCAAAGACCCTGCAAAAAATTGTGGACGGAGTGTTGAAGCAATACCCGCATTCAAGCGCAGAGGTCAGCATTACCGAGCAATACCGCAACATGGGCAAAGTGCTCCGCAGGCATCCGCACGTGGTTGAATATGCCATGGAAGCACTTCAGAGGGCCGGATTTGACAAGCCGCTCAAACGCTCGATCCGTGGCGGCACAGACGGCTCGCGGCTGTCGTTTATGGGACTGCCATGTCCGAATATTTTTGCCGGTGAACACGCATTTCACTCAAAACAGGAATGGGTGTCCGTACAGGATATGGAAAAAGCCGCCGAGACAATCGTTCATCTGGCCGGAATATGGGAAGAACACGCCTGAAATGATTTGAATTAGTGCCGGTCAGGATACAGGTTATCTTTTTTTCGCGTTGAAAAAGGGTTACATTCGCAGTCCGATTCATTCACAAAACAAACCAAACCGATCATGATGGACGATTTGCTAAAGAACCTCTCCGAATCCGCTAAAACTGCGCTGGAGAAAGCCGGTGTGAAATTTGAAGAGTTGAAACATTTATCCGCTGAAAAATTCGCCGAACTCAGCGAAAAAGCGGAAAAACTGGCTGCCGAAGGAAAAGTCGAGGCTGCTGAAACGGCTGCCGAACTGAAAGCCATGCGTGAAAAAATGTCTGCTCACGAGGGCGGCGCCCTGGGTTTTCTTTCCGATAAGGCAAAAGAATTGCTTGGCGACGCGAAGGAAGAAGCCGCCGACGTGGCTGAAAAGGGCAAGGACTTCTGGGAAAAAGCAAAAGATTTTGCTGCCGATAAAGCCGATGATGCCCGGCAGTTTATGACCGGGAAGGACAAAGAGGACGATGAGTCCAAACCGGCCTGAAAATTACCCGGATGCCATTAATATGTGTTCATCCCGAATTTTTTAACCCGCGATTTTAATCGTGGTTAATACGAAAATCGTAGAGCGTCGAACCGTTTTAACGGTTTACAAAGCCTCGGCAGGGCGGGCATTTGAAAACGGTTGAAACCGTTGAATATCAGCCCATTCTGTTTTCCCACGATTGAGATCGTGGGTTGAGGCAGCAGATTTTCACTTTTTGAAAAAATTCGGGATGAATCGTTTTTCGTCAAATAAGCCAGTAACGGCAGATATCAACCGTTCGCTTTCTTGTAATCAGCCAGGAATTTCTCCAGACCGATATCCGTCAACGGGTGGTTGAACAGCCCCAGTATTGCGCTGAGCGGGCAGGTCACCACGTCGGCGCCGGCCTTGGCTGCCTGCACGATATGAAGCGGGCTGCGGATACTCGCCGCCAGAATGGCCGTTTCGTAGCCCTGGGTAGTATAAATCTTGAATATTTCCTTGATAAGCGCCATTCCGTCCCAGTTTGTATCGTCAATCCTGCCGATAAACGGGCTCAGGTAGGTAGCTCCTGCTTTGGCTGCCAGTATTGCCTGCCCCGCAGAGAATATCAGGGTGCAGTTGGTGCGAATGCCAATCTCGGTAAAATGCGAAATAGCCTTGATCCCTTCTCTGATCATCGGGACCTTTACCACGATATTTTCATGGATTTCGGCGAGTTTTTTGCCTTCTGCCACCATCCCCTTGAAATCCGTCGAGATCACTTCAGCACTCACGTCCTTGTCTTTTCCGACGATCTCGCAGATCGTGCGGTAATGCTTCATGATGTTTTTTTCACCGCTGATCCCTTCTTTGGCCATGAGGGAGGGGTTGGTGGTCACTCCGTCGAGGATGCCCAGCTCGGCAGCTTCGCGAATATGATCGAGGTTGGCAGTATCTACGAAAAATTGCATGATGGAGAAAGGGGAGTGGTATGAAAAACCACTTACAGTTTTTTAATGTGATGAAAGAACGTATTGATCATTCGTTCCGGGCGGGTATTGAGTGCGGATTATCTTGTTCAACAAATACCAGATTCATCAGTTCAATCCTGTAAGGCAGATTTGCGAAGGGCTGCAGCAAGTTTTTCATTGAAAAACTTGCTGCAGCCCTTCGCAAACGGGATTCCCGCGAAACTGAAAAAGCGCCAGACACACCGCTACGACCACATATCCTTGCTGCGTTTCCGCCCTGGGGAGGTTTTGCAGGAGCTGGTCGCCCGGCGCCGGCGCAAAGGTAAAATATCCGGAGGAAAATTCGCTCCTAATTTTTGCCTTTTTACCGGCTCGCGCTGCGATTTCTATCTTTTGGCGGCGGCCTCGCTCAATACCTTCGCTGCCGTTGTAAATTCGGAAGGTATCAGGACCACGGTGGTCGTGTTATTGTCGATTCCGATCTCGGAGAGCATTTGCATCCGCCTCAGCTCCAGCGCGATGGGATTTTTTGCTATTTCCATGGCGCCCTGGGACAGTTTTTCGGAGGATTCCAGTTCTGCTTCCGCTTTGATCAGGCGGGCCCGTTTTTCGCGGATGGCTTCGGCTTCTCGTGCCATGGCCCTTTGCATCGATTCCGGGATTTCGACATCCTTCATTTCCACCATTTCGATTTTGATGCCCCAGGGATCGGTTGCATCGTCCACCATTTGCTGGAGCCGGTGGTTGATCTGTTCCCGTTCTTTCAATACTTCGTCGAGCAAATGCTGACCGATAATGTTCCGCAAGGCGGTAACCGAGAACTGGTATACGGCCTGGCTGTAACTGGCCACGTTCAAAATGGCCTTTTCCGGGTCGCTGATCTTGAACCAGAGCACCGCATTGACTTTAATCGTGACACTGTCCTTCGTAATGGTCTCCTGCCGTTCCAGATCGACCGTTCGGGTTCGGATATCCACTTTTTGCTGGCGCTCGATCAAAGGGATCAGCCAGTATAGTCCCGGGCCCTTGATGCCGGTGAAGCGGCCAAGCCGGAACACGATGGCGCGTTGATATTCCTGGGCGATCCGGATGCCGGATAAAAGTAAAACGATGATAAAAATAACAACTGGCGTATACATGGCAAGGTGGTTTAGAATGTTATTTAGATCGGAGAGGATCGGCATTCGGGGATTCACCGGAGGCAGCCACGTGTAGATTGGAATGACGGGTTATTTGACCCCGACAAAAGTTTTAACAAGAGATCGACAGCAAAAATAAATGAACGGAATGAGAATTGTATAATTGTAAATCCCGCAAAAACCGTTCTTTTGCACAATAACAAATGACTGAAAGCCAAATACCATTATATGTCCGAATCTGCTATACCTGCCGACCCTTCCATTGAAAATACTTCCGTTGCAGCACCATCCTATAGCGGTGCTGCACTGGAGTGGCTGTCCGCCTTGCCAAATGAGCCGACGAAGGCCGATCTGACTGCAATTGATGCCGACCTTGCCATCAGTTGTGTGCATAAATTGATGGAAAACGGTCGCTTCGAGCTGAATGTACAGGCCAATTTTCCCGCAGGAGAATGGCTTCACCACTTTTATTTTGAAGCCCGCAACCGCGAGAAGGTATTCGGAACGAAAAACCTCGGCATCGGTTATCCGTTCGTGATGGCGCGCCTGGGCGGGTATGACGTTGCGGCCCCCCTGTTCGTATGGCAATTCCAGCTCGAACCCCACGCCCAGCACGTCGACGAATGGCTGGTTCAGCGCAATGACAGCCATCTGGTCATGCCCAATTACCCGTTCTTTCACTTGCTGGATGCCCTGCACGGCACTGATTTTTCGCGCCGCGCCCAACAACTGGCTGAAGGTAAAACACTGAACTCCAAGGCATTCGATGACCTTTGCGAAGGCGTTCGACTTATGCTTGGTTTGGTTGAAGACGGTTTGCCGCTCAGTATTCAGCCTTTCCCTTCCAACAGTGCCGCAAAGACTTTTATCTCGGAAGGGCGCCTGTTGTGGTCTTCCGTAGCCGGCATTTTTTCCTCGCTGCCGCGAACGACCGTCACACACCCGCCGGCAGTTGCGCCCGACCTTCCTGCTGAAGGCGCCGACTGGAAGCATACCTTTACCATGCTCCCGCTCGATCCTTCCCAGCGTTCGGTGCTGCACGCCATGCAGCACAATGCCCTGACGGTCGTGGAAGGCTCCTCCGGCACGGGTAAAACGTATTTGATCTCGGCTATCGTCATGAATGCGCTTTCGCACGGCAAAAAGTGCCTGGTCGTGTCCAAAAGTATCAATGCCTTGCGCCGCTCGCAAAAATTTTTGCTGGAAAAGGGTTTCGGCGACGTCTCCTTTGTCATACGTGATATCGGAGGAGACCAACTCATGCTGGCCGACATGCTTCGCATGGCTTCGGAAAACAAAAACAGGGCATTATACAACGAGGAACTTTTCAAAACCGTACTCAATAAAACGCAGCGCGAACAACGCAAACTAGATGATGCGTGGGAAGAATTGCATGCTCCCCTGTTTGGCGAACTGAACTTTACCGATACCGTAGGAAAATACCTGCGGGCCAATCGGACGGAAGGCAAAGAATTGCTGCTCAGTTATTTGCATCCGCAGGATTTCGAATTTTCAAAAAAAGAATTCGACAGTATCGTGGAAGCGATTTATGCCAGCGAACCCCTGTTCCGCCGGTTCCCGACGCTTTCACATCCGCTCGGACGGCTCAATGACTCGGTGTTCCTGTCGCACGATGCGGCGGCTGGTCGCGAATGGACCGAAAACCAGGTTAAAACACTGATAGCCAAGGCAACATCGCTTCATCATCGCTATATTTCCAAAACCAACGATTACGCCGAATCGCTGCTCGATCACTACGAACAGTACTACTCCGAACTGGCTGCTTTTGTAAAGCGCATCCGCGACGGCCTGGAAGACGGTGTCCAGCATTTTGGAAGCGATTTTGAAAAACCGATTTCTGCGACAGAAAAACTCTACGGCGTTTTTTCCGACCGGTTCAAGGAAATCGTTGCAGCCAAGGAAAAAATCGGGGCTACATTCGATGAAATGCGGCGGACCTACGGACTTAGAAAGTATTTCGATTTCGACTTTCCGACCCATTTTGACAATAAAAATATCAAAAAAATATCCGAATATACCAAGGACTTCGAAGCGACGCTTCGGCTCTGGCGCCGCCGCATTCCAAGTGTGGTTCGGGAAGACGTACGCCGCCTGAATGCCAAAAGTATCCACACGGACCTCGATTTCAGGGAACAGATCAAGGAACTGGAATATGCCATGGACATCTTCCTCGAGGAGTTCAACGCGGCCGGTTTGTACGACGATGCCCTGAAGCACGAAATGCTGACCATCCCCAAACGGCAGGAATTTCTGGAAGACATGCTCGCTCGTCTGGAAGAAACCCAGTTCTATCTCCGCGATTTTGAGGATTTCTATATCTGGCAAAAGCACTGGCTTAACCTCCGCAAACCGGACCAGAAGGTCGTACGCGCTTTGTGCAAGATCAAACCGACCAACTGGCTGGCTGCATTCGAGAGCTGGTATCTGCACCACCTGTTGCAAAACGAATTCAATCCCGGTATGCAGTGGGACGAGGGTATGCTCTCCACGCTGAATGAAAACCTGCGCGAACTGCGTCAGTTATTGCCGTTCCAGATCAGCGCCTTGTGGCAAAACCGCAAAAACAAGGCCCTGCGAACCCTGAAATCTACCGATTCGGCGGCGTTCAAGACCTGGTTTGGCAAAAACAACAGAACGATGTCGGAAGGCCGCAAGGCGGAAGAATTGTTCCAGAAACATATCCAGCCGCTTACCGAAACGCTTCCGGTGCTGCTCGTCACACCGCAGGTGGCACTCGACGTCGTGCAGCTGTCCAATATGACATTTGACCTCGTGCTGGTGGATGAAGCCCATAATATACCCAAACAGGAGTGCTATCACTTGTTCGAAATGTCGAAAAACCTCGTGGTATTCGGCGACTCGAAACAGGATATGACACCGTTTGCAGAAGACGACTTTCTCGAATTTTGCAAGGGGATCGGCGCCAAAACACATTCACTCGAATACCAGCACCAGAACAGCCCCGAAGAATGGGTGCGTTTCAACAAGATTGCCTTCGATACGCCGTACAAGCGCCTCCCCGCAGGGCGCAGTGCACGCGAAGCCACCGTTGTCGCCAATGTAGAGGGTCGCTTCGACGAATCAACAGGCACCAACGAGGCCGAAGCGCGGCAGATCATTGACTGGCTCAACCTGATTGAACCCACAGCCGCCAGAACATACCCGGTGGTGGGTATCGCCTGTGCCACGGTGCAGCAGCGCGATCTGATTGCAGGACAATTGCTCAAGATCCGGCAACGCAAGCAACCCGGATACGAAAAGATACAGCAAATGCTGCTCAGCGGACTGGGTATCTACCAGTTTGCCGAATTACAGGGTCAGCACGTCGACATACTCCTCGTGTCGCTCACGCATGGCATGACCGATGCCCACGGTACGCTTACGAGGGAACTGCACTTCTGGAATAGTCTGGTGGGATTCAACCAGTTGCACGTGGTGCTGACACGCGCCACGCAAAAAATGTTCATAGCCCACTCGATCCCGGCAGGCCTGTATTCCGTATTGGCGGCCGATAAAAACTTTCTGGGTACCTGTATCCTGTCGCACCTTGTCACCTTTGCCGACTACCTGCAACGCGGTGAAAGCGCGGCAGCCGAGGAGCAGCTCCAAAAGATGAAGGGGTTGCTCAATTACTCGGAATCCTATTATCCGTTTTCAACTTTCATGGAAGAAATCGAAATAGCGCTGCGGCCATATTTTGAAGTAAGTCAGATGCAGCGGAATGCAATGGCAGCGGGTGTACGGGTTCCCTTGTATCTGAAAGGCAAAAACGAAAAGGAGCATGATTGCGTGTTGTTGTTCGATGGCGTTCTGGCAAAATCGCCCATGCCTTCATATGAGTGGGAAGAAAAAATGAAACATTTTTTCCATCGAAACAAGATAGAAGCCGTGCCCACACTTTCCGTACAATGGTGGAAAAGCCCCAAGCAGGAAGCCCGAAAACTGGCCAGCAGACTGCTTAGAGGCGATGGAAACTAAGCGGACGGGCCGACTTCCGAACACCCGTCTGTCGCACACATGACGTTTTTTACCGGCTAACCTAATACCACAAACCGGTTATTGGCATCGCTTTTGTTTTCTCTTGCTAAACATTTAACGATTTAGCAATGAGAAAACTCTTTCTATTAATCCTGTTGGCGGTTTGTCTGCAGACGCAGCCCATCAGCGCCCAAAACCAGGAATTTCCCAATGCCGTTCATGCCAAACTCAATTTTTTTGATTTCGGCGTGCTAAACAACGAAAATCTGCGCCTGAGCGAAGGTTTCGAAGTCGGCTATTTTCGCAATGTCGGACCCTTTTTGAACGTGGGTGTACCCTTCAAACTCGGTCTTGCCAAACTGCCCGGGGAGTCTCAGAACAAAGTGTCCACCAGCCTGGACCTTGTTTTTCACCTGGGAAATATGCGCAGTGACGCCAAAATATCTCCGTATGCGTTTGGGGGCGCAGGATATTTTTTGGAAGATTTCGACAACGGTCACCTGCAATTTCCTTTTGGCGCGGGGCTGAATTTCCGTGTTTCCAAATTTGCATTTATCAACGCGCAGGGTGAATACCGCAAGGCTACAAAGGATATGCGCGACAATGTCCAGGTCGGCATCGGTTTTGTATACCTGCTGCATAAATCCGATCCGAAGCCGGCGACGCAACCGGATAAGGATAATGACGGTACGCCCGATGCACTCGATAAATGTCCCGACAAGCCGGGCCCCGCGTCAGCACTCGGATGCCCCGATTCGGACGGCGACGGCCTCGGCGATAACGAGGATGAATGCCCCAACGACCCGGGGCCGCTTGATACAAAAGGCTGCCCGGACTATGACAAAGACGGTTTTGCGGATAAAGATGACGAATGCCCGACGGAAGCCGGTCGCTGGAACGGCTGCCCGGACACCGATTTTGATGGCATTCCGGATAAATCCGACGAATGCCCCACAGAAGCCGGCCCGGCCTCCAATAATGGCTGCCCCGAAGTGAAAGATTCCGACGGCGACGGCGTTGCCGATAAAGACGATCCCTGCCCGACGCAGGCAGGCACGCTCAACGGCTGCCCGGATTCCGATGGCGACGGCGTAGCGGACAACGTGGATAAATGCCCGACGGTAGCCGGTCTGGCCAAAAACAACGGCTGCCCGGCAGAACAGGAAAAAGACAGCGACGGCGACGGCATTGTCGATAGCAAAGACAAATGCCCCAATACCCCCGGTCTTTCATCCAACTTCGGATGCCCTGAAGTAAAACAGGAGGTGAAGGAAAGGCTCGCCTTCGCTACTAAAGCCGTTCAGTTTGAAACGGGCAAGGCCGTATTGAAAAACCAGTCATTCGCTATTCTCGACGAGATTGTGGAGATTATGCGGCAATACCCGGATTATACGCTTTCGATCAGCGGCCACACCGACAATGTCGGCGATGAGCGGGACAACCTCCGGCTCTCCGAAGCCAGGGCTAAAACCTGCTATGACTATTTCATGTTTCGCGGTATCAAGGCCAATCGCCTGCGTTATGCCGGTTTTGGTGAAAACCGGCCCATCGCCGATAATGACACGAAGGAAGGCCGCAACCAGAACCGGCGTGTCGAATTCGAACTTGTACTCGATTAATTTTTGGGCCGGAAATTAAACCACAGAGATTGAACAAAATGAGGGGCCTGCTGCTTGCAGACCCCTCATTGCTTTTTGTGCGCGCCAACCCGGCTTGCCGTTTCGGGGTAAAAAAGTCCAAAATGGTGAAACACAACCCTCCTGCATGCCGCCAAAACCACGCTACTGGACAACATTTATAATTTCACGCAAAGACGCTAAGTTTTCGCAAAGACGCATAGCGTTGAAATTTCATATTTTGTGTGTTTGCGTTTTTTGCTTTTGCGTCTTTGCGTGAAATAAAAATGTTGAGTAGCATGCGCCAAAACAAAAACCGGCAGCGGGTACAACCCTGCCGGTTTTGCCATACTTCAAAATTGGGCGGATTACGATGTAAGTATCAAGAAATCCCCGTGGGGAAGGTGTGATACATTTTAATTTTCAGGCGCACACGATATCAAGGGAATGCAGAACGATAGCACGCTGAAAACATACGGAACAAATGTATAACAGAATTTGAAAGTGCGGGGTTTTTATTTTGAAAAAACGTCTTCTGATCGGGGTTTTGACTTGCCGCCGACATATACGTCGCGTGCAAAAAGCCCCGTAATCGCTCCCAGCCCCGATAACAGACCGCCCAGAACGCCCGTGATCAGCAACAGATGCCATCCTTTCAGACCGAGAAACAATTGTCCGACTCTCGTCGAAAGCACGCCACTGTTGGCACTGTCCAGCAAATAAGCATTCAGCAGCCAGAGCGACAGACCTCCGGCAAATGCAGCGATAAAACTGCGCATCGCAGGAGCCGGTAGCAACCATCCTGCCAGCGCGCCAACAGGAACGATGCCCCACCAGGGCAGTCCGAAGCGGCAAAGGTTGCCCAGGGCAAAAACGAAGAGAAAAATATAAAGTAAGCGTCTCATTGTCTGGAAGGAGAAAAGGTTTGTTTGCCAATAATTCTGGTGGAACTCTCTTCGGCGGAGCCAAGCATCAGGAGATCGTAATAGTCGCCTTTTGCCCAGGTTTCCACCATGTTGTCGTAATAACGGCTGCCGGGATTGCCCGACTGTCCGCCCGGAAATACGCCGTATCCGTGTACTTTTTCACCGAGATCGACAATCATGCGCCACGAGGGGCCGTGTGTTTTTTGCATGGCATTGGGTGCCGTGCGATGTCCGCCCACCACGATATCCAGCCGGCTGAAGGCGTCGATTTGAGCCATGTGTTTTAGCGTAAAGCCCATAAATTGTCCCCAGGCAGTGCGCTTTTGCGGGTTTTTCGCAAAAAACGCCTGCATCAAACCAAAGGATTCATTTACAATATCACGGGCTGTTTCCCGCCGGGGCGTCTCCGGGTGATCGAAAAAAATACTGGCGGTATCTTTCTCGAGCATCTCGATAAATCGCCAGGATTCCGGCACAAGCACGGATTTCGATTTCTGCATCTCGTCCCATGTTTTATCGTAACAGGAATCGAACCAGACGTCGAACAGGGGCGGCGCCGTTAATTCCGCATCATACCGAAAATTCCAGGCAGCCAGTTCATCGGCCATTTTTTTACCCTCGGCATCCAGGCGGTTGCGATCGAGCAATGCGAGCATCGCCGGCAGCGCATCGGCGGCGCGGCGACTGAAATTGTCGAGCTGGATCGTTTTCATGCTGTCTACCGTGGCGTTTTTCATGGCCTCCAGCCGGTCGTATATTTCCCTGCTGCGATAATCTTCAAAATTGCCGAGATAATAATAGGGGTAGGAGGGAGGCGTCGAATGCTGGTTGGCAGAAAATACGAAGCCTCGCGACGGGTTTTTCATGGCCGGCACACGATCGGGAGGTATAAATCCGTGCCACGCATTCGATTGGCGGCTCCCATCCTGAATAAAACGACCCTGTTCAGGCGCCCGAACGGGATACCTGCCCTGCACGGTAATGGCAATATCGCCGCTACGGGTCGCAAATACAAAGTTTTGGGCTGGGCAGTCGTAATTGGCAAGCGCCTTTCGGTAATCTTCGTAGCTTTTGCCGGCATTGAGGAACATGAAAATCACGGAGCCCTCGGCCGGAGGCTCGTCGTGCGATATCCAGCGCAAGGCGCAGTCGTGCAGCGGGTGTGCCGGATCGTAGCCGTACACCACGGGCCCCCAGACCGTGTATGGCACGGTGTCGCGCAGCGGCGTTTTTCCCTTGATGCCGATCACTTCAACGCGCTCCTGCACATCGCGGGCCTGACCGTCCATGATGTATTTTGTGCGCTGGGGGTTGGCCCATTGCAGCCGGTACCAGTCAGAGACATCGTGGCTCACGTTGGTGACGCCCCATGCTATATTTTCATTGAATCCGATAATGATGCCCGGCACGCCTTGCAACGAAACGCCGTAACAGCTTTGAGCGGGTGTATGTATCTGAACCTGAAACCAGATGGAAGGCAGGGAAAGCGTCAGGTGCGGATCGTTGGCCAGCAAAGGATGTCCCGAGCGCGTGCGCGTGCCTGCGACAGCCCAGTTGTTGCTTCCTTCCGAATATGGGTCCGTCTCAAAAGAACGCGGCGCATCCCGGAATGACAGCGCCCCGGAGCGTTTTTCCCCGCTGAAACCGGTACCCGTCTCCGCAGGAACGGCGCTCAGGTCGACATGCCAGTCCTTCCATTGGCCGGTATCCGGGATGATGGGACGCTGTTTGGGGTTCCATTCCGGGTACAGGTAATCGAAAGTGTCTTTGCCAAACAAGGCAAGTGCATTCGTACTGGCCAGGTCTTCGTCGCGGGAACACAGGTTTTCCGCCATGGCTTCCACTACGAGGGCCGATTTGAGCGGCGACCACTGTTCCGGGGCATAATCAAGTAATTTGAACTCGATGGGGTAGTCCGCCGGAGAAAGATTATTGATCCAGGCGTTTACGCCATCGGTATATGCGTCGAGGATTCGAACGCTTTCCGGCGATTTCTGCCAGGCTTTTACGTCGTTTTCAGCGGCGAACACCATTCCCCTGCGACGTGTGATGCGGTCAATCTGCAGGGTGCGTTCGCCAAGCACTTCCGATAACCGCCCCGATGCTTTCCGGGTGGTAATATCCATTTGCCAGAGCCGGTGCTGGGCGGTAATGTATCCCTGCACCCGCACGGCATCTTCCGTATTTTCGGCAAAAATGTGCGGAACCAGCAGGTCATCATACACAACCTCTACTTTTCCGTGAAGTCCGGGGATGTCGAGGTCGCTGTAATGAAACCCGGATACAGGCTCTGCATTTTTCCAGAAACCGGAAAACGGATTGAAAAAAGAGCCGATTGGCGGCAGTTTTTTGTCGCCGGCGGCCTGGGGTATCATCAGTTGCCAGCAGAGCAGGGCAGTAAGGATCAGTACGAGAAGAAATCGGAATAGGCGCATGGAAAGCAGAAAAATTTACGTGCAGAGCGGTGCGAAGATAAAAATACATCCGGCTTCTTGTGAAGACATGCCGGTCAAGTTACTGAAAACCAATCTTTTTTTGGGCAAAAGGCTGATCAATAGTGGCAAAATTTTGCCCCCAAGGTCTTCTTCAATAGAACCTGTAAAAATTTCGTCAAAAATTCCACCGAAAAATTTGCCGGAACTCGGAAAGTTGTCTTAAACTTGCACCAAGTAGTTTTTGTGTTTATTTGTTTGGGTTAGAGTCCCTCGTCGTACCGGCGAGGGATTTCTATTTTAGAGAAACTGGTAATCAATGATTTGTAGTACCGTACCCGAAATACCGCGCTGCAACCGGAGAATATCGGAACCTTTTTCGGATTGCCTGAAATGCAAAACAGCCGCCGGTAACACCGGCGGCTGTTTCGTTGGTTGTTCGTTTGCTGTGATTAGAGACGGCCCATAGCGCCGGCCAGCGAGGTAAATACAAAAGGGAATGAAATCCACACCCATTCAGGAATAAAGATCAGCAGTGCTATTGTCCCTGCAAGACTCAGGAGGAACATCATCCAGTCCCGGCTGCGGTTTTCGACGTATTCTTCGTTTTTCTTCATTTCGTATCCGATTTTGTTGACAGGACAAAAGTAGGAATCGTTCTTTGTTCATCGTTCATAGTTGTTCTTTTTTTTCCTTAAAAAACTCCTTCCTTTGCGCCGAATTCATCGCGGCACCAAAACGCCCCTTCCCGATAATCACATATAACTGTTTATGGTTCAAATATTTGTCACCGGAGGTACATTTGATAAAGAGTATAACCTGATCACGGGCGAACTTTTTTTTAAAGATACCCACCTCAGCGAAATGTTCGACCGGGGCCGCTGCAATGTGGCCATCGATATCAAAACCCTCATGATGGTCGACTCGCTTGAGATGCGCGACGAGGATCGTGCCATTATCGTGTACAACTGCAAAAAAACGCCGGCAGGCCGTATTCTGATCACGCACGGCACCGATCGAATGGTCGAGACGGCCCGGGTACTGGCAGAGGCCGACATAGAAGGCAAAACCATTGTCCTGACCGGCGCGATGATCCCTTACGCCTTCGGTACCTCTTCCGACGGCTTTTTCAACCTGGGCAGCGCTCTGGCTTTTGCACAGATCTTGCCCCCCGGGGTGTTTGTTGTGATGAATGGCCGCTATTTCGAGTGGGATCGTGTGCGGAAGAACAGACAGACCGGTAATTTTGAAGAGTTACCCGCAGAGGATGACCCGGAGGGTTTTGTGATCTGAAATGCCGGCCGGGCGCACCCTACATTTTTTGCAAAAACCGGAGATTGCCGCCAAACAGGAACAGATAAATACCGGCGGCAACGAGCGGCGCCGCCACGCTGAGCGCCATAACGTAGAAATAGCGCCTCGGCACTTTCGACCGTTCAATGGCTTCGGCGATCAGCGCAAACAACAATACCACTAATACGATAGCACCCACAATCAGCGTTAAGAGCGTCGCCGTATAATCATTGAGCAACCAGAGACCCAGCCATACAATCACTTCCAGCAGGAAAATTTCAAATAAAGACAGGCGAATATTCATATTACGACGTTCAATATCCGGGGACGAACAAATAAAATCTGACTGCAATGAAACACAAAAAACAACTGATGTTTTTTCTTTTTCTACTTCCGGCAACCGTTTTTTTCGCCCAGGAAGGCCCGGCCAGCGATGAAAAGGAATTTGAAAAACAATACCAGGAGCGCATCAAAAAGGACAAACTGAACGGTGTCTATATCCCCAAAAACCTCGATGATGCCGTTGCGCAACTCAACAAGATCATCTCTGCCGAATCTCAGTCGGTGATAAAGGCCATTCCCGAAGACAGTGTCTGCCTGATCCTGCACAATCGTCTGGGAGAATGGATTATCCTGAACTGGGGTTTTTATGGCGGCTCCCGTCTTTCCCACTACCTTCGCAGCGCGGGCGTGACTTTTCCCGACGATATGGCCGACTTCGTGCTTATCGCCTATCACAGGAATCTGAACGGGAAACCGGTTAATATCAAGGAACTTGTCACCGGATTCAGGGAAAAACGAAAAAAAGAATTTGAACAGGAAAAGAAGAAGGGGAAGGTGATCAGCGAGGAAACACGCAAAAAAAACCGCCGGTGATAAACGGCGGTTTTTTATTAGATACCCGCACATTTTCACCGAAGTTCAAAATCCCATTACTTTTGCGGCCAAATTTCCCCGACCGGCTGTTGCTGAAAACCTGATGACCCAAAAACTTTACTCATTATGACGAAGAAACTACTGATTGTAGAATCGCCTGCAAAGGCAAAAACTATAGAGAAATTCCTGGGCTCCGACTTTAGTGTGAGGTCCTCTTACGGCCATATCCGGGATCTTGAAAAAGGCAACGACCTCGCTGTAGAGGTCGAAAACAATTATCGCCCGAAATACGTCGTCCCTGCCGATAAGCACAAGACCGTCAAGGAATTAAAAGAAGCAGCCAACAAATCGGATGAAGTCTGGCTCGCGACGGACGAAGACCGCGAAGGAGAAGCCATTTCCTGGCACCTTTGCGAAGTGCTGGGCCTCGATACCGCCAGTACGAAGCGTATCGTGTTCCACGAAATTACCAAACCCGCCATCCAGAAGGCCGTGCAAAATCCGCGCCTCGTAAATATGAACGTCGTGAATGCGCAGCAGGCACGCCGTGTACTCGACAGGCTGGTGGGCTGGGAACTGAGTGGCCTGTTGTGGAAAAAAGTGAAAGGGCAACTCTCCGCAGGCCGGGTGCAATCCGTTGCCGTAAAACTTATCGTGGAGCGCGAAAGGGAAATCCAGCACTTTAACATCACACCCTTCTTCAGGGTCGTGGCGCTGTTTCTGGCCAAAAACGCACAGGGTAAAGTCGTCAATTTCAAAGCGGAAAGCCCGACCCGGTTTGAAGACTCCGCCGGCGCAGAAAATTTCCTGAAAAAATGCATCGGAGCCGATTTCTCTGTCAGTAATATAGAGGTGAAACCGACGCGCCGCAAGCCGGCTCCGCCATTTACGACTTCCACCCTGCAACAGGAGGCCAGCCGGAAACTGGGTTTTTCGGTAAACCGCACCATGAGCATTGCGCAGAAACTGTATGAGGCGGGCTTTATCACCTATATGCGTACCGACTCGACCAATATGAGCGAAACGGCGCTGCAATCCATCGGCGACGAAATAGTAAAGCAATACGGCCAGCGCTACCACCATTTGCGCCGCTACAAAACCAAAAATGAATCGGCGCAGGAGGCCCACGAAGCCATTCGCCCCACCTACGTCGAGCGTCAGGACGTCAGCGGCAACCGCGACGAGCAGCGGCTATATGAACTCATCTGGAAACGCGCCATGGCATCGCAGATGGCCGACGCCGAACTCGAAAAAACGGTTGTCGACATCGCTGTCAGCACGCACCCCCAGGCCAACCTGGTCGCCGAAGGCGAGGTGCTCAAATTTGACGGATTCCTCAAGGTTTACCTCGAAGGCACCGACGACGAAGATGAAGAATCGTCCGGTATCCTGCCGCCGCTGAGCAAAGGCCAGCGGCTCGACCTCGAGGATATGACCGCCACCGAACGCTTTACCCGCCCGCCCGCCCGGTTTACAGAGGCCAGTCTGGTGAAAAAACTGGAAGAACTCGGCATCGGCCGCCCTTCCACCTATGCACCCACGATCACCAAGATCATGGAAGACAATCGCGGGTACGTTACCAAAGAAAGCCGCGAAGGGGAGGAACGCATTTTCCAGATACTGACGCTGAAAAACAACACAATCAGCAAAAAAAGCGGCAAGGAGATCACGGGCGCTACCAAAAACGTGCTTTATCCGTCCGATATGGGTATGATTGTCAGCGATTTTCTCGACAGTTATTTCGATAAAATAATGGATTACGGTTTTACGGCGAGCGTCGAAGCCGAATTCGACCATATTGCCGAAGGCAAACTGGACTGGGCGCGCATGATCGATACGTTCTACAAGCCCTTCCATCAGACGGTTGAAAAAACGCTCAAGGAAGCCGACCGGGCCAGCGGCGAAAGAATACTCGGCACCGATCCCGCCAGCGGCCGCACCATACTGGTCCGGATGAGCAGCCTCGGCAAACCCGTCGTCCAGATCGGCACGGGAGAAGAACTCGATAAAAAGGAAAAACCGCGCTATGCAAACCTGCGCCCGGGCAAAACCCTCGAAAACGTAACCCTCGAGGATGCGCTCGAGAGTTTCCAGCTGCCGCGAACGCTGGGCGAGTACGAAGGCGAACAACTGGAAGTAAATACCGGGCGATACGGCCCCTACGTCAAATTCGGCACACAATTTATATCCTTGCCGAAAGGAGAAGACCCCTTCGAAATTTCGTTCGACCGCGCAGTGCAACTCCTCCAGGCTAAAAAAGAAGCCGACAAACCGGTCGGTTATTTTGAGGGACAGCCTATTACGAAAGGCAAGGGGCGTTTCGGTCCCTTCGTCAAGTGGGCCGACCTTTACGTGAACGTGCCGACCCGCGTCAACTTCGATCAACTGACGGAACAACAGGCCGTCGAACTGATCCGGCAAAAGATCGAAAAAGAAGCCAACCGCTACATCCATCACTGGCCGGAAGAAAATATCAGCGTGGAGAACGGGCGCTGGGGACCGTTTATCAAATTCGGTAAAGCCATCATCAACCTGCCGCGCATCGAAGGCGGAAAAATGACCGCAGATCATGCGCGATCGCTTTCGCTGGCTGATGTCAGGGCTATGATTGAAAAGGAAATACCGGGCGCTTTCGACAATAAAAAGGCGCCGGGAAAAACGAGCAGGAAGAAGAAGTAAGCGGCGGTATCTTATCTTCGCCCCATCATGACTTTCGAGGAAATTCTGCGAGACATTCAGGCGAAACGCTTTATGCCGGTGTATTTTTTACACGGTGAAGAACCCTTTTTTATTGACCGGATCGCAGACGCGGTGGAAGCACATGCCTTGACCGAGGCTGAAAAAGGCTTCAACCAGACCATTTTATATGGCAAGGAAGTGGACCCGGTTACCCTGCTGGACTACCTGCGGCGTTATCCGATGATGAGCGAACGGCAGGTCGTGATCCTGCGCGAGGCCCAGGAGATGAAAGGACTGGCAGAATTGGCGGCTTATGTCGAAAATCCAATGCTGTCGACGGTCTTTGTGGTGTGTCACAAGCATAAAAAGTTCGACATGCGCACCAAGGCCGGCAAAGCGCTGCAGGGGAAAAACACGGTTTTGCTGGAAAGCAAAAGACTCTACGATAACCAGGTACCCGACTGGATATCAGGCTATTGCAAAACAAAAAAACTCGCAATCGAACCCCAGGCCGCCGCCCTGCTGGCCGAATACCTCGGTTCCGACCTCGATAGAATTGCAAATGAACTGGATAAACTGGTGCTCAACCTGCCCGCCGGGACGGCAGTGACGCCCGCGCACGTTCAGGAGTATGTCGGCATCAACAAGGATTACAACGTATTCGAACTGCAAAAGGCGTTCGCTACCCGCGATCTTCCGAAAATAGCCCGTATCCGTGAACATTTCGCCTCCAACATCCGCCGCAACCCGCTCATCGTTACCATCGGCAGCCTTTATACTTACTTTTCGAAAGTGTATATGCTGCATTCCATCAAGAACAGTTCGGATGCGGAAATGGTAAAAACACTCGAACTGCGCTCCGAATGGTTTTTGAAGGAATATAAACTCGCAGCGAACAACTATTCCCCCGCCCAGACAGCGCACGTTATTTCACTTTTGAAAGAATACGACCTGCGTTCCAAAGGCGTTGACAACGATACGACCAGTACCGGCGAGGAAGAATTGATGAAAGAATTGTTTTGGAAAATACTTCACTGAGTTTTCTCGTTTGCATAAAAAAATCGCCAAATGAGTATATCCCTTTACACAGTCGTCAAAGGCGACACGCTGTTCGGTATCTCCAAAAAATTCCAGATGACGGTCGACGACCTGAAATCTCTCAACGGTCTTTCCACCAACAACCTGAACATCGGGCAGGTGTTGAAAGTCCGTGCAAGCGGCACCGTAGTGACACCCGCTCCGACAGCCCCTCCTCCCGTAACCTCCAGCAGCAACATTACGCAGCAATACAGGGTCGTCCAGGGAGATACCTTGTACGGCATCGCCAACAAGTTTGGCATGACGGTCGATAATCTGAAGTCTTTAAACGGGCTTGTTTCAAATAACCTGTACATCGGCCAGGTGCTGAATGTCAGAGGAAGCGGCACGGTGTCGACTCCTGCTCCGACCACGCCTCCGCCAACCAACACGCCACCGCCAACCAATACGCCTCCGCCGGCAAGCAGCAGCAGCTCACAGCAGTACAGGGTTGTACCGGGCGATACATTATACGGTATTGCTAAAAAATTCGGCATGTCCGTCGACGAGGTCAAGTCTGCCAACGGGCTGACATCCAATAATTTAAGCGTCGGACAAATCTTGTTTGTCCGGGGTAGCGGGCAGCCCGCACCGACGCAACCCTCCACGCCGACCACGACGCCGATACCAACACCTACGCCCAGCCCGACGGGTGGAAATTACCTTGCCGCGCGTCAGCAATTCCGCCTTGAAACACGTCAGGAGCCAAACCTCCGGCGTTATTTCCTCACGGTACCTTTACAGGATGGCGGACAGGTCGTGGCTACCATGACCGACAATGTCAATTCCATTCACAGGGTATACCCGGAAGGACTGATGTACGCCGGGCAATCGCGTATGGAACTGGGCTTGTCCATGATACAGGCGGTCGGGCTGACAACGATGCAGGCCGCCGCTCTTCAGTTCGTATCGACGCACGAAGGCAGTTTTGATGCCATCAACAGTTACGATAAAGCCATATTTTCTTACGGTTTTATCCAGTTCACCGGCGCGGCAGCCGTCGGGGGCAGTCTCAACCGACTGTTGGCGAGTATGGAGGCCAATGCTCCGGCAGCCTTCCAGAACGTTTTCAGAAGCGTAGGGATCGATAGCGAAGGTTTTGGAACAAATGCAACGGTCACTGTACTCGATGATTTCGGCAGCAAACGCCGCGGCGACGATGCCTGGCTGTACATACAACGCAACATTCCACTCTACGGCGCCTTTATTCAGGCTGGTTTCGAGCCTTCGCTGGTGCGCGAACAGCTGCGCATGGCGAATGACCTGTACGTGCAGCCGGCTCTGAATTTCAAACTCGACGTCACCATCGGCGGCATTCGCCTGACCATACCGCGTATTGCAGATATCCTTACTTCAGAGGCTGCCATGACGATCATCATCGCACTGGCTATCAACAAGGGAACCGGCGGTATGGGTCAGATTGTGGGTCCGGCCATTGCCAGCGTGGCCCAGCAGCAGCGCCTGCAAACGCCCAATTCCCTGCAACAGATCGATCAGCGCCGGGTATTCGAAACGGTGGTGGCCAATACGACCGACGACCGGGTAAAAAACCGCGTAACAAGCGTAATGAACGCGGGATTGCAGTTCGCTTGAGGTCGCCTGCCGGATATGTTTTATTTCACGCAAAGGCGCAAAGTTTTCGCAAAGACGCAAAGCATTGCAATTTCAGATTTTGCGTCTTTGCGTTTTTTGCTTTTGCGCCTTTGCGTGAATAAGGCAGTATGGTTCAAAGATCTTACTCCCAAACTACCGGGCATTTTTATTTCACGCAAAGACGCAAAGCATTGCAATTTCAGACTTTGCGTCTTTGCGTTTTTTGCTTTTGCGCCTTTGCGTGAATAAGACAGTATGGTTCAACGATCTTATTCCCAAACTACCGGGCATTTTTATTTCACGCAAAGACGCAAAGTTTTCGCAAAGACGCAAAGCATTGCAATTTCAGATTTTGCGTCTTTGCGTTTTTTGCTTTTGCGCCTTTGCGTGGAAAACGCAGTATGCCTTATTCTCCCATTTTAACCACCTGGGTCGGCTGAATCATTTCATTACGGACCGCTATCTGGCGCAGGGTATTCTTCGCTACATCCATGAAGGCTTCCGATACGATGCTTCCCTCGTTCAGCACGGCAGGTTTGCCGGTGTCGCCGCCTTCCCGGATGCTTTGTACGATCGGGATCTGGCCCAGAAGCACGGAACGGCTTTCTTTGGCCAATCGCTTTCCGCCGCCCTCTCCAAAGATAAAGTATTTATTTTCAGGTAGTTCGGCTGGCGTAAACCAGGACATATTTTCCACTACACCAAGTATCGGTACGTTGATCTGAGGCAACAGGAACATATTCATGGCCTTGATCGCATCAGCGAGGGCCACTTCCTGCGGGGTAGTCACCAGCACAACACCGGTGACCGGTACGGTCTGTACGAGCGTAAGTTGCACATCGCCGGTACCGGGCGGAAGGTCCACGATCAGAAAATCGAGTTCGTCCCACAAAACGTCGTTGAAAAACTGCTTGATAATGGCGGCCAGCCTCGGGCCGCGCAGCACGACTGCCTGATCGGGGTCGATGATGTTGCCGACACTGATGACCGGGAGGCCGTATGCTTCGAGCGGTACCATTTTGATGGTGCCGGTCACGTCTTTTACCTTGGGACGCTGGCCGACGAGGCCAAGCATCGTGGGGATGCTCGGGCCGTACACGTCGGCATCCATCAGTCCTACCCGGGCGCCCAGTTTTTTCAGACCCAGGGCCAGGTTGACGGCAATGGTGCTTTTCCCCACGCCGCCCTTGCCGGAGGCTACGGCGATGATATTTTTGATATGGGGTACCACACTGGTGCTTTCCTTGCTTCCGGGCGTTCGCGCCATAAAGTGTACGTTCACACTGGCTTGCGGGTATATTTCCGCGACGACGCCTATGCAGGCGAAATTCAACTCCGATTTTCCCTGCATTTGAAGGGAAGGTATCACAAGTTTGAAATTGATGTTATTGCCTTCTGTTTCAAGGTCTTCCACCATGCCTGCCGACACGATGTCGCGTCCCGTTTGCGGGTCGCGTACCTGGCGAAGCGCTGCAAGTATTTTTTCTTTATCCATTGCTGACTTAATAAATGATTCCCGGGTTTCTAAACGGGTTTCATGAAGCATTGTTTGTGTCGCTGTTGAAATGGAGCGCAAAGGAAACGGTTTTTATCCGTTTGGCGGGTGTTCCGCCCGGCGACATTTCCTCCAGAACCATCTTCTGTGCTTCCGGCAGTTCAAACACGGAACGCATATCCCGTATACGGGCCGCCGGAACACAGGCTTCGTGCAGGAGCGGCATGAGCTCGTCGAACAGTTTGGTGGAAATAGCCACCGAAAGCACCTCGTTCAATTCTGCCCGATTGCTCACACGTGCCGTATTGGTTTGAAAATCAGGGTCTTCCAACAACCATTCCAGGCTCAGCACCTCGCATAAGCCCCTGAATTGACGTTCTGTGCCCACGGCAAGCAGCACGGGC
>JAKOXM010000728.1 GCA_029781095.1 Bacteroidota bacterium
AAATTGTACTGGATCCGGACAGGCAGGTAGCCGACAAGGATCGTAGTAACAACATCGTGGTCAAAAACATCAGTGTGACGCGGCGGCCACCCGTCGACAAGGCAGATATTGTGGTATCCGATCTGCAATTCTCACCCTATCCTCCAGTGGAAGGAAAGGCGACCAAGGTGTCTTTTACAGTCGCAAACACAGGAACTGCCGCCACCGGCATGTTTTCGATCCAGTGGTGGGCCGGGATTTATTACCCGTCCCCCGAGAAAACCTGGTCGGGCATCGGGCTTGCACCCGGAGAAAAAAAGACGCTCAGTTACATTTATCCGGGTTACCCCAGCCCGTACGGCACCTTGCAGACCAAAGTTGTGGCTGATCCCGCGGGACAGATCAACGACCGGGACCGCAGCAACAATACCCTCGTCAAAACGATCAGCGTGACGCCGCGGCAGGTTGATGCTCTGGCCGATCTCGCTGTGAGCGGCTGGCGCTTCATACCCGATCCGCCTGTTCAGAAACAGGCAACCCGTATCGAGTTTACCGTTGAGAACAAGGGAAGCGTGGATGCCCGGAATTTTTCGGTGCAGTGGTGGGCCGGCGTCAATTTCCCCGGCGCCGAGAAGACCTGGAGCAACATTACGCTTGCGGCAGGCGAGCGTAGAACATTCAGTTATTCATACGCCGGTTACGCGAGCTGGTACGGTCAGTTGCAGACAAAGATCGTGGTTGATCCGGATCGGCAGGTGAACGACGCCGATCGCTCCAATAATGAAAAGGTACTGACCATCAGGGTACTGAAACCCAACGGTTAATTCTGTTCCGGCCAGTAAATATTCTGCGCCGCGAAGTGGAAATATTATTGTCGGCCTGTTTTAACCCGGTGTTTCCGAAGGCGCTTGCTGCCGCCGGAAACACCGTCATTTTTTCAAAAACCCTGTATTTCACCTTAAACGGACCGCCCACGCCTGTCAAAACCGGAATGAACTGATTACATTTGGAGAAAAACAAACATGTCAGTCAGTTCATCATCTCAAAAGGGCAAAATACGCGTGCTTACCATCGACGGCGGGGGTGTGCTGGGCATTATTCCGGCCATGATCCTGCACGCACTGGAGGACAAGTTGCAGCGTTATTCGAACAACCCCGACGCCCGCATCGTCGATTATTTCGACTTTATAGCGGGTACCAGTACCGGCGGCATTATCACGACCCTGCTGCTGACGCCCGACGAAAACAAACCAGGCAGACCGCGCTTTGCCACCACGGATATCGTCCGGTTTTACGTCGAAAAAGGCGCCGATATTTTCAAAACCTCCCGAATACGCCGAATGCTGGGAAACATCGGTTTTGCTGCCGACAAATATGATGTAACGACACTTGAAAACCTGCTCGTGCAATACCTCGGCGATACGAAACTGAGCCAGTTGCTCAAGCCCTGCCTCATCCCGGCATACCACCTCGAACTGGCCGCGACCTACTTTTTTTGCGTTCAGGACCACGAGGCGGGCGTTGACCCGGAACGGGAATTTTTGTTGCGCGACGTGTGCCGGGCCACTTCGGCAGCGCCGAGTTACTTCAAGCCGGCGACGTCCGTCTCCGCTTCCGGCGTGCGCTATACATTTGTAGACGGCGGGGTTTTTGCCAACAACCCCACGCTCTGCGTCATTGCCGAAGTTGGCAAAACGCCGGAGCGATACACGCCCCTCAACATGTCGCTGCTATCGCTGGGTACCGGTCAGATAAAACGCAGTTTTAAACCCGACACCTTTGAGGACCGGATCGCGCTGCTGAATATCCCCGCGCTCATTAAAATCATGATGGGCGGCGTAGCCGAAACCACGCACTACATCGCCCATAATGTGTTCACCAACCTCGGCGTTCAGGACAATTACCTGCGCCTCGACCCGGAATTGCCCGACCCCGTGACCGGCGAGATCGACAATGCCACGCCGGAGAATATACA
>JAKOXM010000749.1 GCA_029781095.1 Bacteroidota bacterium
AGCCCGATTTTCAGGGCGGTTTTGATCTTCATTACGGTTTCAGACTTCGACGGATTGCCGGGCATGCAGTTTTCTGACCTTGTAAGGCTTTTTATCCTGCGACTCGTAATAGGTTCGCACCATCATTTCGGACAGGATACCCAGCGCGATCAGTTGCAGGCCCGCCATAAAAAGTATAAAGCCGAGGGTGAGGAGCGGGCGCCCGCCAATCTCGTGGCCCGTAAGTTTCGAAGCAAGCATCCAGAGCAGGATCAATGAACCCAGGGCAAGCGACAACACGCCCCAGCCGCCGAAAAGGTGCATGGGTTTGTGTCTGAACCGTTTGAGATAAAGGATCAGCAGCAGATCGCTCAACACGCGTATGGTTCGGTTGATGCCGTATTTCGACTCCCCGTGCTGGCGTGCGTGGTGGCGAACGGGCACCTCATCCATCCGGGCGCCCTCGAGGTCGGCGAGCACGGGTATGAAACGGTGAAGTTCGCCGTAGATACCCAGGCTTTTGGCGAGATCGGCGCGGAAAACCTTGAGCGTGCAGCCATAATCGTGCAGGTGTACACCTGAGGCCTGCCGGATCATCCAGTTGGCAATTCGACTCGGTACTTTGCGAAGCAGCATGCCGTCCTGCCGTTTTTGACGGATGCCCGCAAGAAGGTCGAGGTGGCGTTCTTCGGCGGTTTTTAACATGTCCGGTATATCGGCGGGGTCATTTTGCAAATCGCCGTCCATGGTCACGAGCCATGCGCCTTCGGCATATTCTATACCGGCGGCAAGGGCGGCGCTCTGGCCGTAGTTGCGGCGGAATTCGACAATCCGGAGACGGGGGTTCGCGATTTTCTTGAGTTCGGTCAGCGTGCCGTCGCGGGAACCGTCGTCCACATAAATGATTTCGTAATCGATACCGGTCAGCGAATCCTCGATTTGCCGGATCATCGGAGCGATATTCTTTTCCTCATTGTATACGCAGACAATGACAGAGAGGTAGCATTTCATCTCGGAGGGAATTTTTCAAAACCGCAAAGTTGGCAGAAGAATGGTCAATTATTTGCCAATCGAGGTATTATTTATTGCTGAAACAACAAATTCCGGTCTTGCCGTCACCGGAAAATACAGGATGCCGGCATTTTACTGCTTCTGTTAAACGCTCTTTGCGCAGAATAAAATCCTGTATTTGCGGGATTGCCTTAAAATCAGGCATTCTGTTGTAACAATTTTGTGAAATCTCGATTTCCGTCGCAAAAATGACGAAACCCGGTTTTGTTCGTGGAGCCGAAACCCGGCCATTTATATTTGTACGGGAATAAAATGCTTATTATCAACAATTTAACCATTCTATGGTAGGTTAATACCTCCCGCTCGACAATCTGCTGAGTGATGCTATGAAAAAACAACTCCTGCTGCCATTCCTCCTGTTTTTTGGTTCCGGTATTCTACATGCGCAGACTCCAAATGTTTGTTTGGGCGATGATCTTTTCCCCGCCGGTCAGTGCGCGGATGCCTGTTTGTATAATTGTAATATCGACGGGTTTTCCGGCAATACCAGCGGTTTTCTGGGCGATCCGGACAATACTTTCTGCGGTACGCTTGAAACGACGCAATGGTTTGCTTTTTATGCCTCGGCGGAACATGTGACCATTACGGCATTGCCCTCTTTATGCGTCTATGGCAACGGAATTCAACTGGCCCTGTATTCCGATTGCAACGGGGCGCCGATTCCCGGGGGCTGTAATACCGGTGCAAGCGGCGGCGGTTCCATACCAGTTTCCATTTCTGTCGACCTGGTTCCCGGCCAGGTGTATTACCTGATGGTTGACGGTTATGCCGGCGATCTGTGCGATTATACGTTCAATGTCACCCCGGCACAGGCGTTTGGAGAGTATGTGAAGAAGACCGTATTGGACCTCTGTCCGAATGAAACGGTTTCTTTGGATGGTCAGGATTATTCGGCGCCGGATACTGTTGTGCTGCATTCAGTTGCCGCTTCGGGATGCGACAGCCTCCGTATCTTTTATCTTCAAAAAAAGGAGAAAGCGGTCGTTCAAAAACATTTTTCCTTTTGCCCGGGCGAATCATTTACCCTGAACGGTACCGTTTATTACCAGGAAACGATCGTTGCTGACACGAGCTTCAATCCGGCAGGTTGCGATACAATTACCGTCTATAATTTGCATTATTTACTCGACCCGGCTGCCTGCCCGTCCTGCTCCGAAACCTTTTTAAAACGCATTGGCTCTCCGGGTATGCAGGTGCGCGGTTATGGCGTCTACAAGGCCGGAGATGGCAATCTGTACGTGACCGG
>JAKOXM010000756.1 GCA_029781095.1 Bacteroidota bacterium
CCAGGCTTCCGAAAGTTCAGGACAGGTTGAAAAGCCCCGGCTGGAACCGGACCAGATCATTACTTTATCGGCGAAAAACGGGCAAAACATCGAATATTTAAAGGAAAAACTCTTCGAACTCGCCATCGGCAGCGACATTGACCCGAACGACACCGTGGTGACAAGCGCCCGCCATTACGATGCCCTGCGCCGCGCCGACGAAGCGCTGTCCGACGTGCTCAAAGGCCTGGAAACCGGCATCACCGGCGATTTCATCGCCATGGATATTCGCCGCGCGCTGAATTTTCTGGGCGAGATCACCGGTGAGATCGGGGTGGAGGATTTGTTGGGGAATATATTTGGGAAGTTTTGTGTGGGAAAGTAACCCCCCACCCCCCGCCGCCCGTCCATCCGCAGGAAACTCCCATCGCAAATACCATTTTCCCATTCGCGCCGTTTCCCTTTTTATGGATGTACAACATTTTCGTAATTTTAATATGAAACACCTCATTTTCGGTTTATTCCTCCTCTTCGCCGCCTCTCTCTCCGCCCAGCAATCCTCCAAAAGCAAATCGCGCGACCGATTCCGTGAGAAAGACGACGGCCGGTACCCCGTACGCGTAACGAATGCCCTCGATATTAACCTGGACGGCACCGATTATGCCCCGGCATTTTACAGGGATGGTATCGTATTCGTATCGAGTCGCAATAAAAACGGCCCGCGCGACCCGAAAACGGGACAGACCTACGCCAGACTTTACTATGCTCTTTTCGATGCCAACGGCGCCCCGTCATTCCCGCAGGCGATAGAGTTCAGCCTGTACAATAACGGCTCCTTGAACGAAGGCCCGGTCTGTTTCAGCCGCGACAACCACACGGTTTTTCAGACCCGCAACAACAATGAGAACGGGGTGGTGAAGTCCAATAAAAGCGGCAAATCGACGCTTAAAATATACGAATCGCACGATGGAAAGTACTGGTCCAGGCCCGTCGAATTGCCCTTCGACAGCGACGACTATTCCTGCATGCATCCCAGCCTCAGCGCCGATGGCAGCAAACTGTTCTTTTCATCTGACATGCCGGGTGGCTACGGAGGCTTTGATCTTTATTATACGGAGCGCATTGGCGACAGCTGGGGAGCGCCCGTCAACCTCGGCCCGCTGATCAACACCGAAAAACAGGAGATTTTTCCTTTTATCAGCCGGTCGGGCACGCTGTTTTTTACTTCCAATGGCCGGGCCAATACGCTCGGCGGCCTCGATATTTACTACGTAAACAACCCCTTGAACAACCCCGAAGAGATCGTCAACCTCGGAGATCAGATCAACTCCGATGCCGACGACATGGGTTTCATCATCGATGATGACGGAAAACACGGCTTCTTTTCCAGCAACCGCAGTCAGGGTAGCGGGAAAGACGATATCTATTGTCTTGAAGCGCTGCATGGCCTTCCGGGCATAGCCAAACCTGAAACAAACGATGCGCAGATCGTCGTCAGGGATGCTGCCACAGGCGCGCCCCTGCAAAAGGCGGCCATTCATATACTGCAACCCTCGGATGAAGGTTTTGTCAACGGCAAAAAGGATTTATACGCGTTCGACCTGGTGCCTGTGCCCGGCAAGGACGGCGCCTACAGCCTGCAACTCGGCCTGAAAGGCTCGGATGAAGTGGGCCCCGCCGATCTGTACAGCAACGTGGAAGGAAAGGCGCGCACGACATTCACCCGGTACCACGACTATCTTGTGATCGTAAGCCTCGGAGGATACATTCCGAAGGAAAAAATGGTGTCGGTAAACAGTGAGAAAGCGATCGATCTGCAATTCAGCCTGAGCCGGAAAACCGGGCCGGATATGCCCGCGAAGGACAGCATTTTTCCTGCCCGGGCCATCCGCGAAGGCTCCACGATTATTCTCGACAACCTTTTCAGGGAACAGAACAAGGCCACGCTGGACAACAACGCCGTGGAATACCTGAATGCCTTGCTCGAAGT
>JAKOXM010000760.1 GCA_029781095.1 Bacteroidota bacterium
CCGACTTCCTTGAAATACTGTGCGCTCAAAGAATTTAAGTCTTTCATCCTTTCGTTCAATGACTCCATTGACAGTGCCAGCGCTTCCTGCCGTTGTTTATACCGGGTCATCTCTTCTTCGCTGCATTCCTTAAAACGGGCTTCGATATTCATTGCCTTGCCGTCGCGGAGGATCGCCAGGGTAAATGCCTCGCCCGGCTGATGTTTGTCGCGTTGCTGGATCAGTTCAGACTGAATACCGACGGCTACGCCGTCTATTGCGGTAATAACATCGCCGGTTTGAACGCCATAGGTTCGGGCAGGTGTTTCGTCTATGGTATAATCCACTTTCAAACCGCCTGAAACCGAACTGGTACCGACGCCTATAAAAACCTGGCAGGGGTTGCGATGGTTGTAATTGCCGTTGCGGCTCGCTTCCGTGACGATGTTTTTCTCATTCAACAGGTCCAGCAAGGCCACTTCGTCAATGTTTTTTTGAACATCGCCGTTGTCAAGCGTACTTTTTTTAATAATGGTGATGCGGTGTTGTTCCTGTGCGGGAAGTGCCGCGCAAAAACAGAAAAGAAAACAAGCCAGCGCACCCAATTTTTGTATGGAAGTAGTTTTCATAAATAATAAATGTTTGGTGAAAAACTGGCTTGATAGACCATTCTTGGGCAAAAACGTTGCACGGGAAGATATCATTCATTGTAAAATATGTGGCATGGCATGCCCGGATCAATGGCTCACCACTATTTTCCCGTTGCGAATTCTGCCGTTTGATTCCAGTCTGAGCATATAAATACCGTCGGGCAAATCATTTGTCGAAAACTGGTGCAACCCCGATTCGACGGTTTGTTTGTCTACAAGCGCACCTAATGCATTGAATACCGACATTTCACAGTTGGTATCGGTGTGAAAACCGAAATATTGGCTTGCCGGGTTCGGGAACACAATAATTGAGTTGCCGCTGGCGCCGGGCGTTTGGGTGGATGTGGCATTCACAATCCTGAGCACATTGTTGTTGGTTATCACAGGTGCGTTGAAGTCAAAATAAATAGCGGCCTGCTTGACTATTTCCGTACCGGCAGACAGCCCCGGCGCGAGATCGATTTCGTATTGCACGGAACCGATGCTGTTTGCAAAATCACTCGTTGAATCAGGCAGGTTGATATTCGGGAATTTAAATACCAGCACGTCGTTGTCGCCTTCCACGGAGACTTTCATATCGTGCGATGCCGTAATATTCCGGATGGAAGCAAGATTGAGTTTGTGGTCGATCGTATCCCTGATCATCACGAGATTGGCGGGTGCGTTTCCGGTATTCTGGAAAAAAATCTGGTACGTGATTTTACGGTCCTCGTTCTGGAGAATGTCGCCGCCGTCGTGCGGATTGCCGTTTCGGGCGGGAAATGAAAGCACCGCATTCGGATCAAAAGACCCCACGACCGTATTGAATAGCGTAGAGATGTTATTGTCGGGCGTCGGGTCGCCGCTGGAAGGTGACACGGTTGCCCGGGTAATAAATTCCGTGTTGGCGGGTGTTGCAGGAGGCGTTACAAAATCGACCTGGAGCAATTCGCATCCGCCGGGCGCGATGCCCGGGAAGTTGAAGTTTGTCGTATTGTCTGGTACTCCGCTTGTTTCATTTACCAAGGAGAAAGCACCTGTATGCTGGGCAAAGGAAGTGGCGGCAATACTGCCGAAGAAGTTGCCATATTCAACAGCCATGGTGCCGTTATTGGCGCTGTTTCCGTCATTGCAGACCTCGAAACGCATGGAATACGGATAGCCCGGCTGTGCTGTTCGCAAGGCCTTCTGCCGTACCCGGTGATCTGCAGGGTTATTGTTGTAAAAGTGAAAATCCAGGCCCGTAATGATAGAGCCTGGTGTGGCATTAATGCTGTAGGAGCCGCCCGGGGGGCAGGCAATATCTGCAGGATTATAGTTTGCAGGCTTGATGTCAAATGTGCCGCTCGGCGCCGCTATTCCGAATACGCCGTTTTCATCGGTAAAATTCAATGCGCCCGAAGGCTCGGTACGGATCAGTTGAAAAGGAATGCCCGCCGTTCCGCTGCATCCTGCCATGCCGATATCATTGATCAGGGTTCCGGTCGCCAGGCCGGTGCAGGAGTTGTTGTTCTGGAGCGAATCATTGTTGAACATATCAATCGTGTAGTATTTCACACAGGAGCCTCCTGCTGTCACGGTCACGTAATAGGCCCCCGCAGTCAGGTTATACACATCCGGCGTCATTGATCCGGTGCTCCAGTTGTATTGCG
>JAKOXM010000766.1 GCA_029781095.1 Bacteroidota bacterium
AAATTGCTTCATTGTTGGGGCTTATTAATACCGTGAGGTGGGGACAAAAGTAGATAATGCGTGCCAGCGCCAGGCTTTTATGAAACAATTTCAACAATAGTAATAAAGAAACAATCTCGGCAATAAAGCAATCTCGGCAATAAAGCAATTCCGGCAATAAAACCATGACAAAACTCTCCCTTGGCTTCTCCCCCTGCCCCAATGACACTTTTATTTTCGACGCCATGCTGCACGGTAGGGTGGACACGGAAGGCCTTGAATTTGAGGTGTTTATGGAAGATGTGGAGGCCCTGAACCGCCGCGCTTTTGCGGGCGGTATCGCCGTCACGAAACTCAGTTATCACGCCTTCGCGTACCTGACCGATCGCTATGTTTTGCTCGACGCCGGAAGCGCACTGGGCAATAATTGCGGCCCGTTGCTGGTAGCGCGATCACCGATGGACGCCGCTGCGATCGCCTCGGCGCGGATCGCCATACCGGGGAAAATGACCACTGCCAATTTTTTACTCAGCCTTGCCTATCCGGACGCGCTCGATAAAACGGAGACGCTTTTTTCGGATATCGAGGACGCGGTGCTGGACGGACGCGTTGATGCCGGGCTCATTATCCATGAAAACCGGTTCACATATGCGCAAAAAGGCCTCGTGAAACTGATCGACCTGGGCGAATACTGGGAAACGACGACCGGTTTGCCGATCCCGCTCGGCGGAATTGTCGCAAGCCGGGAACTTCCCGTGGAGATCCGGCACAAAGTGAACCGGGTGATGCGCCGCAGTGTGGAATACGCTTTTGCCCATCCCGACGAGGTCATGCCTTTCGTGCGCCTGCATGCACAAGCCATGGACGATGCCGTGATGAAGGCGCATATCGACCTGTATGTATCGGATTACACGGCGGACCTGGGAGAAAAAGGCCGTTCGGCTGTGGCGCAAATGTTTCGGATTGCCCGGGAAAAAAATGTTATTCCGGCCTACGCAGAAAATATTTTCATAAATTAAAAAATAGAATCATTTCTGGCACGATTTTCGAAACATATTAATTCGTGTGTAAGTATTGTTTTTAGAATTGAAGAAATTCGGGGGACGCGAAAAGTCGCGTCCCTTTTTTTATGCCCCTACCACCACACTACAACATTTTTCACGCAAAGGCGCAAAGGCGAAAAACGCAAAGGCGCAAAACATGAAATTTCAATGCTTTGCGTCTTTGCGAAAACTTTGCGCCTTTGCGTGGAAAATGTTGTTCAGTAGTATGGCCCCTACCACCTGCTTTTTTTCAGCATCCGCTCCAGTTTTTCGCGAAGCCAGAACAATTCCGCGATTTTCGGGTCCTCGTCCAGTTCCTGCAACAACTTGTGAATCCGTTCCGGATTGACGGCCGTTTGAGGGCGTATGAGCCGGCGCATGAAGTCGGCAAAGCGGCAATACATATCCTTTTTGTCTTTGGGTATATGCTTTTCCCGGTAGAAAAATATTTTTGCGGCATCTATTTTCGACGGCAAGATATCGGATTCGATTTCATATAAAATCTTGATTTCCATTAGTTTGGCGGAGTGTTTATATTGCATTTCCTCGTAATCGGAGGTCAGCAAAACATCCAGCGCCTTGTCAAACTGCTCCGTGTAGAACCAGTAATTGGCTACATTAAAACGGAAGTATTCCTCGGGGTGCTGACTCCCGTAAATGTTGTTCCGGTTGGCCTGCATGAATTGCCAAACCCAGTCGAACTCTTTCCGCATCAGGCCGATCTTCACGACATTTTGAAATTCACTGGCGCTGATTTTTCCGTCCACAAAGCTCCGCCCTTCTTCCACACGTTGTTTCAGGAGCCTGAACAGGATGGTTTGATACTTCGGATTTGAAAAATGGCGAACGCAGCGGTTGATGGCAAAAGATTCAAAATGGCTGTACAGATAGTCGGACAAATGGTGCTGATGTTTGTCCAGGTGGATGCAGAACAGTTCAAAATCATCATCCGATTGATCTGCGCCGGCAAGGGTTATAATGGCTTTTCTGTAAAGGGAGCCTACCGGAGATGCGAAAAAACGGGCATTATGCGGGTGTGTGGATTCGGCGACCATTCCCGACATGGCCTCCGGGGACAAAACCGGAGTCACCTGATTGATATTCAGCAGCATACAGGTGTAAAACAGACGCTCTGAAAGATACAGTTCTTCAAGCGCTTCCAGGGTGGAAAGCAGGTTCTGATCGCCCTTTTTTTGATAAATCTCGCTTTTGTAATTATATTTTCCCTGCTCGATCTGCCAGTTTACCGTGTATTCACGCGTCCCCCATTTCTGCTTGTTTTGCTGCCATTTGGAGAGTTTTTCATAAATCTGATCGCATTCGTCATAAGCGCCTTTTTCCCTGAAAAACTCGGCCTGCAACATGTACTCCTGCGCGGGGAAGGTTTGTTGCGCAAACATTTCATGCTGAATAAACTGGCGAACCGTCTTCAGGGTGCCGGAAAAAAGTTTTTCCAGTTTGTTGAATACAAACGGCCTTCCCGGAAATACGCGCCGGTAGATCACCTCTTTTTGAAGATTCGAACTGCTGCGCTGATTCAGGCTTTCAAATATATGTGAAACCAGCCCGACCGGTTCCGGCGATTGCCATGCGGGCGTGCACCATGGCGACCGGAGAAAATCAATAAGCCTTTGCTGTTCTGTTTCGTTGAAAGTGCCGAGTATTTCAACCAAAGTGGATTTCGTCATACGGGGAAAAGTACTATTAAATAAAGACTCCGGTAAAATTCGCAGAATTTGTAACAACTTTCCAACGCGCAAGCCATGCATTTTTGTGGCACATTATTCAATTAAACCATATTCAGCATGAAACCATCGATGAAATTCGGATTGTTGGCCGCTTTGTTGGCATTTTGTCTGGCTCTGACGAACGACGGATGCAAAAACGGGGACCGGGTAAGACCCTGCGATCAGTGCACTACAGTCACACCCACTTATTCGATCCTGCCTGCCGGGCTGTATGTAAAACCTCCGGAACTTCCGGATATCACGGGCAGCATTCTGAAAGTGACGAGGCTGGCGGACAGTACCGTGATTATGTTCGATACGATCGAACCGGGCGGTTTCCGGATTGTTCCGGTGAATCTTGACTCGACCGCTATCAATGTACGGCTTGATTTTTTGACTTCGACATCTCTGCCGACACGGCTCAACGCGCCGAAATACTGCCCCAGCAGCGATGATTTCCTACCGGGGACAACGTTGGGCCTTATAGTCATGGATGTAGTGTTGCAACATAACCCCAGTCAAACGATGAACGCATGCACCTATTCCTGCGGCCTGAATTCACTTTACCAGGTACAGTCCGGAGGTGGTAGTTCCACTTATACGGTAAGTATCACGGATCACAACCCGGGTAGCACCAAATATATCACTGTAAACGGAGTCAAGTTGCTTTTCGAGTTTTATGCCGATACTAACACCGACTCGGGTATTAGCGTCAAAGTTTTTTATTGCAGCAGTAATACGACTCCTACGGAAGACAGCAATAAGGTTGTGTATTTTCAGGATTTTTCAGTTTCCTACACCTACAACCTTGGTACCAACGACTTGAAATTCATTATCACTCAGACCGGTACTTCTGCCCTCGCAGTATACGAATGCCGCCCATTGGCTCAATGAGGATTTGATCGGCATTGTTTGAATTTTTGACCTCCGGCGCTTTGCTGCACGGCACCGGGCAACACCTCCTATTGCCTTACCATAACAACATTTTAAAGGCGGAATCTGAAAAGCCTGAACAGAGTAGGAATTAACTTTAAAATCTGAAAACATGAGTACCTCAGAAGGAAACAAATCGCTTATCGTCCAATTCGCCGAAAATCTCAGGCAAATACCGGATGACATTATTGAAGGTGTATTAAACGCAATGGATGATGAAGACGGGAAACAAATCATTAATGCTTATGCCGGAGCCTTCAAAAATCAGTTTGATACAATTTCTTCCCTGATCGAGGCCGGAGCAGGAAAAATGTCGAAAGAAATGTCACGCGAAGCAGAGGAGTTGCTTCGGGTTACATCGGGGGTAGAATTGACAAGACAGGTCAAAGCCCTTTGTTCGAATGTAAAAACCAATGTAATGAAAATAGGGCTTGCCGGATTGATCCAGATGATCAAAAAAATTATCAAATGGCTGGTTACTCATATTTTTCAG
>JAKOXM010000782.1 GCA_029781095.1 Bacteroidota bacterium
TCGGTCAAAAACCTGCCGCTTCCAAGCGAGGTTGCGCCCGACGCCCATGTATGGCATGCCGGCCAATGCGAAGGAAAAATACTGGATGGCGGTATGTGCTGTTTCGAACCGGTTCCAGGCGTTGATTGCTTTGGTGCCCGACGCTTTCACCGGTCCGTAACCCAGCACGATCTCTGTTTCCGGTTTTGCCATAAATGTCTCGGCCATGCGCCATAACCAATGTACCGAAGCGGGTTCGCAGTCGGCATCGGTCAGAAACAGATGCCCGAACCGGGCTGCCGCCACGCCCTGCGACAGGGCATATTTTTTCCCGGGAAAAACCTTGTCATTGAGCCGGACGACCCGCAATCGCTCGTTTTTTTCACAGAATTCCTGCAAAACGATCGCCGTTTCATCCGTCGAAGCATCGTCGACCACCACAACTTCCCAATCACCACGGTATTCCTGTGCCAGGATGAGCGGCAGGTACCGGCGGAGATTGGCCGCTTCGTTGCGCGCACACACGACGACAGATGCGTCCGGCAAGTCAACCGGGATTTCATCGTTCCGCTTTTCACAAGGCGCCTGAAACGACGCGAGGCGCTTGAAAACGCCCCACCACAGCGCCATTTGCAACAGGGTGGCCGCGACAAAAAGCCAGAAACAAAAAACCGGTATGTAATGCAGCATACTTTTTATTTCACGCAAAGACGCAAAGTTTTCGCAAAGACGTAAAGCGGTGAAATTTTATATTCTGCGTCTTTGCGTTTTTTGCTTTTGCGTCTTTGCGTGGAAGATGTCCGGTAGTAAGGCACAGTCAGGCAATCAACCGCAAATAAACCCCAATAAGTAACGATGAAAGAACAAAAGCAGGGTTTTTGAGACAAGGCAAGGCATTTTTAGAGGGTATGGCAGCGCTATGGCTGAAAAAACAACGAAGTATTGGCGCAAAAGACCAAAAGGAATTTTATTAATCAGATAAGTCCGGGTACCTAACAGCCAGGAAACCAATAAAAAACGGCACAACAATCCGCGCCGGAAACAATGCAGCAATAAAACAATGCAGCAATGAAGCCATGCAGCCGTGAAAATCCGCATTTTTGCGCCGCACATTATGAAACGAATCATCATCGCCATTGACGGCTTTTCTTCCTGCGGGAAAAGTACACTGGCAAAAGGCCTGGCAAAATCACTCCACTACGCTTACCTCGACTCCGGAGCCATGTACCGCGCGGTAACGCTTTACTTTATTGATAATCAGGTAGATTACAACGACCCGGCAGCAGTGGAAGATGCCTTGCATCACATTCAGATACACTTCGAACGGATCGACGGACAGAACCGCACCTTCCTGAATGACCGCGATGTGGAACACGATATCCGCGAAATGCGGGTCAGCGATCACGTAAGCCCGGTGTCAGCCATTTCGGCCGTCCGGCGCGCGATGGTAAGCCAGCAGCAGGCCATGGGCGCGCGCCGCGGAATCGTGGCCGACGGGCGCGACATCGGCACCGTGGTATTCCCCGATGCCGAACTCAAAATATTCCTGGTTGCCGATGTGGACGTGCGCACCAGTCGCAGACACCTCGAACTGGCAGCCAAGGGCATCGATGCCGAATGGGACGATATCAAAAAGAACATCGAGGAACGAGACCGCATCGATTCCTCCCGCGCCGACAGCCCGCTCCGAAAAGCCGATGACGCCGTGGTGATCGATAATACCCTGCTATCCGAAGAACAGCAACTGGAAAAAGCGCTGGCACTGGCGCGGGAAAAGATTGAACGGTAAACGAACCACCGGCGATGAACTTCTGGCAAAGACCTACCGAAACAATACATGAACTCCTGCAGCGCAAGGCACCGCATGTGCGCCAGATCAGGCATTTTTATTCGGCGCTGCTGGGGCGGGAAGTAAGTTTCGATATTTACCTGCCGCCGGACTACAACCGCGCACGCGATCAATATTACCCGTTGTTGCTGATCAACGACGGGCAGGATCTCCCCCGAATGAATTTCACGGGTATCCTCGAAAAACTGTATTTCAAAAAACAACTGCCGCCGGTCATCGCCATAGGCCTACATGCCTCGGACCAGCGCATGCACGAATATGGCACCGTGCGGCAGGTCGACTACAAGGGGCGCGGCGAAAAAGCCCTGCATTACAAGGACTTTATCCTCGAAGAACTGCTGCACTATTTATACAAACGTTTCAGGGTTTCAGGCTTGCGGGAGGAAACAGCGTTCGCAGGTTTTTCACTGGGAGGACTGTCTGCCATCGACATTGCATGGGCCAATCCGCACATATTCGGTATCGTCGGTGTCTTTTCGGGCTCCCTCTGGTGGCGCTGGTCGCCCGTCGACCCCGCCGATCCGGATGCCGATCGCATCATGCACGATATCATACGTCAAACCGGACAGGTAGACGACAACCAGCGCTTCTGGTTCCAGTGCGGCACGCTCGACGAGGAAGACGACCGCAACGGCAACGGGATCATCGATTCGATAGACGACACGATCGACCTGATCGGCGAACTGAAAATGAAAGGTTTTCGGGATGAAAACATTCGATATCTCGAAATTGCCGGTGGCCGCCACGAGCCCGGCACCTGGGGCGAGGCGATGCCCGACTTTTTGCGCTGGGCGTTCGCTGTAGACAACATGGAATGAGCGATATTCCCCGCCTTCACCTCCGGAAGATTTAACAAACCCGCGTATTGCCCGATAACAAAAACCGTTTATTTTTGCAGGTATTATATTGTGAAAAATGAACTCCGAAAATTAATTTATTTATAGAATTATTTTTTTTCAATTAATTGATAATCAATTCTTTGTATAGAAAACTTTTCAATATCAATTAATTTCGACAAAGTAAGTACGCGTGCAATTTAAAAGACTATTATAAAATGGGCAATATTTAAAATTAGCACATTAGCACATTTTTTAATTAGCACATTCACTTAATTATTTCTTCATCTCAAAACGATTCACGCTCATGAATTTATTGGAAAAAGTGGTATGCAGGTTGTCACACACACACTTGCAATTATTATGTTATCCATGATTGCGGGTGTTTTACGCGCACAAAATCCGGGCAATTTGTCTTTCGGGACGCCCGCTTACGCCGCTTCCGGCGTATATTTCGTTACGGTCAGGTCGCCCGAAGGTTTCCGCATACTCCGGTTTGTAAAGATTTGAACGGTTATTTCACGCTACTCCTGGCTGATCTCATGCATCGGCCAGGGGTAGCTGCTATTATTCCAATCCTTTTAATTGAATATCCCATGCGAAAGTTTTTATTTTTGTTATTGCCGTGGATAATGCCCCATGTAAATGAAGCGCAGTCTTTTTATTATGTTCGCGGAGGGAGTCACGATTATTTTATCGGATACTTCGATATTGTCAATTGCAAGGACTCCTCAATAGTTCATCTGGATTTTGCAAATTACTCTTACCCTTATGGAGCTAACGAGATTGCCATCGGCCCGGACGGTTCTATTTACTTGAGGACTTTTGATCTTATTGCCAATGGCACTTATCTAGCAAAAGTGAACGTTCAAACAGGGGGGCTAACCAATATCTACACACTTCCTTCTGTAACTTTTAATTCTCTTACATGCGACGCGAACGGCATATTGTATTTGGCCGGCCCATCCGGCATTTATACCTACAACACCGTCGCCGGCCAGGGCGGCTATCTTGGCAGTTTCCCCTATACTCCCTCGGGCGACCTGACTTTTCGCAACGGAAAACTCTACTGCACCTGCAACATCAATAAATTAGTGGAAGTAAACCTCGACAACCCGGCGGCAAGCCAGGTCGTGTTCTCCTACCCACTTTCGCCCCTGCAAAGCGCCTGGGGTATCGTCTCTTTCGTCGTGGATTGCGACAGCACCGACATGTACATGACCGTCGCCAATAACACGCTAAGCGAATGGACGCTGTACCGGCTTGATTTCGAGTCTCAGCAAGTTATCTTCCTCTGCAATACCCCTTCATACATCTATGGCGCTGCTGCCGCCCAGGAATTTATCGCCTCCGACTGCAGCGTACGCGTCGATCTCGACACGGACGACTCTTCCGGCGCAGCGGGCAGCGATTTTCGCTCGCCACCCGCTTGCAGCAGCCAGCCCGTTGCCGTTTGCGATTCGGATGCCGTCTTCTACTCCGGCTATCGCCTCGATTCCATGCGCGTCCGGATACTCGCTCCCGCGGATGCTCCGGCCGAGTACCTGACGGCGCAAATCCAGCCCGCTTACAATCTTTCCGGCCAGGGCACTCCGTGGCTGACGGTCGCCACGACCGCCGGCAGCGCCCTCGCTGCAAACAACACCGGCCTCCGCGCTGCGCTCCAGTCCGTGCGATGGCACGACGACGCCTCCCCGCGCACGCCCGGCCAGCGCACCATAGAAGTCATCGCCTTCGCTTCCGGCGGACGCAGCGATACGGCGTTCGCCTACATCCCCGTGCCGCCCGCCCTGAATGCCGGCAGCGATACCACGCTGTTCGTCTGCCCCGACGCCCTGCCTTTCGACCTTGCCGCCGCCCTTTCGACGGACGCTACGCCCGGCGGGGCATGGTCACCTTCCACCACCACCGGAAACCATACTTTTCAGCCCGGTACGGATACCGACAGCGTCTATGTCTACGTCGTAGCCGACGGGATTTGCCCGGCCGATTCCGCCGTCGTCGCCATCCGAAAACGGCTTTTCCCTGTCTTTTCTCTGGGAAATGACGCTTCTTTTTGCACCGGAAGCCAGTTGATCCTCGACGCTCCCGCCCCCGCCCTGTGGCAGGACGGATCGGTAGCGACTAACTATACCGTTTCTCAACCCGGGCTGTACTGGGCTGAAGTGACCGATAGCAGCGGCTGCAAATGGCGAGATTCGATCACCGCCGCCGTCTTGCAGCCCGTATTCTCGCAGTCTTCCGCCACGCCTTGCGCCGGCCAGCCTTATATTTTAAACGGGGTATCCTTTACGACCGACACGACCGTCTGTACTGTGTATACCGGCTTTAACGGATGCGACTCCACCGATTGCCTCGCCCTTTCTTTCTTTTATCCCCTGTTGACGCTCGATACCTCCATCTGTTCGGGGCAGTCCATCTCCCTTTCCGGTAATGTCTATTCATCGTCAGGCATTTACGACGACACCCTGCTGGTCGACGGCTGTCTGACAAGGGTTGTTCTGCAACTCGACGTCAGCCCGCCCGACACCTTCAGCCTCCACGCGGTGGTCTGCGACGGGCAAACTTTCTCCGCAGGTGGAATGGTATTCACCGACGCAGGCCAATACACCCTGCCCCTGCAAACTCCGCAGGGCTGCGACAGCATCGTAATGCTTTCCCTGTCCGTGCTTCCCCGCCCTCAAACGACAATATCAGCGGGCCTTTGTCCCGGAGATTCCCTGTACTTTAACGGGATAGCACGGTATACACCCGGAATCTATGCCGACACGGTGCCTTCCGTCAACGGCTGCGACAGTATTGTGCATTTGAACCTCTACCTGTTGCCTCAACCACAGCCGCACATCGACGGATCTACCATCGTGTGCGAAGGAGACAAAACCCTCCTTTCCGTGAGCGGATTCTCCGCCGTCGAATGGTCCGGCGGCACCGGCGGGCCAACCCTGGATGCCGGACCCGGCATCCATGCCGTCACCGTAACGGACGCGAACGGCTGCCGGGGCGCAGATACCATAGCGGTAACCGGGATTCCGCCAATCGAAGCCGTCTGGGATTCCGCCGCCCCGCGATGCCCCGGCGCAACGGACGGATTCATCAGCCTCGCAGCCATATCAGGGGGCGTACAACCATTTCATTTTCAACTAAATAACAATGTCGCGTCCGACACAGGCAATTTCGAAAACCTCGGCCCGGGCGACTGGAACGTGACCGTCACCGACGACGCGGGATGTCAGCGTCAGTACCATTTTTCGTTCAGCGCCCCGACGGCTCCGCTGCTCGAATGGGGACCCGTTCCGGTTCTCGACGCCGACGAACCATTTCTCCTGCCGCTTTCCATAAGCCCGCCTGGAAACTACCTTTTTCACTGGTCGCCAACCGAAGGGTTATCCTGCGATGATTGCCCCAACCCCCTAGCAACAATCGGCCAAAGCGCCACCTTTTTTATTTCCCTTACGGACGAAAATGGCTGCATTACTTCGGATTCGATAAAACTCCGCGTTTTGGAAAAATCGCCCAGCCTGTATGCACCTACCGTTTTTTCCCCAGATAACAACGGCGAAAACGATTATTTCACCCTTTTCGGCGATCCGGAAGCGTTTTCCCGCATCGGATTGCTACGAGTATTCGATCGTTGGGGCGGCCTCGTATTCGAAGGCCTTGATCTTCCCCTAAACGAGGAGCACGCCGGATGGGATGGTAAATGCCGGGGTAAAACAGTCCCATCGGGCGTTTATTGCTGGTTTGCAACATTACACCTCGCATCGGGGACCATCCTGTTCAAATCCGGGGACGTAACCGTCGTGCGGTGACCCGTTCCTCCTGAATACATGGACTATAATATGCGAATCACGGGTTAAACTGCGAAAGACCTCGGAGAGGTCTAAGATTGGTAGCTGGTGAAAATCAAACATTTCACGACCTCTCCGAGGTCGAATGAAGCGATAAATGGTACCATATTCGACCTTTTCGAGGTCGGTTTTGTTGGGAAAAATTGATTTCTACAAAGATGCGACTTCTCCGAAGTCAACCAGTGATTCGCATTATAAAGTCAATAATGATGCAAAAACGAAATGATGAATGACAAAAAAACCCTGCCAGCACGTATAACGCGCCAACAGGGCGAACAAAAACCTCAAGCTTGAGAATCAGAGGGTTGTTATTTCAATATCGTCGTCCGGTTCGGAACACCGGAAATGCTTTAATCCTGAAAACTCTGCCATGTCGCGTCGGGAATTCTGCCAATTCTCCAATTCTGAAAATTCCGATCCTTACTTTTACTATCCTGATCGGCGCGTCGGGAATTCTGCCAATTCCCCCATTCTGAAAATTCTGATCCTACTTCAGCATGTCGTCATCCGAGTGCATGATCAGCAGCGGCAAACCGGCCCCAACCAGCGCTTTCCGGGTGATGCTTTTGTGCAGCAGACTTTCCCAGAAAGTCCGCTGGTGCGTTACCAGTACCATCAGGTCGATCTTGTTGTACAGCGCATATTCGTTTAATTGTTCCACCACATCGTCGCCAATCATCCGCGAAAACAGGAACGGGTATTCCGGACTGGAATGCTGATAATCGACTTCGAATAACTTGCGCTCCAGATCAAGGGCTTTTTCTCCGGGCGGGCCTACGTGCACGAAATGCATGCGTCCGCCGAAACGCCGGGCGAAAGTGACCGCCTGTTTGATGCGCAAGGCATCGAGTGAATCGAAATTACTGGCGTACAACACGTTGTTAAATCCGTGAAACTCGGCGCCGACGGGTGCGAACAATACCGGGCAATGCGCGATTCGGGAAACTTCGGTACTAACGGAACCAAACAGATCGCGCCCCACCCCGCCGCGTCCGGTCGTACCCATTACGATAAGGTCCGTCTTTCGCGAACGCTCTTCGATGACAGCCTCCGGAAAACCGTATAATACACTCAGCGTGACAGTCAGTCCATCATCTTCCTCTTCCGTCCTGGGAGCGGGGACTTTTTGGGAAGGCGGATCATAGGTAAAACCCGCCTTTCCCAAAGTTTCTTTTACAAAAGTCTCCAGTTCCTGTTCCATCGTCTTTTTATAGCCCGACAAAAAGCCGGATGCTGAAGGTAACGAGCCCTCAAAAATGCTGTCCATGGCATATATTACATCCAGTTTTGCGTCGAATTTCTGCGCAAGATGCCACGCGAATACCAATGCGCACTCGGCCGGCTTGCTCATATCGACAGGCACGGTGATCGTGCGCAAGCGGTATATTTTGCTCTTCAGCAAAAAGCGATTCTGAAAAATCGTTGTCAGTTCCTGCACGGATGGGACTTTCCCTTCCGCTACAACTTCTCCATCGAGCATAAGCGCCGGCGTGAGCAGGACACCGCTAAACCGGATTTTATTCGGTTCGGAAACTTCTTCCACCTTGTTGTCCAAAGGAAATGTGGACAGCGCAAGGGCAAGATTGTCGCGCAGAAGCCGGGTATCGGCATCATGCGCCCCAAATATTTTAAACGTGGTCATAGCGGATCAATTTGAATCTGAACGAATTCGTTCACACGTACTCAGGATTCGGATTCATATACCATGTGCGGCAGTTTCGGCTTTTCATCCAGCATGTATTTCATGATATCGAAAGGCGTCACAATACCAACCAGATCGCCGTCTTTTACGACCGGCAAAGCGTGAAACCAGTTTTTGCAAAAAACTTCCAGTGCTACGTTGATGCGATCGTCCGGTTCGAGTTTGCCAAGACCCGTCGTCATGATATCTTTTGCCTGAGCGCGTTTCAAACGGCTTTCATTGTCAAAACGGTCTTCATCATACAGCGAAGCGCCTCCGAGGAAAAACATAAAATCGGTTTTACTAAGCATCCCGACGATCTCCCGAAAATGCACTACGGGGATATGGTGAAATTTGTGCGTATCAAAAATTTCCTTCACCTTGAGCAGGTTCTCCTCCGGGCTCACGGTCACCAACTGGGTGTGAGGGGTCATGATGGTCGATACAAGAGCAAATGTGTTCATAATAGTGAGATTTTTGCTGCCGCATCGCTGCGGCGTTTTTGAATTTTTGTCAAGGCAAAGATGGGTTTTGCGAGTGCCCCCGGGAATGACCTGTGTTAAACCGGAGGCTGATAAAAATCAGTAAGCAATATTTGTTTAACATATACTTTAGCTGCTATGAAGAAAATCCTCATTATTGAAGACAACGCAGATGTGCGTGAAAATCTGGCCGAAATACTCGTTTTGGGAGGGTATGAGGCCGTAACGGCCGAAAATGGCAAAGCCGGCGTGGAAAAAGCGCTCGAATCGCCGCCCGATCTCATCCTTTGTGACATTATGATGCCCGAACTGGACGGTTACGGCGTATTGCACATTCTCAGCCGACAGGCAAAAACGGTCGACGTGCCGTTTATTTTTCTGACTGCGAAAGCCGAGAAGGATGATTTCCGCAAAGGCATGTCCCTCGGCGCGGACGATTATATCACCAAGCCGTTCGACGATATGGCCCTGCTGCAGACCGTAGAGGCCCGCCTGAAAAAAAGCGAACGGCTGCGGGTGGCATCAGCGCAGACCACCGGCTCGCTCGACCATTTTATCGATGAGGCGCGGGCGCTGGAAGCAATCAAGCACTTGTCGGACAACCGGGAAGTGCGTCATTACCGCAAAAAGGACATTATATTCCGGGAAGGCGAGAACCCGCGCTGGCTGTTTTTTGTGGAAAGCGGCAAGGTCAAGGTGTATAAAACAAGCGACGACGGCCGCGAACTGATCGTAAAAGTAGCGCAAGGCGGCGATTTCCTGGGCTTTTTGGCCCTTTTCAAGGAGGATGCCTACCCCGAAAGCGCAGCGGCGCTGGAAGATTGTGCCGTCAAACTGGTACCCAAGTCCGACTTTGCAGCCCTGGTATTCGGCAACCGCGACGTCAATGCACGTTTTATAAAAATGCTGGCCAGTCACGTCGCAGAACGCGAACAGCAACTCATAGAACTGGCCTACAATTCGGTGCGCAAGCGGGTAGCCACCACGCTCGTGCAATTGTATGACCAGACGCACGGTTCCATCAGCCTGCTTCGGGAAGACCTCGCATCGCTGGCCGGCACGGCCAAAGAGACGCTGATCCGGACGCTGACCGATTTCAAAAATGAAGGTCTGATCAATATTCATGAAGGCTCCATAGAAGTCATCCACCTCGAAAAACTACGGCACCTCCCCAACTGAGACACCCCTTTCAAGATTCCTCCACATAATAAATATCCACTTCTCCGACATGCCGGGCGGGAAACCGGCCCTGGTAAGAGCATCTGAACCGGTCCCTGACCAGATCATAGGTTGCTTTGGAAATGCAGATTCGTCCCGGTTCGCACAAGCGCTCGATCCGGGACGCTATGTTGACGGTTTCTCCCCAGATATCATAAGCGATCTTGCTGTTGCCAACCACACCCGCCACCATGTGCCCGGTGTGTATGCCGATCCGGATATCGAAAGGATAATTGAACCGGGCCATTTTAGCCGGACGATTTTTCGCAACGAACTCCCGCATTTCGACAGCCGCTTTCAACATATCATACACGTGTGCGTCTCTCGGGGTGGGCAAGCCGCCTGCACACATGTAGCTATCGCCGATGGTTTTGATTTTTTCAAGATCGTTGCGCCGAACGATTTCGTCAAATGCACCGAAATAGAAGTCGATCTGCTCGACCAGTTCCTCCGCGCTCAGGGTTCGGGCAAAAGCGGAAAACCCCACAAAATCCGTAAACAAAACAGTGGCCACGGGATAACTTTTTGCCTGTGCATATCCGGTGGATTTTATCTCCTGCGCGGTTTCATCCGGCAGCAGGTTGCTGATCAACGCATCGGATTTCAGGTTCTCCTCCACCAGCATGGCCTGCAAATCGGTCTGAAATCGCAGCGACTTTTCCATCAAATAGTACACAATGCTGGTTGTCAGGATAAAATTGATTTCGAAAAACAATATCCGGACACGTGGAGAAGGCGTGTCCGCGACTGCGGCAAAGCAGTATTCCATCATGCCTCCGCCCAGCAACAGGATGATATAAAAGGCGAAGTAAAACCGCGCGGCACGCCATTCATTGAATATCAGCGCTCCGATCGGGGCCAGAAAAGATATCAGAATGAAGCCGCTGCCGGCCGTATATCCGCCCCGCAACCATTGCGCCACGGGAGGCAACACCAGCAGCAGAATAAATTGCAGGTGTTTAAAAAAGAAATAGTTGCCCGAATACAGCAACCAAATCAGCCCGGCAACGGTAGCGCCGCAGTAGACAAGGGTGGTCCACCAGACAAACGAATAGCCCAGCATATCATAGGCCAGGTTGTAGCAAACGGCCGATGCCATCACCATGATTACCAGAAACAGGCCTAATATGCGCTTGTTGGTAATCTCCGGATTGGGATTGTCAAAATGAAACGTCCGATGCAGAAATGATTTTAACTGCGGCGAAAACATCCCGCTAAGGTAATACAGGTTCGACGGCAGTCTGCAAAAAAACGGGCTCAGGTCGCTTAAATTCCCGTTGGGTGGGAAAAACTTGCCGACGCAGGCCGCCGCGCCTTCTTTTGTGACACAATTCAAACGTATCATTCAAACCTGCTACCATGAGAAGTATCAAAAGCATCCCGGCTATCATTTTATTTGCCTTGTCCACCCTGTTTTCCTGCCAGAAAAGTGACGATTCATCCAATCCGGGAGGCGGCACCAATGTAACGCCCGCAGCGGGCCAGTGGAAAGTGACTTTCTTTTTTGACAAAAAGGACGAGACCGCCAATTACACGGGTTACGTCTTTGAATTCGGTTCCAACGGCAGCCTCTCTGCCTCCAACGGCAGCCAGACCTGGACGGGCACCTGGTCGACCGGTATCGATGACAGTGCCAACAAATTCCTGATTGATTTTACCGGCACCGTTCCAAGCGCACTTTCCGATCTTGAAGAAGACTGGCTTATCATCCAGATCTCCGACAATTTTATGCATTTCGAACACACAAGCGGCGGAAACGGAGATACCGACGTGCTGAAATTTTCAAAACTTTGAGGCATTTCAAGCAACAAAGCGCAATTATGCCCCGTATTTCGGTTCAGTTTTCATTCGTTTAAAGGTTAAAAGCGAGCTGGTGTAATACCTGGCTCGCTTTTTTGGGAGAAAGCAACATTTGGGCACGGAAATCCGTGATTTATTCAGACAGCATGCTCAGTAAAGCAGAACTAGAAGGGGTCATCCGGGATTGCCGGCGACACGATCGCTATGCGCAGAACCGGCTGTACAAGGCATTCTGTGCCTGGGCCTCGGCTATCTGTCTTCGTTATACCAGCAATGCCGAAGAGGCCCGCGAATGTGTTCAGGACGGTTTTTTCAAAGTATTTACCAAGTTGGACAAATATGATGGCCGCCAGCCGTTCGAGGCATGGATCAAACGGGTAATGATAAATACCTGTATCGACTATTATCGCTCCAGAATGAATGAAATACAGACGGAAGAGTTGATTGAAGCCCGCGATGAAACCGTAGTAGCCGAAATACTGATCAATACCGATGCGGAATACCTGCTTGACCTTGTCAGACAACTGCCGCCTGCCTATCAGGCAACGTTTAATCTGTATGCCATCGAGGGTTATGATTACCGGGAAATAGCGGAAATTCTGGATGTATCTATCGGTTCGGTAAAGTCCAACTTGTCAAAAGCCCGTGCCAGGCTTAAAATGCTCCTAATCAATCGGCAAACCAAAGACATCTATGAAAGATAACGACTTTGATAAAATCTTCGCCCACAAATTTGATCAACTGGGAGGCGAACCTTACGAGGAAGCGCGCTGGCTGGAATTGTCGCGGCGAATCGATGCCTACGAACGCTGGAAGCGATGGGTATTACCCGCACTGCTCCCCTTGTTCGCGATGCTGGCAGGCGGCAACGTTTTCTGGTGGTACCAGTGGCACGAGGCGAAGCAAAACGAGGTGCCTTCCGGGCAGCGTACAATGATTGTGCAATCAGATACCATTGTTCGTTCGACGGTAGTTTACCGGTATGACACGATATACCATAATATCACGCATGTGCAAAGGTATTCGTCCGAAACATACCGCCGCTTTCTGCCCCGGGATACGCAAAAAAACACATCATCGGCAGAGGACCATTCCGCACCGGAGGGTATATCCGCCAGGGAGGATCAGTTGGCATCTTCTCCCGCCGGAGTCATGGGTGCCAGGGCATCGGCAGAGAATCAATCCGCACCGGAGGATATATCCGCCAGGGAGGATCAGCAGGCATCTTCTCCGACCGGAGTCATGGGTGCCGGGGCAGGAGCAAGCGCCGCCGGACAGAGGGAAAAAAGTGACGGGCTTCTCAACACATCGCCCTCGGGAAAAGAACCCGTTTCGCCTGATGAGCCGGCCGTTGCCTTGCAACAAAAACCTGATGGCTCCCGGGTGCTGAATAAACAGGAAGACACCACCGGTGTATCATTTCCGCAACCCGTACAGACGCCCGAGCCGGTCAAAAAAGCCGGCTCGCCGGTTTTTTATATAGGCCGGCCCCGGCTGAGTTTCGATGCGGGCTGGGCCAATCCTTCCCTGCCCGGCAAAATATCAGGCTCGATCGTTCAGCTGGGCCTTTCGGCCGACGTGGAGATTGCCCGCAATTTTCGCCTGGGTCTGAGTACCCACTACGATCGTACCTCTCTTAAATCAAACAATACAATTGCGCTCGGCGACCAGGTAAGGGTTCCAACGCCCGGCCAGGATTATTCGCTCAAGTACTGGGAGACCTACCACCTCCCGGCTCTGTCCTACGATCTTCAACTGGCTTATTCGCTGCCAATCCACAGCATGTGGTCGCCGTGGATCGGCGTGGGCGGAGAAGCCACGACATTCTTTCCATACAGCGTGGAGTTTGAATTTGAAAATGAGGTAAACAACATCGAAAAACACTTGCCCGTAGAGACCGAAACCTACACCCGCTGGCAGGGAATGCTCCTGATGGCGGGCGTCGATGCGCATTTGAATCAGCATGTCGCTCTTGGCCTGGAAGGTTTCCTCTTGCGCCGGTTCGGCAAAAAACCTGTTGTTTCAGATAATCAGATCGGTTTTAAAACCAGGTTATATTATATTTTTTAAAACAGGCAACAAACCGCATTCCGGCTCCGTATCTCATGGCGAGATAATTGCAAAAAAAGTTTTCATTTGGTTTTTTGGGGTTTTTGCGGGTCGGGCGTAACGCCCGACCTGCTTTTTTTGTGCTCAAATCAAACACATTGCAGCAGGCACATATCCCGTGCTCCCGATAAAATCCGTACCTTTTTGGCGAAAATTGAGTCCCGATGGTCATTCGACATTTAAAAGCAGGAGGCCGTGTAAGCGATAACGATTTTGACGCTATTTATACCAGCCAGATAAGAGAAGTATCCAAAATCCATTTTACGCCCGTTGATGTCGCCAAAACGGCGGCCAGGTTTCTCGTTGAAAAGCCCGGCGCAAAGGTGCTGGATGTCGGCTCCGGTGCAGGGAAGTTTTGCATGATCGGAGCAGCCTGCACTAATGGCGTTTTTACCGGCGTAGAGCAGCGCAAAAGCCTGTTTCAGATATCGGAGCTCCTCTCCGGGCAATATGGATTGAGCAACGCAACATTTATACATTCGAACATATTGGATATCGGATTTCAGGATTTCGATGCGATTTATTTTTTTAATTCGTTTTATGAAAATGTTTTGGAAAACGAGCCGATTGACGACTCGATAAGGCCGGACAAGTCATTATACGCCCTGTATGCCCAATATATGAAAACGGAACTGGAACAAATGCCCGCCGGCACACGGCTGGCCACCTATTTCAGCTATCTGCGTGAGGTGCCCGATAGCTACAAGGTTCAATTTTCGGGGTTTGACGGGAAACTGAAATTGTGGACAAAAATATCCTGAACCGGCAAGACAGGCACATTAACGCACAATACCGATTTTCCTGCTATGCATTTACAATCTCTCCAGAATCCACACAAATGGCGCTATTACCGGCTGATCTGGTTCAAACACGATCTGCCTGCCGGTCTGACGGTATTTCTCGTAGCCCTGCCGCTGTGCCTCGGCATTTCGCTGGCATCAGGTGCGCCCTTGTATGCCGGTATTTTATCCGGCGTCATAGGCGGCATCGTCGTCTCCCTGATCAGCAACTCGCAGCTCGGCGTATCGGGACCTGCCGCGGGGCTTACCACGGTGGTCGGGGCCTCTATCACTGCATTTGGCGACTACAGGGTGTTTTTGCTGGCGGTATTTTTTGCCGGCGTCTTTCAGTTGCTGCTCGGCATTTTGCAGCTGGGCACGGTTGCCCTCTATTTTCCGTCGGCAGTCATCAAGGGTATGCTGGCGGCCATAGGCATTATCCTGGTGTCCAAACAAATTCCCCTGTCGCTGGGCTACGACGAACCCGATTTCTGGACGGAGGGTTTTCTGGGTTTGTTTAGCACCAATAAATTCTACATGAATGCCAACAACTTTTACCACCATTTTTCACCACCGGTATTGCTGATTACGGTGGTATCACTGGCGATTCTCGTTTTATTCAGCGATTTTTTCCGGCGCAAGGCCAAATGGCTGCCTCTGCCCCTGCTGGTCGTGCTGGCAGGCGTCGGCATGTATATTCTTATGCCGCTGGTGAACCCTGAATGGGCGCTGCGAACCACACAAACCGTCACGATACCGGCTAATATCTTTGGCCAGATATCCACGCCGGATTTTTCGAAGGCACTGACCGACAGCCGTATTTTCAGGGACGCTTTCACCATCAGTCTGCTGGCAAGCCTCGAGACCTTGCTCTGTGTGGAGGCCATCGACAAACTGGACCCCCTGAAACGAAAAACGCCCGTAAATCGCGAACTGATCGCACAGGGCCTCGGCAACATGGCCTGCGGAATGGTGGGCGCTATTCCCATGACAGCTGTTATTGTGCGCGGCGCAGCCAATGTCGACGCCGGTGCCCGCACCCGATTATCCGCCTTTACCCACGGGGTATTTTTGCTGGCGGCGGTAGCAGCCATACCCTTTGCGCTCAACCTGATACCCTTTGCCTCGCT